>JAICQP010000040.1 GCA_025937815.1 Gemmatimonadota bacterium
AGACGGGCGCCGGCTCCCATCGGATCCCGTGGCGCGCGCCGAACGCCGCCAGGCGGGTCAGCGCCAGGTACGAGTACGGCGAGACGAAGTCGAAGTGGACCCGGACGCTCCTGGACATCGCCCTCGAACGATACCGAGATTGGCCCCTCATGTCGAAAAGCGCCCATCCGGCTATCTCCTGCCCTCGTTCCGGGGTTGTATCCTCCGGACCTCTCTGTAAATGAATTGGAAGTAGGAGGCCGCGGCAGCTCGTCTTGCCGCGTCTCCGCGGAGACGCGCACCAGGGGGCCCAGCGCCTATGGCCCCGGGTTCTGCCGAAGATGCCTTCCGTTCCGCCATCCTGGCACAGACCCCATGGGTCGAGGGCCGGCCGCACGCCGGACCCCGACGCGCCCTCAGCCCCCGCCGTCGACCGACAGGTACATGAACGGCGGGATCGTCAGCGCGGCGACGTCGTCGCCGCCGGTCTTCTCGCGCGCCATCGCCAGCGCGCGGGCGAGCGACGGCGCCCACGAGACGCCGAGCCGCTTGGCGGCCCTGTCGTCGGGCGGGCCGACGAGGATGGTGTCCGACAGGTAGCGCAGCGGGTAGGTCGCCCAGTACCACACGGTGAAGGGGTGGAAGCCGTGGTGGGCGAAGCGGTTCCGGTACGCGTCCACGAGCACCGGGTCGCGGGCGAACTTCTCCTGGAAGTGGTCCCGCATCTCGAAGGGGTCGGTCGTCGCGGGCAGCACCTCCTCCCAGAATCGTCGGTACGCGGCGTGGTACAGCTCGTGGAACACCTCGAAGACCGGATTCAGGATGATCACCACCCCGCCCGGCTTGATGAACGGCTTGTTCCAGAACCAGTTGAACACGTACCCCAGGACGTCGCTGACGACGAGCACCGGGTTGACCCGCGCCCCCACGCTGTAGGGCGACAGGTCCGGCAGCCCGAAGACCAGCGTGTCGTGCTGGCGCGGCGCGCGCACCTCGAGCTGGGGCCGGATGGCGGCGATCGTCCGTGCGTGGACCGGGTCGATCGCGCCGGCGTTGATCTCGATGGGCGCGTACTCGCTCTTGATCGAGCGGAAGATCCCCGCGCGCCAGGGCTCGGGCAGGGGCTTCATCGACGTGGGAGTGGCCGCGCGCACGACCTTCTCGATCGCGCTCAGCCGCTCGGGCGGCTTGGCCAGGTGCCGCAGGTGCGCCGGGTACGTGGCGCCGTTCATCGCCGCCTCGATGACCATGATCCGGCAGTGCTTCTGCAGCTGACGCGAGATCCGCGTGATCGAGTCGTGCATGCAGGAGCCGTCGGGCTGCATGACGTGCGGAGTATCCTCGGTCATGGCGGGGTTGTGGTGGGGCGCGATCGAATCGTAGGTGCCGAATCCCACGGCCACGGACTTGTGGCCGCCGTTCAGCGGGATCTGGATCGTATCGACGTAGATCACCAGGTCGGCGTCGACGACGGCGCGGCTCGTCTGGACCGGCTCGCCGTGCGGCGTCGACCCCAGGTCGACGATGTCGGCCTTGTCCTCGGCGTCGAAGTTGGCGAGCTGATCGGGATGGAACTCCGCCATGATCCGCGGCCCCAGCATGTGCTCGAGCTCGGGGACCTGCATCTTGCGGTGGAGCGCGATCGCGCAGCGGAGCGTGATGTCCTCTTTGCGGACGCCGTAGCTGTAGAGGAGCTCGAGCAGCCGCTCGATCATGACCTGGCGAATATCCGGCCGGCGCATGGGGGGGAACGGCTGGCAGTTGTCGTCGAACGCGATCGTGACCTTCGATCCCGTCCGAACGAGCTGCGAGAGCGGCTCCATGCCGAGCGGGCTCTCCAGGGCCTCCGTGAGCCGGCGCGGGATCTCCTCGCGCGACAGGCCGGGGATGATGGGAGGCGGATAGTAGACGGTGGAAGTGTCGGGGAGCTCCGCGGCGAGGAGCGCGTTGCCGCTGTAGGTCAGGTACTTCACGATCCCGGCGCGAACACGGTCTTGATCACGCCGGTCTCGCCGGAGTGGAGCGCGGAGCGGAGGGCCTGGTCCCACTCCTCGAGCGCGAAGCGGGCGCCGACCAGAGGCGCCAGCAGCGCGTCCAGGCGCGCGGCCGTCGCGACGGCTCGGCCGAACGTCTCCTCGTCGCTCGTGTAGCTCCCCCGCACGTCCAGCTCCTTGTGCCACATCGCGGTCCAGTCCACCCCGTCGGGGACGCCCGGCATGCCGACGACGATAACGGCGCCCCGGGCGCGGGTAAAGCGCATGGCGTCGTCGAGCGTGCGCGCGGTGGCGATGCAGTCGAAGGTCACGTTGGCGCCGCTGAGCGAGGTGGGCGGACCCAGCTCGGTCGGGTGGAGCGTCGTGCCCAGCTCGCGCGCGAGGTCTCCGCGCATCGACTTGCCGCTGCCGAGGACGACGTCGGCCCCGAGGCGCCGCGCGGTCTCCCGCTGGTGGCGGTACTTGGCCACGGCGATGACGCGGGCGCGCGATCCGCCCGCGCGGAGAGCGGCGATCGTCAGCGCGCCGATCGTCCCGCAGCCGAGGACGAGCGCGATGCCGTCGTCCGGAACCGCCGCTCGCTGGACCGCGTGCATGCAGCACGACAGGGGCTCGATGAGGACCGCGGCCTCGTCGGAGACGCCGGCGGGCACGGGGTGGAGCTGGATCTCGTGCGCGACGAGCGAGCCGCTCCACCCGCCTCCGGTGTCGCGGCAGTAGCCCGTCTGGATCCCGGGGGAGAGCGCGCCGGCCGTCACGTTCGTGCAGTGCCCCGTGTTCCCGATTCTGCACTCGGCGCAGAGCTCCTCGATGCCGCGCACCTCGCAGTGAAGGGGCGGCGACAGCGCCACCCGGTCCCCGACCGCGACGCGTCTCACTTCGGGGCCGGTCTCCACCACCTCGCCGACCACCTCGTGCCCGAATACGAAGGGCGTCGAGACGAAGGGCGAGAAGTAGGTCGTCCCCTGCGCGGTGATCGTGGCCAGGTCCGAGCCGCAGATCCCGGCCAGGATGGGACGCACGCGTGCCCAGCGCGGGCCCGGCAGCGCGGGCGGATCGACCTCCGCCAGCCGCACGGTCGAGAACCCCGACGTGTAGAGCCGCTCGAAGCGGCCGCCCACGTAGCGCGCCGCCAGATACCGCGGCACGCTCTTCACGTACTCGAGCGCCTTCACGCGTCTGCGTCCCAGTACAGGATTTCCCATCCGCGCGCTACCGCCTGGTCGAGGAGCCGCCCCCTCGGGTTCACGACCCCCGCGCGCCCCGCGAGCTCGAGCATCGGCAGATCGTCGGCGCTGTCGCCATAAGCGACCGAGGCCCCGAGATCGATCCCGTTCTCCGCGGCGAAGGCGGCCATCTTCTCGGCCTTCCGCTCGCCGGCGATCGGCGGCTCGTCCAGCTCGCCGGTAAGGCGGCCGTCGTCGACCGCGAGCCGCGGGGCGATCACCGACGACACCCTCAGGTGCTCGGCGAGCGGGGCCACGATCGGCTCGACCGATCCGGTGATCAGGACGACCCGGTCGCCGCGCGCGCGATGGCGCGCGATCCGCTCGACGGCAGCGGGGAAGATCCGGGGCTCGATGTAGTTCGTGAACAACGCCGTCGCGCGGCGCTCGAGCTCGTCGGCGGGGAGGCCGCGGTAGACGCGGTAGAACGAGCGCTGGAACGCCGCGCGCCGCCAGGCGTCCAGCGCCATGAGCCACGGCACGCGCGGCAGGAAGCCGAGGGTCCACGCCAGCCGGCCGAGCCGCGAGCGATCCATGGTGCGAATCTCGACGCCATAGCGGACGATGTCGCCGGCCACCACCGTCCCGTCGACGTCGAAGAACGCCGCGCGCCTCATTCCGGGGATCGGTCGGCGCCGTTCCCCGCGCGGCCGAGATCGACGATCGTATCGCGGACATCCGCGGCGATCCTGCGGTACACCTCGTCCCTGGCCGGCGCGCCGTCGCCGCGATAGGCGTCCATGGTCAAGGGCTCGCCGAACGCGACCACGATCTTGCCCGGCCGCGGCAGGATCTTGCCCGCGGGGAGCGCGGGGAACGTGCCGGCGATGTGGACCGGCACGATCGGCACCTCGAGCTCGCGTGCCAGGAGCCCGAGGCCTGGCTTGAAGGCATCGATCTCGCCCGTCCGCGAGCGCGTCCCCTCGGGGAAGATGAGCGCGGACTCTCCCGACGACAGAATCCGCTTCACCATCCTGAGCCCGGCCAGCGAGGCCTCCTCGCGCTCGATCGGCACGACGTTCAGGAACGTGCTGAAGAACCAGCGCTTGAGCGGCGTGTCGAAGAAGTAGTCCCGCGCGCCGAGGACATGGAGCCGCCGAGCCGCTTCGGGTCCGCGCGCGAGCTCGATCGCCGCCAGCACGGCGGGCGCGTCGAGATGGCTGGAGTGGTTGGCGGCCAGGAGGTAGGGCGGCTCGGCCGGGATCCACTCGGCGCCGCGCACATCGAGATCGAAGTAGCCGCGGTAGAGCGCCTTGAGACCCACGCGAAACGAGCCGAAGAGCGCCCGGTCGATGACGGGCCGCTCGTGGTGCGGGAGCGCCGAGCGCACCGTGGTCGCCGTGCGGATGCGGCGCGGAGCCGCTGGCCGGATCTCCTCGGGAACCTCGTCGAGGAGCTGTCCCACGGTCTCGATCCGGGCCGCGGTCTCGTCGTCGAGCGATACGCCGAGCTCGTGGTCGAGGTAGAGGAGGAGCTCGATCGCCTGCAGGGAATCGAGCCCCAGGTCGTCGGCGAGCCGGCTCTCCGGCCGCACGTCGGCGGCGGAAACGCGCGCCAGGCGCGCGATCTCCTCGACGACCGCCTGCCGGCGATTTCCGTCGCGCGAGGGCGTGCGCGCCGCTTCGCCGGGTGCCCGCGCCGCCGCTTCCCCCGCGGCCTGCTCGCGGACCGCTTTCCGCACGGCCGCCCGGTCGATCTCGCCGCGCTCGTCCCGCGGCAGCCCGGCGGACCACACGTGAATCTGCTGGAGCCGGTGATAGCCGGGGAGGTCGCGGCCCACGCGCTGGATCTCGCGCTGGATGCGCTTTCGGACCTCCTCGGCCGTGCCTTCGAGATCCTCCGCCGGCTCCACCACGCCGTGCACGTCCTCGGACAGGCCGCTCGGAACGCCGACCACGACGATATCCTCGATCTCGGGGATCGCGCGGTAGATCGCTTCCAGGTCCATCGGGTAGACGTTCTTGCCGGCGCCGGTCACGATGACGTCCTTGATCCGGCCCGTGATGTACAGGTAGCCGTCGGCATCCACCCAGCCCAGGTCGCCGGTGTGGAACCAGCCGTCGATCACGACCCGCTCGGTCGCCTTCTGATTCTGCCAGTAGCCCTTCATGAGACTCGGAGACCGCACGATGATCTCGCCTACTCCGTCCTTGTCCGTGTGGAAGAGCCTGAGCTCCACTCCCGGCACGGGCTTGCCGCACGATCCCCTGCGGCTCTGATAGAGCGGATTCACGGTGAGAACGGGAGCGGTCTCGGTGAGCCCGTACCCCTCGTAGATCTGGATCCCCATCGCGCGGTACGTCTCGTAGAGCTCGTCGCCCAGCGCGGAGCCGCCGCTCACGAGGAACCGCAGCCGGCCGCCCAACGCCTGATGGACGCGCACGAACACCTGGCGCCCGATCGATCGGTCGAAGCGTCGCTCCCACGAGCGCGCGAGGCGCTTGCCGGTCTCCATGAGGTTGTTGCGGAGCGGCGACCGCGAGGCGCCGAGGACGCGACGCTCGATGTCGTCGCGCAGGAGCGCGTAGAGGGTGGGGACACCGAGCATGACCGTAGTCCCCGTCTCGCGCATCGTCTCGATGAGGACCTTGGGCTTGAGCGAGCGGGCGTAGGTGATCGTGCACCCGCGATAGAGCGGCGCCAGGAATCCGCAGGTGAACTCGAGCGCGTGGTAGAGTGGCAGGACGCTCAGGAACCGGTCTTCGTCCGTCAGCGGCAGCGAGCGGCTCACCCCGAAGAGGTTCGAGAGGAAGTTCCGGTGCGTGTGCATGGCGCCCTTGGGGTCGACCGCCGTGCCGGTCGTGAAGATGATCGACGCCAGGTCGTCGGGCCCCGGCGGCTCGAACCCCTCCGTTGTGACCGCCGCGGGCGGGGGGTCGGTGGAGCGCGGGTATTCCGGGCGCGCGAACGGGTCGCACTCCGAGTCGACGTCCAGAAGCGCGACGGGTCGCGCCGCGCGTTCGTTCGCCGCCAGCTCCTCTTCGGTCAGCCGCGCGAAGCAGCCGCGCGAGGCGAGGATCGCGCGCGCGCCGGTGAAGCTGGCCACCGACCACACCTCGCGGTGCCACGTCCGCGAGTCGAGCGGCACGACGACGAGCCCGATCGCCGCCGCGCCCATGTAGGCCACGCCCCACTCGGGCTGGTTCTCGGACCACAGCACGACGCGGTCGCCCTTCGCGTACCCCAGCCGGTGGAAACGGTCGCCTACGCGCCGCGCCGCGTCGCGCAGGTCGGCGAACGTGTAGCGGACCCAGCCGCCGTCGCGCTGCACCTGGAGCGCCACCTGTTCGGGATACCGCTCCGCGCCGTGCCGCAGCAGGTCGTTGATCGTGCCGACGGCCTCGCGCTCCGCGGAGACGTCCTCCTCGACCTCCAGCGTCCCCGCGCGCTCCACCTTGAGGATGTACTTCTTGATGCCCGCGATGTGGACGTGGATGTAGTGACGCCAGTTGATGCGGGAGACGTCGAAATTGAACCGCCGGCGCTCCTCGGGCGTGAGCCACTCGAAGAGCCGCATCGTGTTGTCGACCTCGAAGCGGCAGTCGAGGTTGAGGTACGGCTCGTAGAGCTCCCCGTAGTAGAACAGCTTGTCCAGCGCCGCGCGCGTGGCGGCCAGCTTCCGACGCTGCTTCTGCGCCTGATCCGCCATCACGCCCCAGTCCACCATCCGCTCCAGCGTCGCCTCCGCCACCGAGAGCGGGACCGCCTTCAGCTTGTATAGGCGGCGGAAGGCCTCCCGGCTCGGGAACGTGAGCGGCTTGACGCGTATCGGCTCGCCCTGCTTGTCGAGCATGGGGTTGGCCTCGAAGTACCCCACGATCAGCTCGTGCAGGCGACCCATCGTGACCGGGTTCCGCGAGCCGGTCGCCACCTGGTAGACCTGGAGCGAGCCGCGGCCGTCCTCGGCGAGCTTGGGGACCGCGGCCAGGATCGTGTTGACGACCATGTCGGCGGGGACCAGATCGAGCACCACGTCGGGATCGAGCGGCAGCGAGCGCAGGCGGCCCTTGCCGATCGCGGCGATCAGCGGATCCGCCATGCGCAGCCCGTCGAGCCATCCCGGCGACGGCTCCGAGAGGCTCGACTCGATGATCGCCGGCCGTACGATCGCCAGCGGCACGGCGCCGCGCCGGCGCAGCACCATCTGCTCGCCGAGCGCCTTGGTGTAGGTGTAGGTGTCGTTCCAGCCGCGCTCGCGGGCCAGCTTCATGCCCTCCTCGACGAGCCGGTTCTCGATCCACCGGCCGCGCAGGTTCTCGATCGTCTCGCGGCGCGGCTCGCGCGAGCCGCCGCGCCGGCGCCGGCGCTGGACCAGCGCCTCGACGAGCTCGCGACGGACCTCGGGGCTGCTCCCCTGCTCGCGCACGGAGGCGACGATCGCCTCGATGCGCGCCAGGTCCTCGTCGGGATCGCGGAACCCGCGAACGGGAAACAGATCCTCGGAGTCCGGGGCGGCGTGGTGGATCGTCTCGGGGATCGACTGGTCGCTCGCGCCGCACACGTACGCGGTCGAGACGTGGATAAGCGCGGCGTCGTCGCAGGCGGCCGCGAACTCCGCCACCCGCCCGGCCCCGCGCGTGTTCAGCTCGAGCGCGTCGTCGAGCGGCGCGTCGAAGGAGACGACCGCGGCGCTGTTGATGATCAGGTCGAGCCGCTGGAGAAGATCCTCGCGAACGGCGGGGTCCATGCCCAGGCGCTCCTGCGAGATGTCGCCGCCCACGGCGACCAGCTTCTCCTCGAGGAACCGCTCGAACTCGTCGCCGTAGCGATATCGGAGCCGGTCGAATACGCTGGACTGGAAGAGCTCCCTGCGCAGCCGCTCGGCGGGGGTCTGGACCTCGCCGCCGAAGGGGCGCTTGGGGCGGATCAGCACGTGGATCCGCTCCACCTCGGGCGCCGACCACAGGATCTTCTCCAGCAGCGGCTGGCCCAGGAACCCGGTCGCACCCGTGACCAGGATCTCCTTTCCGGCCAGCGCCCGGGAGACGCGGTCCATGCCTCAGGCCGCCGGGAGAACCACGCGGAGGGCGCCCCGGTCGACCTCGGCCTCGACCGGCGTCCACCCGCAGAGATCCCCGTCGAACATCTTGGGGAGGCGTTCCTGAGACTCGATTCGCACCCGGGTGGTGCGGTGGAGCTGGAAGCTAGGATGCCGGAGGTGGCGGCCGGAATAGACCTTCGGGAAGTTGATCATGAGGTTCTTCTTGCCGATGTCGTCCACCACGACCACGTCGAGGACGCCGTCGTCCATGCGGGCCCCGGGAGCCATCAAGAGTCCACCGCCGGTGTAGGGGGTGTTCTGGATCATCACGGCCGCGCAGTCCATGTCCAGCGTGAGATCGTCCATCTCGATCACCAACGGGACGGCGCGCAGGCGATGAACCGCCTTGTAGACGGCGGCGAAGAACGCCGGCGGACCCTTGAGCCAGGTGAAGCTGTTGGCCTCCGCCGCCACGACCGCCGGGAAGCCGAGCCCCAGCACCGAGAGGAACGCGCGGTCGCGCTCGCGGCCGATGTCGACGGGATGCGCTTCGCCCTCGAAGGCCAGGATCAGGGACGCGGGCAGGTCGTTGAGCGGCAGACCCAGGCTGCGGGCGATGTCGTTGCCGGTACCCATGGAGATCAGCGCCAGCTCGACCTCCGTTCCCAGCAGCGCGTTGGCGACCTCCCCGATCGTCCCATCGCCGCCCATCGCGGCGATCCTGCGCTCACCGCTCTCGACGAGCGCGCGCGCCAGCTGGGTGGCGTGCCCGGGACTTTCGGTGACTACGATTCGGCCGTCGAGACCCCGGCGTCGGATCGCGCCCCGCAACCTCTCCACATTCCCGGCGCCCTTCCCATGTCCGGCCCGCGGGTTCGCGATGATCACCATGGGAGAGCAGGAGTATAGGGAGGATGCCGGGGGGCGGCTAGTAAACCGTCGGCAAGGCGGCGGCATCTCATGAATGACCGAGTCGACTCGATCCCGGGAGGTCCCGACGTGCAGGGGAGCGACCTCGTGCGCCGCGCGCAGGGCGGCGACCGGGCAGCGTTCCGGAGGCTCTATGAGGACCACGTCGGGCGCGTCTACGCGCTCTGCCTGCGGCTGACCGGCGATCCGGAGGACGCGATGGAGCGGACGCAGGACGTCTTCGTGCGCGCGTGGGGGAATCTGGGCTCGTTCCGGGGCGAGGCCGCGTTCGCGACCTGGCTTCACCGCCTGGCGGTCAACGTCGTCCTGACGGACCGCAGGTCGGCGGGCCGCCGGGAGCGGAGGGCGGAGGCCGCCGCGGTGATGAGCCCCCGTTACGAGCCCGCGCCGCGGGCCGGTCTCGCCTTGGACCTGGAGCGGGCGATCGCCGCGCTCCCGCCCGGAGCGCGGGCCGTGTTCGTGCTGTACGATGTGGAGGGCTACCGCCACGACGAGATCGCCGAGATGACCGGCATCGCGACCGGAACCTCGAAGGCCCAGCTCCACCGGGCGAGGAAGCTGTTGCGGGAGGCGCTGTCATGAGGTGCGAAGAGGTTCGCGGTCGGCTCGACGAATGGGTCGAGGGTGCGCTCGGCGAACGGCAGAAGGAGGCCGTCGCCGCGCACCTCGCGGGCTGCGACGACTGCCGCGCCGAAGCGCGCGAGCTGGAGGCTCTGCTGGCGGCTGCCGCCGACCTGCCGCGCGAGATCCGGCCGCCGCGCGAGCTGTGGGCCGGGATCGATGCCCGGCTCGGTGACGAGCCTTCCCCGATGGTTGTCCCGCTCGCGGCGCGCCGGGGCCCGCGGCGCGCGGGGCTGCCGGCCTGGGCGATGGTCGCCGCCGCGCTGGCGCTCGTCGTCGTCACCGCCGCGGTGACGACGATCCTCACCCGGAACTACGACGAGGCGGTCGCGCTCAAGCTCCGCCGCGCCGGCGAGTCGGCCCCGCCCACGGCGGCTCGCGACGAGGACGTTCCCGGCGCCGACGAGGCGCGTTTCCTGGCCGCCTCGCAGGAGCTCCTCGCCGGCCTCGAGGCGCAGGACCTGTCGCCGGAGACGATGGAGATCGTGCGCCGGAACCTCGAGGTCATCGATGCCGCCATCGCCGAGCTCCAGGTCGCGCTCGACCGCGACCCGGGCAACGGCGAGCTCACCCGCATGCTGCTCGCGACCTACCAGCGGAAGATCGACCTGCTCGAGCAGGCGGCGCGGTCGGGGGAGGGGTGAACGGCCAGGTCCGCTTTTCGCGCGGCGGGCTCGTAGCGCTCGCCCTCTGCGTCCTCGCCGCGGTCGGCCTCACGTCCACGCGCTCGGTGGCGCAGGGGCGGGTCGAGCGCGGTCTCGCCGCCTCCGCCGACGCCACGATCCGCATCTACAACCTGAGCGGCTCCACGTCGATCTCCGGCTGGGACCGCGACTCGGTCGCCGTCGTGGCCGAGCTCGAACCCGGAGCGGGCCGCTTCTACATGGCCGGGCACGAGGCGATCAAGCTGGGCGTCGAGCCGCCCACCGCCGGCACCACGGCTGGCTCCGCACGACTCGAGATTCGGGTTCCCCGTGGCAGCGTGGTCTGGGTGAAGGCCGCGGACGCCTCGATCGAGGTCGACGGTGTCGAAGGCGGGCTCGACCTGTATTCGGTGAGCGGAAGCGTTCGCGTGCGGGGAGCCCCCGCCACCGTTCGGGCCGAGTCGATGGAGGGCGCGATCTGGATCGAGGCCCGTACGCCCTGGCTGCGAGCCAAGACGGCGAGCGGCTCGATCGATCTCGCGGGCGAGGTCTCCGACCTGGCCGCCACCAGCGTCAGCGGGACGATCCGCGTGGTTGCCGCACGCCAGGCCCGTGCGCGGATCGAGAGCGTGACGGGGGAAGTCATAGTGTCCGGAAGGCCGACCCGCGGAGGGGCATGGGAGATCGAGACCCACAGCGGCGCGGTGACCCTGGCCCTGGCGCCGGACACGGACGCCGAGATCGACGTTCACACCTTCGGAGGCGAGGTGCGATCGACTCTCGGGCGGGTCCTGAATCGGAGGACCGATGACCTCGCGGGGAGCGACTGGTCGATCATGGCAGGGGCGGGAGGAACTTCGATGACGGTGCGGACGTTCAAGGCGCCGGTCACGATCCGTCCGGCGCGGTGAAGGAGCGGCGGAGGCGCGCTGCGCCTCCGCCAGTCCTTCGGGACGGCTATTCTCCGATGTCCTCGCGGCCTTCGGAGCCGCCGGTGCCCGGCTGCCGCTGGCGCTCTACGCCGCCACCGCCGCTGCCGCTCTGGCGCCCGGACTGGCCGCCGCCACCGCCGCCCTGACGGCCGGACTGACCGCCGCCCTGGCCGCCCTGACCACTCTGACGACCTTGGCCGGTGCCGCCCTCGCGACCTGGCTGCTCGCCGTGAGGCGTCTTGCCACCGCTCTTCTGATCAGGCATGGAATCCTCCTCTGAAGTTTTTATCGCTCCTCCGACATCACGTCGGATTCGCTTCGAGTCTACGGCCGGCCGTGGCATCCCCGCTGTCCGCTCGAAGACAAAAGCCGAGAGAAGCTTCGTGACGGCGGTACGCGCTACGGGGTCAGCGCGCGACCGATTCCTCGGCGGACCAGGCGCGGGCTCGATTCTCGGTCAACCAGCGGACAGACAGTCACGGGGCCAGCGGGTACGCTCATTCCACCACCGGAATGCACCGCAATGCAATCCCGGAAGAAGAGCAGTCCCATTCCCTGAAATGGAGGAAGCGATGAAGCTGGAGTCCCTGGACGATCTATTCGGTCACCTGCTGCAGGACATCTACAGCGCCGAGAAGCAGATCACGCGCGCCTTGCCGAAGCTGGTCAAGGCCGTGGAGGATCCCGATCTGGCGGAGGCCCTGGAGTCGCATCTGGAAGAGACCAAGGAACAAGTCACCCGCCTCGAGAAGATCTTCGAGGAGCTCGATCTGTCCCCGGGCAGGAAGAAGTGCAAGGGGATGGAGGGTCTGCTCGAAGAGGGCGCGGAGCTGATCGAGGAAGAGCCGGAGCAGATCGTCCTCGATGCGGGCCTGATCTCGGCGGCGCAGCGCGTCGAGCACTACGAGATCTCGGCCTACGGCACGGCCGTCGAGTGGGCCAGGCTGCTGGGGTACGGCAAGGCGGAGAAGCTGCTCCAGCAGACGCTGGAGGAGGAATCGGCCGCGAACGAGAAGCTGACGATGCTCGCCGAAGAGGGGATCAACGAGGCCGCGATGGAGGGGGTCGAGGTCGAGTGAGGCCAGCCGGCCTCTTCGAGACATCGACGGAAAACGGAAACGGGGCGCTCCATGAGCGCCCCGTTCCTCGTTTCGGCCGGTCCGGAGGTCCTAGCGGTTGCCGCTCTTGCTACCACCGCCCGAGCGGCCGCCGCGACCACCGCCGCCGCCACCGCTCTGCTTGCCGGACTTGCTCCCGCCCTGACTGCCGCCACCGCTCTTCTGGCCCGATCGGCCGCCCTGGCCACCGGATCGACCACCCTGCGGCTTATCCTGTGCCATCTGTTCCTCCATAGCTCAGTGAAACCGGCGCTCTCCTGAGCGCCGGGAGACATGCGGATCGTATTCCATCTCGAGGATCGAAACTGTTCGCCGGACGACATATCGGAACGACGTTCAACGCAGCGACGTGGGGAGGGGAAAGCGATGAGCAATGCGTGGCGGGAGAACGGGCTGTCGATCGTCCTCTTCGGGCTGTTCCTGGCGTTTCTAGTGGCGCAGAGCCTGGCCGGTCACCGGGTCGAGGTGGCGGAGTCGCGCGAGCACGGCGAGCCCCCGCCCTCCTATGGGGACTACCTGACGAGCGGCGGGTTCGCCGAGGCGACCTTCGAGAACTGGGAGAGCGAGTTCCTGCAGATGGCGGCGTACGTCGTCCTGACGGTCCGGCTCAGGCAGAAGGGGTCGGCGGAGTCGAAGAAGCTCGAAGGCAGGGAGAAGGTGGACGCCGATCCCCGACGGGTGCGCGACAGGGAGAACGCTCCTTGGCCGGTCCGCCGCGGAGGGTTCGTCCTGACGCTCTATGAGCATTCGCTGGGGATCGCCTTCGCGCTCCTGTTCCTCTTGTCCTTCGTCGCCCACGCTCTGGGGGGCGCCGCGGACTACAGCCAGGAGCAGCTCCTGCACGGGGGTGCGCCTGTGTCGACGCTGGAATACCTGGGTGCCTCCAGGTTCTGGTTCGAGTCGTTCCAGAACTGGCAGAGCGAGTTCCTGGCCGTCGGCTCGATCGTCGTCCTGAGCATCTTCCTCAGGCAGCGAGGCTCGCCGGAATCGAAGCCGGTGGCGGCCCCCCACGCCGAAACGGGTGGCTGATCGATGACCACGGTCTGGCACAGGGGGAGCGGGTGAAGCCGGAAACCATTCTCGAGGGCGCGCAGAGCTGGCGGAGGCTCCTGTTCCTCCACTGGCCCGTCCCGCCACCGGCGCTGCGCGGCGTCGTGCCGCCCGAGCTCCCTCTCGACGTGCGCGACGGGACGGCCTGGGTGAGCATCATCGCGTTCGACATCCGTTCCGCCCGGCCGCCGCTCGTGCCGCCCGGGCTGGGGTTCGACTTCCTGGAGACGAACGTGCGGACCTACGTGCGGCTCGCGGGCGGAGAGCCCGCCATCTGGTTCTTCTCGCTGGAGGCTTCCTCGGCCCTCGCCGTGGCGGCGGCGCGACTCGCCTACGGCCTCCCGTACCGGCACGCGCGCATGGCGCGAGGTTCGGAAGATGGAGCCGAGGCGTACCGCACGGTCAGGCGGCAGGGACCGGGCGCGCCGGGTCTCGAGGTCCGCTATCGCGTGGGCTCGCCGCGGGGGCCGGCCGAGCCCGGATCGCTCGACGAGTTCCTGATCGAGCGCTACGCACTCCACGTCGTGCGGCGGGGAGCGGTGCGGACCGTGCGGGTCCGGCATCGGCCCTATCCGCTCCGGGACGTGGAGGTCGACTCCGTTTCGGAGGATTTGCTGGCGGCCGGGGGGGTCGAGCGGCCGGACGTCGCCCCGCTCGCCCACTTCTCGGACGGCGTCGACGTCGACGTGCTGCGCGTCCTGGGCGATCAGCCGCGCGGGGGGCGGCGGTACGGGATCCCGTTTCTCAGCGGTCGGACGGGCCGAGCGCCGGCTTGATGTCGACGACCGGAGTGCCGTCGATCGCCTCGATCGGCCCGATCCGGAGCCGGGGTCCGGCCACCTCCCGCACCGTCACGCGGTGGAGTCCGAGCGGGTTCGGCCGGTCAGGCGACCGCGTGGCGAACACGCCGGCGAGTGGGGCCGCGGGGTCGTCGCGAGGGTGGACCTCGAGGACGCCGCGGTCGGCGCGATGAAGCCACGTGATCACGAGTACCTCGTCGCCGGCCGAGACGCCGGAGAGCGCTCGCGCGAACCGGGGGCGCACCTCGAGCCATGCGTCGGGCGCTCCCTCGGCCCCCTGCCTGGGCGCCTGCGCCCGATCCCGCAACGTCGAGCGGATCACCCCGACGGGCTCGAGGGAGGCTCCGTCCATCATCGGCGAGCTGACGGCTCCCCGTCGAGGTCCGCGACGACGCGCTCGAGGCCGTCGAGGAACCGCGCCCAGCCGTAGCTCGCGCCCTGGAGATTGCGCGCGTCCTCCTCCGGTCGGAACCCCGAGTGCTCCACGCGGAGCTGCGTGCCGTCCGAGATCGGGGTCAGCGTCCACGTGACGACCGTCTCGAGCCCTCCCGCAGCCTCTTCGCCGGACGCGTTCCAGGTGTAGGCGAGCCGCTCGTTGGGCGCGACGTCCAGGACCTCGCAGTCGGTCACGCCGTTCCAGTGCGGCACAGGCTCGGTGAGCGCGCGCCAGACCTTCTCCGGCGGATGCGGCAGCTGACGCTCGAAGACGAGCGAACGGGCGTCGGCATCGGCTCTCTTCATCTGTCCATCCCCTCCAGTACGGATTCGAGTCGATCGAGCCGGCTCCGCCAGAACTCGCCGTATACGCTCATCCAGTCGACGAGCGGTGCGAGCCCCTGCGGACGGGCACGGTAGTGCGTTCGGCGGCCCTCCCGTCGATGGCGCACGAGCCCGGCGCGCCCGAGCACGGCGAGATGCTTGGACACCGCGGGCTGGGACACCCCCGCCCTCCGGGTCAGCACGACGACGGTCTGCTCCCCCTCGCGGCACAGTCGTTCGAACAGTGCCCGGCGGGTGGGGTCGGCGAGCGTGCGGAGGATCCGGTCGGTGGTGGCGGGCATGCTCTATTCATAACCCGTTGGTTATGAATAGTCAACCCCGCGTGGCAGAGGGGTGGACCCCTTATTTCGCGTGCAGGCAGCCCCCGCGCAAACCGCCGGGCGCCGAGCGACATCCAATCCGTGACCGAGGGAAACGAACCCGCACCGGAGGATGACGATGAACCGAAGCAAGCGCCCCACCCGCCGCGCGGCTGGACTGACCGCCGCACTGCTGCTCACGCTGGCGACCACCGCGCTCGCGGGGCCGCCGTGGCTCTCGATCGAGCTGCCCGCCAACCCGTACGACCAGCTGACGCGCGGCGCGATCGCGCTCGTCCGCACCTACCACCACGGGGTGCCGATGCAGATCCAGGCGCGTGGAACGGCCGAGGGCCTGGTCGACGGCGAGCGGGTGAGCATCCCGGTCGAGCTCGTCGCGACCTCGGCCACGGGCGTCTACGCCCTCCGCGGCGAGATCCCCGAGAGCGGCTCGTGGGTGCTGGTCATCCGGGCCGGGGACGAGGACTACCCCGTGACCGCGATCGTCGACCTGGGACCGAACGGCGCCGTGCGCGCCGTGGACGTGCCGCTGCGCGGCGGCAACCCGCCTGTCCCGCGCGAAGTCACCGGTCAGGAGATCGACGCCCGGCTCCGCTCTCTCGCTACCGCGGCGGACGGAACGGCGGGCCTGGTGCTCGCCAAGGCGGGGCACGGCCCCGGACCATGGCCGGTCGTGGGCGCCATCGTCCTCGGCATCGCGGGCGCGGGCCTGTGGGGGTTCTCGCGCAAGCGATGACGGCCGCGGCGCGGATCGCGCGGGTGATCGCGCCCTGACCGGCGGGGATTTCGCGAGCGCCCCGACCGCGTAGCTTCCGCGCCATGCCCCGCGCGCCGGATGCGATCGTCGTCGGAGGCGGCCTGATCGGCTGCCTCGCGGCCCGCGCCCTCGCCGACGACGGCCGGCGCGTCACCCTCTTCGAGCAAGGTTTCGAGCTCGGCCGGAAGGCGTCGACCGCCGCCGCCGGCATGCTCTCCCCGCAGATGGAATGGGCGGAGGACCTGCTCGTCGAGGGGGCCGCCGACCTTGCGCGGCGGACGGACGTCATGCTCGATCTCGGCATCGCCGCGCGCGCGCGCTGGCCGGCGTTCGCGGCCGCGCTCGAGGCCGAGACCGGACGGCGCCTCCACTACCGCGAAGAGGGCACGCTCGTGGTCGCGCTGACCGACGACGAGGCTGCCGAGCTCGAGGCGCGCGCGCGGATGCAGCGCCGCCGCGGCCTCCGCGCCGAGTGGCTGGATCCGAGCCGCGTCCGGGAGCTCGAGCCGGGAATCGCCGGCAGCGCGCGCGGAGCCCTCCACATCCCCGACGACCGGCAGGTCGACCCGCTGCCCCTGATGGCGGCCGTCGCCGAGGCGCTGGCCGCCCGGCCCGGCGTTCGGATCGAGACCGGAACGACCGTTCGCGCGATCGTGTCGGCGGGCGGCCGCGTGACGGGCGTGGCGATCGAGGGCGGGGCCCGCGGCGAAGGCGGGACGGCGGAGGCGGAGCTCGTCGTGCTGGCGGCCGGAGCATGGAGCGCGGGGATCGATGGCCTCCCGCGCCCGCTCGCGGTGCGCCCGGTCAAGGGCCAGATGGCGGCTCTCAGGCCGGGCACGATGCCGATCCGCCACGTCGTCGGCGGGCGCGGCGCGTACTGCGTCCCGCGGGACGACGGCCGCATCGTCGTCGGGGCGACCGTCGAGCAGGCGGGCTTCGACGAGCGAGTGGACCCGGCGGCGGTCGAGGCGCTGATCCGGGCCGCCGCGGCCGCCGTCCCCGCCCTTGCCGACGCGCCCGTCGAGTCGCGCTGGTCGGGCCTTCGCCCCGGGACCGCCGACGATCTCCCGGTTCTCGGTGAGGACCCCGAGCTCGCCGGGCTTCTCTACGCGACCGGCCACTACCGCAACGGGATCCTCCTCGCGCCCCTCACCGCCGAGATCGTCGCCGCCCTCGCCCGAGCCGAGCATCCTCCCGTCGACACGGCCCCGTTCGCGCCCACCCGGGCGGGGCTCCAGGGGCCGGCGTATCGGGAGTAGTACGACACCGAACCGATCACCCCGATCCGGTTGCGACCCCTCGGGGCGCCGGATACTTTGACCCGCCCCATGACTCTCGCCCCCGCGCCGTCGATCGAACGACCCTCGCCCCCGCCTGCACCGCGGTCGGCAATCGCCGTGCGCCGCCTGGGGCGGGTGGAGTACGACCATGCCTGGGCGATCCAGCGCGAGCTCGTGGCCTCGCGGCAAGCGGGGCATGCTCCGGACACGCTGCTTCTCCTCGAGCATCCGCCCGTCATAACGCTGGGCCGCTCCGGCGAGACCGCGCACCTCCTCGGCAGCGAAGCCGAGCTCGAACGCCGGGGGGTCGCGTTGGTCGAGACCGACCGGGGAGGCGACATCACGTTCCACGGCCCCGGCCAGATCGTGGGCTATGCGATCGTCGACCTTGCCCCCCGCGGCCGGGACCTCCACCGATACCTCCGGGACCTGGAGTCGGTCCTGATCCGCGCGCTCGCGGAGTTCGGCATCGTCGCCGGACGCGTCGAAGGGCTGACCGGGGTGTGGGTCGGCGACGCCAAAGTGGCGGCGATCGGGATCCGCGTCGCGCGCTGGGTCACGCACCACGGCTTCGCGCTGAACGTCGACACCGACCTATCCTACTTCGACCTGATCGTGCCGTGCGGGATCGCCGATCGGCGGGTCACGTCGATGAAAGCGCTCCTCGGCGACGCGATCGACCGCGAGGACGTCGAGAACGCGCTCGCGTGCGCGTTCGAGTTGGTGTTCGGAAGCGACCTCGCATGACGACGATCTCCGTCGACGCGCTCCTGGCCACCGTCGCCTCGCCCGGTTCCGCCACGGTCCCTGCCCCGCGCCCGCGCAAGCCCGAGTGGCTGAAGATCCGGGCCGGCGGCGGGCCGCGCTTCGCGAGCGTCAAGCAGGCGGTCGAGGAGCGCGGGCTCCACACCGTGTGCCAGGAGGCGCGCTGCCCGAACATGGGCGAGTGCTGGGGTCATGGGACCGCGACGTTCATGATCCTAGGCGACATCTGCACGCGCGGCTGCCGCTACTGCGCGGTCGACAAGGGGATGCCGACCGAGCTCGATCTCGACGAGCCGGCGAAGCTCGCCGACGCGGTCGTCGAGATGGGCCTTTCGTACGTCGTCGTCACGTCGGTCGACCGGGACGACCTCGCCGACGGAGGCGCGTCGATCTTCGCGGCCTCGATCACGGCGATACGCGAGCGCGCGCCGGGGACGTCGGTCGAGGTGCTCGTACCCGACTTCCGCGGGAACTGCGACGCGCTCCGCACAGTGCTCGACGCGCGCCCGGACGTCCTCAACCACAACGTCGAGACCGTGCCGCGCCTCTACCGGCGCGCCCGGGGCGGCGGCGACTATGCGATCACGCTCGAGCTCCTGGCGCGCACGCGCGCGTGGGCGCCCGGCATGGTGAGCAAGACCGGCATGATGCTCGGGCTCGGCGAGGAGACGGGCGAGATCCTGGCGGTCATGCGCGACCTGGTCGAGCGCGACGTCGACATCCTGACGATCGGCCAGTACCTGCGGCCCACCGACTGGCACCTGCCGGTCGAGCGGTTCGTGCATCCCGACGAGTTCGCCGAGCTGGCGCGGATCGGAGAGGCGATGGGTTTCGCCCACGTGGAGGCCGGACCGCTGGTCCGGTCCTCTTATCGCGCCGACCGGCAGCTGATGAAGAGCCGCGCCGCGAAGGCCGCGTCGCTCGAAGCGAGCTGAGATCCCTTCCCCGGAATGGTGGAGATGGCGGAGAAGAAGACCAAGGGCAAGAAGAAGACTGCGACCGCGGAGGCCGTGACCGAGTCGGCGGCCGAGTCCCAGGAGACGGGCAGGACCACCGGGGAGGGAGCCGCGCCGACCGGTGAGGCCAAGGAGGACTTCCAGGCCCTCCAGCGCCGGCGTGAGGACCTCGCGCTCGACGTGACGCGGGCTTTCCCCGACAAGTACCGGATCTCGGGAGAGATGGAGGGCTGCTCCGACGCGGCCAAGATCGATCTGCTCGAGCGGCTCGTGCGGACGCGCACGTTCGACGCCCGGATGCGACGGCTGTTCCGCCAGGGACGCTTCGAGGGCACGTACTACTCGCAGATCGGGCAGGAGGCGTGCGACGTCGTCATCGCCGCGCAGCTCGAGAAGACGGACTTCGTCGGTCCCTCGCACCGTGACCTCGGCGCCTCGGTGGGCAAAGGCATCCCGCTGACCGCGCTGGCGGCGCAGGTCTACAACCGGGTCGACTCGCCCGACGGCGGCCGGTACACGGCGTGCCACTACTGGCATCCCGAGTACTGGGTCATGCAGCCCTCGACTTCGATCATGATGAACTGGATCGCGGCGACGGGCGCGGCGTTCGGCTTCAAGATGCTGAAGAAGAAGGGCGTCGCGGTCGCGTTCGGCGGCGACGGCGCCACCGCCCACGGCGACTTCCACGAAGGGTGCAACTTCGCGGGCGTCCACCGCCTGCCGATCGTGTACATCATCCAGAACAACCTGTGGGCGGAGTCGCTGCCGCTCTCGCTTACGACCGCCCTGACAGATCTGGCGCATCGCGCCGACGCCTATGGCTTCCCGGGCGTCACGATCGACGGCAACGACGTGATCTCGGTGTGGAACACCACCCGCAAGGCGCTCCAGCGGGCGCGCGGAGGCGATGGCCCGACGCTGATCGAGATGAAGACCTACCGCTGGTTCGGACACTCCGACATCGACCCCGCCGACTACCGGAGCGAGGACGAGGTGGAGGATTGGACCGAGCGCGATCCGCTGCCGCGCTACGTCGCCTGGCTGATGGAGAACGAGGTGCTCGACGAGGAGCGGCTGGAAGGGATCCGCCAGGCGATCCGGCAGGAGGTCGAGCAGGCGGTCGAATTCGCCGAGGCGAGCGCGCGACCGGAGCCCGAGGCGTTCCTGTCCGAGGTCTTCGTTCACGAGTATCCGGGCTTCGACGTCCGGGCGGGCAGGTAGCCGTGGCCGCCATCACGTACATCGACGCGATCAATCGCACGCTCCACGAGGAGATGCGCCGGGACGACACGACATTCCTGATCGGGGAGGACACCGGCATCTACGGGGGCGTGTTCAAGGCGACCCGCGGCCTGCTGGAGGCATTCGGCCCCGAGCGCGTGATCGACAGCCCGATCTCGGAGTCGCTGATCGCCGGCATGACGGTCGGCGCGGCCATGGTCGGCTGCCGGCCGCTGCCGGAGATCCAGTTCGCGGATTTCATCTCGCCCGCCTTCGACCAGATCGTGCAGCAGCTGGCGCGCTACCGCTGGCGGACGAACGGCACGTACGCAATGCCGGTCACGATCCGCTGTCCGTGGGGCGGCGGAGTGGGCGGCGGCGTGTTCCACTCGCAGTCCAACGAGGCCTGGTTCATGAACGTCCCCGGTCTCGTCATGGTCGCGCCGTCGACGGTGCGGGACGCGGCCGGGCTCCTTCGCGCCGCGATCCGGAGCGACGACCCCGTCCTCTACTGGGAGCACAAGAAGCTCTACCGCTCGATCAAGGACGATCTCCCCGAGGGCGAGGAGATCGTCACCGAGATCGGGCGGGCGCACGTGGCGCGGGAGGGGGGCGACGTCACGGCCATCACGTTCGGCTACCTGCTCCACGAGACGCTGAAGGCGGCGGAGGCGCTGTCGGGCGACGGGATCGAGGTGGAGGTCATCGACCTGCGTACGCTTCTGCCGCTCGACACGCCGACGATCCTCGAGTCGGTGTCGAAGACCGGGAAGGCGGTCGTCATCCACGAGGCCCCCAAGGTCGGCGGGATCGGCGGCGAGATCGCGGCCATCCTGGCCGAAGAGTGCTTCTGGGAGCTGGACGCGCCGGTCAGGCGGCTGACGGGATTCAACACGTCGTTCCCCGCCGCCAAGACGATGGAGGACTACTACATGCCGAACGCCGGAGAGATCGCCGCCGCGCTCCGCGCGACCGCCGAGACCTAGGAGGACCGCGAGATGCCGCTCGAGATCAAGGTCCCGTCGCTCGGCCAGAGCGTCCCCGAGGCGACGGTCGGCAAGTGGCTCAAGAAGGTCGGCGATGCTGTCGCGGCCGACGAGGCGGTTGTAGAGCTCGAGACCGACAAGATCAACATGGAGGTGACCGCTTTCCGCGGCGGCAAGCTCGCGCGGATCGACAAGGAGTCGGGCGCCACCGTGGCGGTCGGTGAGACGCTGGGCGTGATCGCCACCGAAGGCGAGGAGGTCGACGTCTCCGGGGAGACGGGCGAACCGTCCGAGGGCGAGGATGCCGCCGTCTCCGCGGAGACGCCGAAGCCGACCGAGCCGAAGACGCCGCCCCCCGAGGAGAAGCCGGCCGCGAAGCCGCCCGCCGAAGAGAAGGCGGCGGCAGGGCCCGC
>JAICQP010000105.1 GCA_025937815.1 Gemmatimonadota bacterium
ACGGGAGACTGCCGGCCAACATCGCGTCGATCGCCCGCGCGATCGTGGACGCGGCGCGCCGCGAGGACGTGGCGAGCCTCCAGGAGCAGCTCGACTCCACCCTGCGCCTGGTGTCCTGGTCCTGGATCGCGCGAGAGTGCGGGGTCCAGATCGCGCTCATCGACGTGCTGGCGGACGCCGGCGCGGCGCTGGACGGAAATCCGGACAACGCTCTCGTCAACGGGAACCGACAGGCCGCCGCGCATCTCGTCGAGCGCGGAGCGCGGCTGACGCTGGGGACCGCCCTCTGCCTCGAGCGCTGGGAGGACGTCGGCCGTCTCGTGGAGGGCGCCGGCGACCGGGAGAAGCAGTTCGCGCTCGTCCTGGCCGCGCTGAACGGGAAGGCCGAGGCGTTGCGACGAATCCTGCCGCTGGGTGTCGAGCTGAATGTCCCGAGCCCCGACCTGTTCTCCCATGCCACCGCCCTGCACCATGCGGTGTGGTCGGGATCGCTGGATGCCGTCCGAGTGCTCGTCGACGCGGGTGCCGATCTCACCGCGAAGGATCAGGCGTGGCAGGGGACGCCCCTGAACTGGGCCGAGCATTCCGAGAACGAAGAGATCGCGTCGTACCTGAGGGGGAAGAGTTGACGGTTCCGGTCCGGGGCATGACGCCGCTCATACTGTGCTTTCACTAGCCGGCGACGGAAGGTTCCTGATATCCTGACGTTCCACTGAGGAGGACCCGTGGTCAATAGAATCGAGGCGGTGGCGCCCGCGGAGGCAGGCGAGGCCGCCCGGCTGAACGCTCGTCACGACCGCTACCTGTGGGACGCCGTCATTCGCTACTACGAGACGCCGCTGCCGCTGGCGCGCGGGCGCGGCCAGTACCTCTACGACTACGACGGCCGCGAGTACCTGGACTTCTTCGGCGGGATCCTGACGGTCTCGGTTGGCCACTGCCATCCCACAGTTACGAAGGCGATCCAGGAGCAGGCGGAGACCCTCGTCCACACGTCGACGCTGTATCCGACCGCGCCGATCGTGGACCTGGCCGAGAAGATCGCGTCGCTGACTCCTCGCGGGCTGACCAAGACGTTCTTCACGAACAGCGGGACCGAGGCGGACGAGACCGCGGTCATGCTGGCGCGGGCCGCGACCGGAAGCCAGGCCGTGATCGCGCTGCGGCACTCCTACTCCGACCGCTCGATGATGGCCACGACCCTGACCGCGCACGCCCCGTGGCGGAGTCAGGAATGGGTCCCCGGGGTCAAGCATGCGCTCGCCCCCTACTGCTACCGCTGCCCGCTGGGCCTCGAACCGTCTTCCTGCGGCGCCGCCTGCGCGCGCGACATCGAGGAGCTGATCCGCACGACGACATCCGGCAACGTCGCCGCGTTCATCGCCGAGCCGATCATGGGCGTCGGCGGGTTCATCACGCCGCCCCCCGAGTACTTCGAGATCGCGGTCGAGATCGTGCGCCGCTACGGCGGGCTCTTCATCGCCGACGAGGTGCAGACCGGCTGGGGCCGGACGGGCGGCAAGTGGTGGGGGATCGAGCAGTACGGGGTCGTACCCGACATCATGACGATGGCCAAGGGCGTCGCCAACGGCATGCCGATGGGCGTCACCACCACGACACCCGAGCTGGCATCGACCTGGAAGGGTCTCACGATCTCGACGTTCGGCGGTAACCCTGTCTCCTGCCGGGCGGCCAGCGCCACGATCCAGGTGATCGAGGAGGAGGGGTTGCTCGAGAACGCGACCACGATGGGCGCGCGGCTCCGCGCCGGGCTCGAGGCGATCCAGGAACGGCAGCCGCTCGTCGGGGACGTCCGTGGCATGGGGCTCATGCAAGGGGTCGAGCTCGTGACCGATCGCGCCACCAAGGAGCCGGCGGCCGCCGCCACCACGCGGCTCATCGAGGAGGCGAAGCGGCGCGGGGTCCTGATCGGCAAGGGCGGCCTCTACGGGAATGTGCTCCGCATCGCGCCATGCCTGAACATCGGCGCGGCCGATGTCGACGCCTTCCTGGGGATCCTCGATGAGAGCCTGACCGCCGTCGCCGGAGCGTCGTGAAGCGGACGGACCGCGACCGGCGGCGCGGATGAGCCCCGACCAGGAGGCCCGGCTCACGATGTTCGCCCTTGTCGCCCTCTATTTCTTCCTCGTCTTCGACGCGCTGAAGACGGTCGTCGTGGCCGACCGGGTCGTGGCCTACATGCTGATGGCGATCGTCGCCGTGCTCCTGATCGGGGCGCTCGTCGTCCGCTGGGAGCCGCGCGCGATGTCCCTCATCGTCATGATCGCGGCGGTGCTGCAGGGGTTCGGCCTCGGCGTCATGCTGACCCTGCACTGGCGCGACATGGCGACGGCGGTGTGGCTATCCTCGTTCCTCGTTGTCGCACTCCTCTACGTGTCGCGCCGGTTTCGGGCGGCGGTCGACACCGGGGGCCCTTCGTGAGCGAGGGGTCGCTGCAGAGCGTGGCACCCGTCTTTCCCGTCGACGACGTCGACGCGACGGCACGCTGGTACAGCGACGTCCTGGGCTTCGAGTTCGGCGCGTTTCCGGAGGACCCCCCGTCGGAGTTCGCGATCCTGTCTCGGGACGGGGTGGAGATCTTCCTCCAGCGGGTCGAGGGGTACGAAAAGCCCGACCTGTCCGTCCGCCGCGCCGGAGGCGTCTGGGACGCCTACCTTCAGGTCGTCGGCCTGTCGCGCATCTGGGATCGCATCGCCGATCTACCCGGCGCGCGGGGTCCCGAAGAGCGATGGTACGGTCAACGCGAGATCGAGGTCAGGGACCCGAACGGTTACCTGCTCGTGTTCGCCGAGCGGACGAACGGAGACGAAAGCTGAAGCGCTACCGCAACTATGTGAACGGCGAGTGGCGGGACACCGCGACCGGCCGGCACGCAGCCAACGTGAACCCGGCGAAGACCGACGACGTTCTGGGCGAGCTTCCGCTGAGTTCCGCCGAGGAGGCCGCCGAGGCGATCGCCGCCGCGAAGGTCGCGCAACCCGGATGGGCGGACACGCCGGCCCCCGAGCGCGGCCGGCTCATCGCGCGCGTCCAGCGGCTCATGGCCGAGCGGGCCGAGGATCTCGCCCGGGCGCTGACCCGCGAGGAGGGCAAGATCCTGCGCGAGGCGCGCGGCGAGGTCCAGAAGACGCTCAACATCCTCGAGTTCGTGGCCGGTGAGGGACTTCGGCTCTCGGGCGATACGATGCCCTCCGAGATCGGCCACACGTTCGCATATACCGTGCGCGAGCCGATCGGCGTGGTGGGCGCGATCACGCCCTGGAACTTCCCGGTCGCGATCCCGTGCTGGAAGATCGCGCCGGCGCTGGTGGCCGGGAACGCGGTCGTCTTCAAACCCGCGTCGCTGACACCCCAGACGGCGGAGATGGTGGTCTCCATGTTCGCCGAGGCGGGTCTGCCGCCGGGCTTGCTCAACCTCGTCTACGGATCGGGCAGCGAGGTGGGGAGCGCGATCGTTGAGGATCCGCGCGTGCGCGCGCTCTCGTTCACGGGCTCGAACGACGTGGGGGTCGCGCTCTACGCGAGCGCTGCGTCGAGGGGCAAGAAGGTCCAGTGCGAGATGGGCGGGAAGAACCCGATTCTGGTGCTCGAGGACGCCGATCTGGGGATGGCGGTCGAGGCCACGGCGCAGGGCGCGTTCGGATCCACGGGCCAGCGCTGCACCGCGACGTCGCGCGCCGTCCTCGTCGATTCCATCGCCGACGAGTTCGTCGAGCGCCTCGCGGAGAAAGCGCGCGCGCTCGTCGTGGGGGACGGGCTCGACGAGTCGGTGGACATGGGACCGTCGGTGGACGAGGCGCAGTTCGAGACCGTGCTCGAGTTCATCGGCGCCGGCCGGGAGGACGGCGCCGAGCTCGTGACCGGCGGGGAGCCCTTGACCGGCGAGAGCCACCGCCGCGGGTACTTCGTGGCGCCCACGATCTTCGACCGGGTGGAGCGGAAGTCACGCATCGCGCAGGAGGAGATATTCGGGCCCGTGCTGTCGGTGATCCGGGTCGGCGACTTCGAAGAGGGGCTGGATGCCTGCAACGACACGCGCTACGGCCTGACCTCGTCCATCTACACCCAGGACGCGAGCCGGATCTTCCGCTTCGTGCGCGGGATCGAGACCGGTATAACCCACGTGAACTCCCCTACGATGGGCGGCGAGGCCCAGCTCCCGTTCGGTGGAACAAAGGCCACCGGTGTCGGGATGCGCGAACTGGGGAAGACGGCGATCGACTTCTACAGCGAGTGGAAGACCGTATACATCGACTACACGGGCAGGAAGCGCGAGGCGCATTTCTACTGAGGCCCGCGGGGCCTTGACCGGAGGGAGCATGCGACACAACCACAAGGCGGTCATCGCCGCGGTCGTGGCGGCGCTCGCGATCGGGTTCGCGCTGTACTCGATCCCCCCGATCGCCGAGGTCTTCATGCGCGGCTGGGGGCTGGACCCCGGTACCCTGAGTCCCAGCCCGATTCCGTTCGTGGTTTCGATCGCGGGGACGTTCCTGGGTGCTTACACGCTGTCCTGGCTGATCGGCCGGCTGGGGATCGAGGGCGGAGCGGGGGGCGCCGGTGTGGGCCTGCTGCTCTCGGCGGCGTTCACGACTCCGGTCCTCGTCACGCACGAGCTGTTCGGTGGGGTCGGACCGGGCGCGATCGCGGTCGACGCGGCCAACACGGTCCTGTCGGGCGCGGTGATGGGCTGGATCCTCGGCGCCTGGCGGCCCGGCCGGTCGCCGAAGGCGGCGCGTTGACGGTCAGGCACGCGGACGACCTGCCGCGCGACCCGGTGGGGGCCGGGAAGGGGACGGTGCGCCAGGTCCTGATCGGGCCCGACGAGGGCCCGAATTTCGCGCTCAGGCGCTTCATCATGGAGCCGGGCGGCGGCATGCCACCCCACACGAACACGGTCGAGCACGAGCAGTACGTTCTGCGCGGCCGGGCGCGCATCGGGATCGGGGACGAGGTCCACGATGTGCGCGCGGGCGACGTGGTCTTCATCCCGGCGGGGACGCCGCACTGGTACGAAGCCGCGGAGGGCGAGCCGTTCGAGTTCTTGTGCGTGGTGCCCAACAAGCCCGACACGATCGAGCTGGTCGAGCCGAACGGGTGACAGGGCGTCGTCGTTCGTGCAACCACCAGCCGAAGGCGCCGATCGGCGCCACGGCAACGTGGCCCAGCCATATCCCCGGGGATTCGCGAGCGAGAGCTATTCCGGCTCGAACTGGGTGGCCGGCGATGTGGGTTGCGTGAGGAACCTCTCGATCACCTGCGCCACCTCCGGGGCCTGGGCGAGATTGTAGTGCGTATAGCCCGGAATGATCTCGGCGTGTCGCGCAGGCCGGTGCGGCCATGGCCTTCGAGATCGATGGCGATGACCTGGCGCGTGTCGGACAGCGGCCCGATGATCTGCGCCATGGTGCGGATCGGCATGAGCCCGCCGGCGAGAACGACGATGGGTTCCCCCTCGCCATAGGCCTCGTAGTAGATCTCGAGTCCTTCGGCGGCCCCGGCATAGCCGCTGCTGGTCGGTCTCATCTCCTGCGCCTGGGCCGGCAGGGACATGGTGGATGCCGTCACGACACCGACCGCAGCGGCGCGAAGGGCTTCAGGCCATCTCGGGCCGCTCATCCCTGCTCCGCGACAAGCGTGTCAAGCTTGGCGTAGCCGTCTTCAACGCCCTCCTCCATGCCGCTGGCCAACCACTGGTCGCGAGCCTCGAAGCTGTCGACGAGCGACTGGACGTGCAGCCGAGTGCGGCCGTCGCCGAGATCCTCGAACCACAGCGTCTCGAGCGCGACATCCTCGGGTTGAGCGTCCCAGGTGAACGTCTGGACGATGCGGGTCTCGCTGACCTCGTGGAAGCAGCCGTGGAAGCCGAATTCCTCGCCGCCAAGACTGCCGACATAGCGCCAGCGCCCGCCGGTGGTGGCGTCCCAGTCGAGGATCCTGAGGTCCGTACCGTCGGGACCGACCCAGCGGGCGAACAGCGTGGGATCGGTGTGGGCCCGCATGAGCTGCGCCGGCGTGGCGTCGAAGTCACGGGTGATGCGGATGATCGGCAGTTCGGGATCGGCCTCGATCATGACCTGGTAGCGGCTGTGGGCGCGGTTCATGACGCTGCTCCTTGCTGTCGTTGTCGATTGAGGTGTTCGTCGCCTCGCATCTCGGCGAGAACGTCGTCCAGGCGCTCGTAGCGCTCCTGGGCCTGCTGGCGATACCGCTCGATCCACTTGGTCATCAGGTCGAAGACCTCCGCCTCCAGGTGGCACGGTCGCCGCTGGGCGTCCTTTCTCTGAGTCACCAGGCCGGCGTCGGCGAGCACCTTGATGTGCTTGGACACGGCCTGGATCGACACGCCGTAGGGCTCGGCCAGCTCCCCGACGGTCGCGTCGCTCACCGCGAGGCGAGTCACGATGTCGCGCCTCGTCGGATCGGCGAGGGCGGCGAAAATCCGGGTCAGTTTGCTGTCGTCCACCGAGGATCTCCTTATTCAACCTATTGGTTGAAGGCTAGTATACGTCGAGTCAGGCGCCGTTGTCAACCGATTGGTTGAATACATGCTCTCCGGTCATCGCAGCGCCGACCTCGAGCCCGGGCAGCTCGACCGGTTGCGTGATCTCCTGATCGCGTTCCAGGTTGCCTTCGAACCCCACCCGAACGAATCTCGAGTGGCGCGTTCCCTCGACGCGACCTCGCGATGATGGGCGATCGTCCGAAAGAGAGGACCTGCAATGAGCCTCGTGATCCGCGGAGCGGAGATCGTCACCGCGGCCGACCGCTACGTCGCGGACGTGAAGGTGACGGGCGAGACGATCGCGGCGATCGGGGCCGAGCTGCCGGCGGAGTCCGGCGACGAGATCGTCGACGGCTCCGACCAGTGGCTCATTCCCGGCGGCATCGACCCCCACGTCCACATGGCGCTTCCCTTCATGGGCACGGTGTCGATCGACGACTTCGAGAGCGGGTCGATCGCGGCGATCATGGGCGGCACTACGGGGATGATCGACTTCGTGATCCCCGCCAAGGGCGAGTCGCTGCTCGAGACGCTGGAGACCTGGCACGAGAAGGCGGCCGGCAAGGCCGCGCACGACTACACGTTCCACATGGCCGTCACGGACTGGGACGAGCGGATCGCGCGCGAGATCCCGATCGTCGTCCGCGAACACGGCATCACGTCGTTCAAGATCTTCATGGCGTACAAGGGCGTCCTCGGCGTCGACGACGAGCAGATCTTCCACATCCTCGAGGCCACCCGGGACGCCGGCGGATTTGTAAACGTGCACGCGGTGAACGGCGACGTGCAGCTCCTGCTCGCCGACCGCTTCGCGGAGCGCGGGGACACCGGGACCCGCTGGCACGCCCTCGCGCAGCCGCCCCGCGCCGAAGGCGAGGCCACCGGGCGGGTCATCGATCTGGGCGCCGTCGCGGGGCAGCAGGTGTATATCGTCCACGTCACCTGCGACGACGCGGTCGAGCGGATAGCGGCGGCCCGCGGGCGCGGCGAGCCCGTCTGGGGCGAGACGTGCACGCAGTACCTGCTCCTCGACGACTCCCTCTACGACCTGCCCGACTTCGAGGGCGCCAAGTACGTGCTCTCGCCGCCACTCCGGAAGAAGGTCGACCAGGAAGCGCTCTGGAACGCGCTCGCCACGGACGCGATCTCGGTGGTGGGCACCGACCACTGCGCCTTCGACTTCGCGAATCAGAAGGCGATGGGGAAGGACGACTTCCGCAGGATTCCCAACGGATTCATGGGGCTCGAGGAGCGCCTCCCGCTCCTCCATACCCACGGGGTCGCGACCGGGCGGATCACCGCCAACCGCTGGGTCGAGCTCTGCGCGACGAATCCCGCGCGCATCTTCGGGCTCTATCCGCGGAAGGGGACGATCGCGGTCGGCTCGGATGCCGATCTCGTCCTCTGGGACCCGGCCGCCGCGGGATCGATCTCGGCGAGGACACACCACTCGCGCTGCGACTACAACGTCTACGAGGGATTCGAGACCGTGGGCGCGCCGACGCGCGTATGGGTGCGGGGAGAGCTGGCGGCGTCGGATGGGGAGTTCACGGGCACGGTCGGGCGCGGACGGTTCGTCAGGCGGGCCCCGCGGTCGGTCAGTGCGCATCCGTGCTATACTCCTTGACGGAGGTACGATGCACGGACGAAAGCT
>JAICQP010000099.1 GCA_025937815.1 Gemmatimonadota bacterium
GAACACCCAGCTGTCCTAGATCGAGCTGACGGGCCTCGGCGCGGGCCAGGCCAAGGACTGGCGCTACACGTACGCGCAGGCGCGGCTGCGCAAGGGGAACTTCTTCGCGCAGACGTTCGCGAACTTCAGCGAGTCGGGTGAGACGTTTCTGCTGCGGACCGGCATGCCGATCATCGACGAGTCGTACGTGCTCGCCGCCCAGGCCCAGCACGCCACCGCGATCGGCACGCGGGAGTTCCTGACGTACGGCGTCGATTATCAGCACACGGTGCCGCGCACGGAAGGGACGATCACCGGCCGCAACGAGGACGACGACACGATCGACGAGCTGGGCGGCTACCTCCACTCCGAGACCGGCCTGACCGATCGGCTGGAGCTGGTGGCGGCGGCGCGGCTGGACTGGCACAACCGGCTCGAGGATCTGGTGTTCTCGCCGCGGGCCGGTCTCGTGTTCCGGCCCGAAGAGACGCACAACTTCCGGCTCACCTACAACCGCGCGTTCTCGACTCCGACTACGAACAATCTGTTCCTGGACCTCGTCGCCGGCCGCATACCGGTCGGTCCGGTCGGCTACGACATACGCACGCTCGGAACGCCCGAGAGCGGCTTCACGTTCTCCCGGGATTGCCCCGGCGGCTTCGACGAGGGGCTATGCATGCGCTCCCCGTTCGCTCCGGGAATGGAGCTGCCGGCGAATGCCTCGGTGCTCTGGAACGGGATCATCGACGCGCTCGCGCCGGCCGAGGTCCGGCCGCTGCTTCCGCTCGTGCAGGATCCGGGGGCGGCGGTGGCTACGGTGCTGCGGCGCTTCGACAGCACGGCGCTCACGTTCGTTCCCGACGACGTCGGGCCGGTCGACATCGATCGGATCACGCCCACGATCACGACCACGGCCGAGATCGGCTACAAGGGCCTTATCGGCAACCGGCTCGCGCTCGCCGGGGACGTCTACCGCAGCGAGGTCGAGGATTTCGTCACGCCGCTCCGCGTGGAGACGCCGACCGTGTTCTTCGATCCCGCCACGGTCGCCGCGTTCCTGACCGAGCGGCTCTCCGGTGTGCTGCCGCCCGAGCAGCTGGGGCCGATCGTGACCCAGCTGACGTCGGCGCTGGCGCAGGTTCCCGTGGGGACGATCGTCCCCGACCAGGTGGACCAGCCGGACGTCCTGCTCGCCTACCGCAACTTCGGGAACGTCGATTTCTGGGGGGCCGACGTCTCGGCGGAGTTCCTGATGTCCGAGGCCTGGATGCTGAAGGGCGCCGCCTCGTGGGTGAACACCGAGTGCTTCGACTTCGACGGGGTGCCGGGCTGCGCCGGTCTCCTCGACGTGTCGTTGAACGCCCCCAAGCGCAAGGGATCGATCGGGGTCCGCTATCGGGACGCCGCGCACGATTTCACCGCCGAGGTGCAGGGCCGGTTCGTCGAGTCGTTTCCGATGAACACCGGCGTGTACGTCGGCCGCGTGCCAGGCTACGGCCTCGTCGACGCGAACATGGAGGTCGCCATCCCGTGGGTGGCCGGCGCGTCGTTCGCGATCACCGCGTACAACGTGCTCGATCAGATGCATCGCGAGTTCGTGGGCGCGCCGGAGCTAGGCCGTCTCGTCCTCGCGCGGCTGACGTACCAGTTTCGCTGATCCAGGGGTAGCGGGCTCGCGCTACCCCCGCGCCTTGGCGTAGCGCCGGCCCACTTCCTCCCAGTTCACGACGTTCCACCACGCGGCGACGTAGTCGGGGCGCTTGTTCTGGTACTTCAGGTAGTAGGCGTGCTCCCAGACGTCGAGTCCCAGGATCGGGGTCCGGCCCTCCATGAGCGGACTGTCCTGATTCGGCGTGCTGTGGATCTTCAAACCATCCTTGGCGACCGAGAGCCATCCCCAGCCGCTGCCGAAGCGCTTCACGGCCGCATCGGAGAGCTGCTCCTTGAACGCGCTGAAGCTCTTGAACGAGTCGACGATGGCGTCGGCCAGGTCGCCCTCAGGCTCGCCACCGCCGTCCGCCGACATGATCGTCCAGAACAGCGTGTGGTTCGCGTGCCCGCCGCCGTTGTTCTGAACGGCCGTGCGGATGTCCTCGGGCACCTGCTTGATGTCCCGCAGTAGATCCTCGATGCTCTTCTTCTGAAGGTCCGCGTGTCCCTCGAGCGCCTTGTTGAGATTCGTGACATATGCGGCGTGATGCTTGTCGTGATGGATCTCCATCGTGCGCGCGTCGATGTGCGGCTCGAGCGCGTCGAAGGAATAGGGAAGAGCCGGAACCTCGTGCGCCATACGATCCTCCTTGGAGTCGAGATCGGCGTCGCGGAGAGCGACTTCCAGCGGTCTCGGAGGTCGTGGACGCGAGGAAAGACCTCGACCCGTCGGTCTCCCCTCCCGCCACCCGTCGAATGCCCTCGACCGCGGGATCACAACGTCGGAGGTCAACGTACAATTGGCCCCTTGCCGGCGCCAACCCTACGGAATCAGACGCGATGCTCGGCCACCGCCCTGACGAAATCACTGGCGCTCGCGATTCCCAGCAGCCGCGTCCCTTCCATCACGAGCACGCGGTGGATTCCGCGCGTGACCATGTACTTGGCCGCCTGGTCCAATGGGGTATCGGGAGGCAGGGCGAAGAGCCCGCGAGTCATGACGTCTCCGACGAGGTGGTCGCCGAGCAGGTCCCACTCGGCACTCGCCAGATCGACGCCGGCACTCTCCCATGTGTCGCTGAAGAAGGCGGGGACGTCCGTCTCGCCGGTCTCATTCTGGAAAGCCGGCCACTCGTCCTGGCTCTGGAATTCGACCGGAACGAGCGGTGTCTGAACCTCGAAATCCAGGATGTCGGATACCGAGGCCACGCCGACCACTTGACCTCCGTGGACCACCGGCGCGCCATTGACGTTCTCGGTACGCAGGATCCCGATCGCCTCCCGCAGCGTCATCTCGGGATTCAGCGTGACGACTTCGTTCGTCATGATATCTCTCAGCTTGGACATCTCCGCCCTCCACTTCTTTCTCTCGGGGGAAAACCCGGCGTGGAGCCGCGTCACGCCGCTTCTGCCCCCGATCGTAGGTCGCGCTCGCGATGGCGTCTGTAGGGAAGTCCCCGACTTGACGTGTGCGGGAAATGTTAGGAATATGCGTTCGCCCATGACGCAGCCGACGGGACAGGCAGCAGGCGGGTTGGACGATCCGGAGCCGCCATACCGGCATCCGATCGGCACCTTGGCTCTCGTCGGGGTAATGGGCGTCCTCTACGCTGTCGGCTGGGCGGCGTTCTACTTCCTGCTCTACCTCGGACGCGGTCCTCTCCTGCCGTGAGCGCGTGATGAGGGTCGATCCCTACGAACGGGCCTGGATGTGGGCGTCCGCGGTCATGATCGTGGCCTTCGTCGCGACGATCGCATACGGAGCCGTCACGCAGTCGTACCATCCGCCGAGCCACGTCGAGACCATCGATCCGAAGCAGGTGTGGTCGTCGCCTTCGTTTCAGCCCTTGGGGGTGGTCGAGCGAGCCGATGGCTCGATCGAGGTGCGGGTCATCGCCCACATGTTCGCGTTCCAGAAGCCGGAGATCGAAGTGCCCGCCGGACGGCGGGTCACGTTCCGCCTGAGCTCGGTGGACGTCATCCACGGGTTCCAGATCGTGGGGACCAACGCGAACACGATGGTCATGCCCGGCTACGTGAGCGAGTTCACGACGGTCTTCGAGAAGCCCGGCGAGTACCTGATCGTGTGCAACGAGTACTGCGGTCTGTCGCACCACGTCATGCACGCCAAGCTCATCGTCACGCCGCGGGCCCGGTGACCGCCCGCGAGGCGCGGCTCGCGCTGGCCCACCTCTGGTTCGCGGTGGGTGCCTTCGGCCTGGCCGCCATGATGGGGGTGATGCAGGGGCAGTCGCGAGCCAACACCGCGCTGCCCTTCCGCTCCCCCAAGCTGTTCTACCTGTCGGTCACCGCGCACGGCGTCCTCATGGCGCTCGTCTTCACGACGTTCTTCATCATGGGTCTCGGATACGTGCTCTGCCGCACTACATTCGACCGGCCGCTGGTGGCACCGCGGCTGGCCTGGGTGTCGTTCTGGGTTGCGGTGGCCGGGACCGTGGCGGCCGCGGCGATGATCCTGCTCGGGAAGGCGACGGTTCTCTACACCTTCTACCCGCCCCTCCAGGCGCATCCGCTGTTCTACATAGGCGCGACCCTGCTCGTCGTCGGGTCGTGGGGCTGGGGCGCGGTGATGCTGCTCAACACGCGCGCCTGGCGACGCGAGCACCCCGGCGCACCCCTGCCCCTGGCGATGCACGGCATCGTGGCCACCGTCGTCGTGTGGTACCTCGCTACGGCGGGCGTGGCGGCGGAGATGCTGTTCCTCCTCATCCCCTGGTCTCTCGGCTTGCGGGAGACGGTAGACCCCGTCCTCGCGCGGATGCTCTTCTGGTGGTTCGGCCATCCTCTCGTCTACTTCTGGCTCCTGCCCGCCTATGTCGTGTGGTATGCCGTTCTGCCGCGGCAGGCCGGCGGCAAGCTCTTCAGCGATTCGCTGGGGCGGGTCGTGTTCGTCCTGTTCATCCTGCTCTCCACGCCCGTCGGCCTGCACCACCAGTTCCTCGACCCCGGGATCTCGGGGGACTGGAAGCTGGCCCATACCTTCGCCACGTACGCGATCCTCTTCCCGAGCCTGGTGACGGCCTTCACGATCGTCGCCTCCCTCGAGATCGCGGGCCGAATGCGGGGTGGCACCGGACTCTTCGGCTGGATACGACGGCTGCCCTGGGATCAGCCCTTTTTCACCGCGGTTGCGCTCGCCATCCTCACGTTCGTGGTCGGGGGGTTCGGCGGGATGATCAATGCGGCCTATGGCATGAACGCGATGATCCACAACACGGCCTGGGTTCAAGGCCACTTTCACCTGACGGTCGGCACGGCCTCCGCGCTCACCTTCATGGGCGCTGCCTACTGGATGTGGCCGCGCCTGACCGGCAAGCCTCTGCGGCTCCTGGCGCTGGCGAAGGTCCAGCCGTACCTGTGGTTCGTGGGGATGCTCATCTTCAGCACGGTCAACCACATCACCGGACTTCTCGGCATGCCGCGCCGCGTCTACGACGCGAGCTACGGTGGGGAACCGATCACCCATACCTGGCAGGACTGGACAGGCCTGTCCGCGCTGGGCGGATCCATCCTCTTCGTGAGCGCGATGAGCTTCGTGCTCGTACTCGTCGCGACCGCTGTGGGAAACGCCCGGGAAACCGATCTGAGCTTCGAGTACTCCGAGGCGCTCGAGCGGCCCACGGCGCGGACGACCTGGGATCGCCTGGGACTCTGGACCGCGGTCGCGGTCGTCCTGGTCCTTCTCGCCTACGCCTGGCCGATCTGGGATCTGCTCCAGCTCGAGCGATTCGGCTCCCGGGGCTTCGCGGTCCCCTGAGGCGTAGCGCATTTGACGCGTTCCTGGGGGGCTCCTAGCTTCACGTCCCGCCCAGGACCCCATCGTCTAGAGGCCTAGGACTCCACCCTTTCAAGGTGGCGACACGGGTTCGAATCCCGTTGGGGTCACCACCATTGGCGCCCGCCCCGCACGAGCCAATGCCGTGCAGGCCGGGGCCGGCTAATCGGGGGAGGGGTCGGCCCTCTCTTGCTGCCGGAACACCACTGCAGCGAGAAATCCGCCCATCAGCGGCCCCACGATGTACAGCAGGAGATCGGAATACCCTCCGTCCCCGGCCAGGGCATGCACGAGGATCGGGCCGACGCCGACGGCGGGATTGAACGCGCCGCCGGATATCGCGCCGCCCGCGATGGCGCCGACGAGCACGGTGAAGCCAATCGCCAGACCGTAGTAGGAGTTTCCCTTCGTCTTCGGATGCGTGGCCGTGTTCAACACGACGAGGCAGAGCGCGAATGCGAAGAGAAGCTCGACCAGCAGGGCGGCTGAGATCGATGCATCAGGCCCGGGCGCCGGCGCGAACGTGCGTCCGAGGATCGCTAGCGCGGCGAGCGCGGCCACGACCGCTCCCGCCAGCTGGGAGAGCCAGTACGGCAGGAGCTCCCGCTTCGCGAGCTTACCCGCGAACCCGGCCGCCAGCGAGACCGCGGGGTTGTAGTGCCCTCCCGAAACGTGGCCGCCCATGTACACCATCACCATGAGCACGGACCCGATCGCGACCGCTCCCAACGGCGCCTCGGTGAGGACGACGAGTCCGATCGTGAGGACCAGAAAGAACGTGCCGATGAACTCGGTCACGTAGCGGATCATGTCGTCCTCCTCGCTGAGGTCGCTTCTTCCGATTCGAGCCGCTACCCGATTGCGGCGCATCCTCCCGGCTCCGTCTCGCGGGTGCCGTGCTGTTGGTAGCTCGTGCCGTCCCAGCGCCACACCGCCTCGCAGAACCCCGCGCCGCCGATGGCCAGGTCGGGATATCCCATGTTCGAAGTCTCCATCACCGTCCAGCCCCCGCCGGGGAAGCCGAGATTCATGGCGTAATTCCCCGCGGCGTCCTTGATCCAGAGCGTGATCGTGCTTCCGTCCATGCCCGACGTGCAGGTGTTGCCGCCGAGGACGAAGACCTCGACGACCCCGTCGCCGTTGAGGTCGGCCTCGGCCGCCCGCGCGAAGATCGGCCCGCAATCGACGGCTTCCAGGGAGGTGCCGTCGGCGGAGACGATGTATCCGAGCGACTCGAAGATCGCCCGCTGTTCGGCTTCGGGGATCGTCGTGGAGTCGGGGTGGAAGAGAAGCGTGTGAACTTCAGTCTGGGCGAGCGCGGACTGCGCGCAAGCGATCGTGATCGAGAGACAGAGCGCAGCGGTTTTCATGGGGCTCCTTGGCGGACGGTCTGGGGAGTTATCCCGCTCGTGGGGGGAGCGGATCGAGCCTAGAGGGGGCCTCCTGCACGGTCAAGAGCCGGCGACCTGGAGCTGGGACTCGAATCGGCGGTCCGGAATCAGCCACAAGAGCGCGACCAAGGCGTACAGCCCGGCGGCGATCCAGGGCTCCATGAATGCGAGGGGAATCGCGGCGGCGTAGCCGCCGACGGATACCCACGCCTTGACATCCCGACTACCCACTGCGGCGGCCAGCCGCGACCCGGGCCCCTGCAGGGCGAGGAGCCGACGCTGGAGGATCGTCCAGGCGATGGCCGACATCAGGAGGACCGCGCCATAGAGGGACGTCGGCAGGGGCGCCAGCTCGCTCGCCCCCATCCAGCCCGTCCCGAACGTTATCAGCGACAGCCAGAACAGAAGATGGAGATTCGCCCACAGGACCTTCCCGTCGATCCGATCGCAGAGCTGCAGCATGTGGTGATGGTTGTTCCAGTAGATGCCGAGGTAGACGAAGCTGAGCACGTACGTCAGCAGCACTGGCAGGAGTGGCCGCAGAGCGTCGAGGTCGATCCCCTCGGGCGTGTGCAGCTCGAGCACCATGATCGTGATGAGGATCGCCATCACGCCGTCGGTGAAGGCCTCCATTCGCCCCTTGCTCATGGCCCCGAATATGGCGAAATCTCCCGGGATGACGAGCCCGGTACGTGGCCTCTACGTGTGCATCGACGTGGACGACGTCGAGCGGGGAATCGAGTTCTACACGCGAGGGCTGGGACTCGAGCTCGGCCGGCGCTTCGACGAGAACTGGGTCGAGCTGGAAGGCGGCCCCCTGCCCATCGATCTCCTCGGGAGGGCCAGGGGCACGTCCACGAATCCCGACCCCGGGTCCCCCCCCAGGGACTACCGCCGGCACTGGACGCCGGTGCACCTCGACTTCGTCGTGGACGACCTGGACGGCGCGCTCCGGCGCGCGACGGACGCCGGCGCGACCGTCGAGGGCGAGACGGGGTCGTATCCGTGGGGCAGGATCGCGCGGCTCGCGGACCCATTCGGGCACGGCTTCTGCCTGCTCGAGTTCAGGGGACGCGGTTACGGCGAGCTGCCCACGCTCGACGGCTGAGCGCCTTCCCCCCGGCAGTCGGTCCTAAGGCCCAGCCCCGCGGCGATATCGGCCCACGAGAAGGCGGCGATGTTGCCGTCGTTGTGGACGGCGTAGAACGCACCGGCGGGAAAGGGACCGAAAGGCGTCTGGGTGAGCGCGACCCCGTCGGTGTTGCGGGTGGTCGCGCCCGTGAACGATCCGAGATACTCCAGGGTCTCCCGATCGAACACATGGAACGTGTTCGTCGCTTCGTCTTGATCGGTCGCGATCCAGTATCCCCCGTCGGGGCAGGCGTACAGCGCGAGTCCCTCGGCCTCGTGCGGGAAGTACCCGCGGCCGAACACCTCGCCCGAGAAGCGGCCGTCCAGGCCATAGATCTTCCAGTGAGAATCGGGCTCGAGCTCCTCGGCGATGACCACCCGGTCGTTCGCCGGGTCGACCCCGATCGTCTCCACCTTGCGCAGCACGCCCGCTCCGGTGGTGTCCCCGAACGTGGCTACGTGCTCGTGCCGTAGCTCGCCTCCCTCGATCCAGGCGCGGAAGTGCTCGACCCGCTCGCCGAGCATGCTATCCGGCGGGATAACGTCCTCCTCGAGTTCGTAGTTGTCGGTGACGTAGAGCTCGACCCGCCCGGCCTCGTTCAGGTAGGCGGCGATCCCGTACGGTCGCCGCAGCTCCTCTTCGCCGAAGGTCCCCAGCGTCTCGAGGTCCGGCAGCGAGAAGACCTGGATCCGGGCGTTGTCCCGCTCGACGACGAACAGGAGCTCTCCGATCGCCGCGACCCCGTTGGGCCGCTCGAGCTGTCCCGGGCCGCTCCCCGTGCCGCCGAGCCGCCGGATCGGCTCGCCCGTGGCGGCATCATGGATGAGAATGACGTCGGTGGCCTTGGCCGTGGTCAGGAGCCAGTGCTGGCCGTCCGCACCGTGCCAGACCGTCGGCGAGTCGACGTCGTCCAGGGTGTCCCGCTCGGTCTCGAACGCCTCTTCCACCAGCACGACCTCGAGCGAATCCCCCGCCGCAGCGGTCGTGTCCGAGGCCGCAGGCTCGCCGGCCGGCTCGCCCGGCTGGCAGGCGAACGCCAGCGCGAGCAGGATCGCCGCGGGGGCGAGGGCCCGCACCCTAGTACCGCCAGCGCAGACCAAGCTCCCCCCACGTCTCGTAGTACTCTTCCTGAATGGGCCGATCGGGGATCCCCTGGTAGGTCACGAACGGCTCGTTGTTCAGGTTCACCAACTCC
>JAICQP010000158.1 GCA_025937815.1 Gemmatimonadota bacterium
CGTGCCGCAGGTGATGATGCACGAGAGAATCCACCACAGCGAGCCGCCGCCGAGATCGGGGATGATGAGATAGGACGTGACGAAGGTGAGGGCGATCGAAATGATGGAGGTGATCCAGACCAGGCTCGTCAGGGGTGTTTCGAACTCGAAGTGGTCCGCGTTACCGTAGCGGCTCCTGGCGATGGCCTCGTTGAGGAGGTACGACAAGCCGCTGGCGATGATCATGACAATGCGCATGACGAAAATCCAGACGAGCAGCTGAACCTGCGTGACGGCTTCGGGGACAGCGAGGATGATGAAGGTGATCAGGGCCACGCCGGTGACGCCGTAGGTCTCGAAGCCGTCGGCGCTCGGGCCCACGGAGTCGCCCGCGTTGTCCCCCGTGCAGTCGGCGATGACGCCGGGGTTGCGCGCGTCGTCTTCCTTGATGCCGAATTCGATCTTCATCAAATCGGCCCCGATGTCGGCGATCTTCGTGAAGATGCCGCCGGCGATCCGAAGCGCCGCCGCGCCGAGGGACTCACCGATGGCGAAGCCGATGAAGCACGGGCCGGAGAGATCGCGCGGCACGAAGAGCAGGATCACGAGCATGATGAGGAGCTCGATGCTGATCAGCGCCATGCCGATGCTCATGCCCGCCTTCAGCGGGATCGAATAGCACGGGAACGGCTTGCCGCGGAGGCTCGCGAATGCCGTCCGGCTGTTGGCGAAGGTGTTGATGCGGATGCCGAACCAGGCCACGCTGTAGCTGCCGGCCATGCCCAGGAGGCTGAAGAAGACGATCCACAGAAGCTTGATCACTGGCAGACCACGCTCGATCGCCCCGGTGGCGGCGTCGACCTCGCCGGTCGGCGCCAGCAGGCCGAAGTAGACCAATATGATGGCCGTGATGAAGGCCCAGAGAATGAGGAGGAATTTGCCCTGCTGGAAGAGGTAGGTCTTGCACGTCGCGTAGATCAGGTCGGACATCTCGCGCATCGCCTGGTGCACGGGCATTCTCTTGAGCTGGGCGTAGATGGCCAGGCCGAAGAGCAGTCCCAGCGCGCAGATTACCAGCCCGCTCAGGAGGAGCGTCGCTCCGCCCATCCCGAGAAACTCGACCTGATTCAGGTCGGGCAATACGAGATTGACCTCGCCGCCGTGCGCGTCGGGGGCCTGGTCCTGCGCGGCGGCCGGCGCCGCGATCATGGCGAGGAAGCCGGCCACCCAGAGGGCGGCGGGGCTGCGGACGAGGGACGGAAGCTTGTCAGCGACCACGAGGGTCTCCCATGGGAGGATGAATTGGTTTGTTGGCTTGTCGGTGAAGAAGGGATAGGACCCTCGAAACACAACATACCGCGGCGCGAATCGGCCGGGCAAGAGAAGCGAAAGGCCTGCTCGGATGGCTTTGAATCGACCTCGAGTTCGTGACCTCAAAGACTCGATCGCATCCAAGCATACCGTCGAATCCGGTTGTCGCGCGGTGCCCTCATGGCTATATTTTCGCGTTCTTGGAAACCGCGTGACTCCACCTTCATATAGGGATTTCGTTCGATGGCCAAGATCTGCGCGATCTGCGGCAAGACCCCCCAGTCGGGGAACACCCGCAGCCACGCCAACAACAAGTCGCGTCGCCGCTTCCTGCCCAACCTGCAGAGCGTGCGCGCGGTCATCGACGGCACGACCCGCCGCGTCCGGGTCTGCTCGGCCTGCATTCGCGCGGGCAAGGTGACCAAGGCGGCCTAGCCCCCGGCCGGCCGCTCCCGGGCGCCGGCTGTCCCCCCGGGGTCTACCGGGCTTCCAGCAACAGGTTATGGCTGAACAGCGCGATCCCGGCGACCCCCTCGCCGGCGAGGCGCCGATCCGTTTCCGCCAGCTCCCCGGAGCCGATCCTGTCGATCCGCACGCCGACCCACACCCGCTCCCGGGAAACCGCCTCCGGCCAGTCCCGCACCGCGGCCTGGATGGCACCCGGCGAGTCCCGATAGACCATGGGCGCCACGACGTCGATGAGCCCGAGCTCGAGCCACGTGGCCCAGTCCTGGCCGAAATGGTCGCGAGCGATCGCGGGTACCGGCATGACCGCCGCCGACAGGGCGGCCCCCGGCCGCACTTCCGCCAGATCGGTCCGGATGAGGGAGACGAGCCGGGTCACGTGGGCGGCCCCGCCTTCGGGGGTCCAACCGCTCGGGTAGCGGATGTAGTCGAGATGCACGCCGTCCACGGCGTAGCGCGTGGCGAGCTCGAGCACGAAGCGGCGAAGCTCGGTCCGGACCGGGGCCAGCTCGGGGTCCAGGAACCACCCCTCCCCCACGAGGCCCGCCCGGTCGAGCTCGCCGCGGGTCAGCTCGCGCATCGAGCCGCCCGCGCGAGTGACGAACCATTCGGGGTGGCTGTGCCAGACGTGGTGGGGGTCGGGCGGCGGATCGGCCGCCGACCAGGCCAGGAGCGCGTTCACCCAGGCGTGCACTTCGATCCCCCGGGCATGGGCCGCCGCGAGCGCCCCGGCCAGGGGGTCCTCCCAGCCCCGCGGTGGCGTGACGGGCGGGACGAACACGTGGCTCGGGTACAAGGCGTCCCAGCGCCCGGAGACCTGCAGGTACATGCGCCTGCAGCCGGCACGCTCGACCGCCGCCAGCGCGCGGGCCCAGGAAACCGGGCTCTCCAGCGCGTTCCGCACCACCCACACGGCGCAGGGTAGGTCCTGTGCAGCCGCGGATGTGGTGCCGGCCCCGGGCAGGCTCACCACAGGAGGAGTGGCCTCGACGAGATCCGGGGTCGCAACCCCCAACCACCCGGCGATGGCCAAGAGAGCCAACGAGATACGGCCGCGGCCGGTTCGCCGCGACTGGACGCTTCGACCTCGTACAGCTATATTCTTGGTCTGCCGCAAAACCTATCCCGGAGTGGAAGACGATGCCGAACTACGACCTGCACAAGCTTCACACGGAGTTCGATACCAAGAACATCCGCGTTCTCCTGAGCCGGCTCATGAAGAAGAACCCGGAGTTCCGCGAGCGCACGATCGTCACCTACGAAGTGCGCGACACCGGGGACATGCGCCTTCAGGTCTGCTCCGATCGGGACGAGGTTCGGCAGGTGTTCCTGAGCCCCCACTGCCGCGAGGCGCGGACGGTCTATACCGCGCCCGCCAACGGGAACGGCAAGGCCGAGGAAGCTCCCGCCCCGAAGCGGGCGGCGCGCCGGCGCTAGCCAGGCCGGCCCGCCAGACGCGGGCCGCATCCCCTAGTCGGCCGCTGCCAACGGCCGCGGCTCCACCAGTCCCTTCCGGAACGCCTCCAACGCGATCTCGAACATCCAGAGCGACGGCACGCCCTGCAATCGGAAGCCGTTCAAGAAGAAGGTAGGCGTCCCCGTGACGCCGAGCGACCGCCCCAGCTCCATGTCCTCGTGTACCCGCACCTGGTGGGTGCTCTCCGCCAGCGCGCGCTCGAAGGAATCCGCGTCCAGCCCCAGCGACTCGGCATGCCCCACAAGGTCTGCATCGCTCAGCGCCGCCTGCCTGTCGAACAGCCGGTCGTGGTAGGGCCAGAACGCTCCCTGCAGCTGGGCCTCGATCGAGGCCTGCGCGGCGCGGGCGGCGTATTCGTGCATCGGCAGCGGGAAATGGCGGTAGACGTGGCGCACGTCCTCGGGATGGGCGGCCAGCAGCGAATCGACCACCGGCCTGGCCTGTGCGCAGTACGGGCACTGGAAATCACTGAACTCGACGATCTCGAGGACCGCGCCTTCCGGCCCGCGGGTCGGGGCGGGCTGGGCGCTGAGCGCGGCGGGCGCCGCCAGCGCGGCCAGCAAGGCGAGTAGCCGCCGAGCGATGGCGGGCCCGCCTATTCGGCGGGTGTCGTCGAGCGAGGCCGGGGCGGCGGCGCGGTCCCGCCATCCGGCCCGATCAGCTCCAGCAGCGCGACCTCGGCGCCGTCGCCGTGGCGGAAGCCGCCGCGCAGGATGCGCGTGTAGCCGCCCGGACGATCGCCGTAGAGCCCCGCCCAGTACTCGAACAGGTGTTGCACGACCTCGGGGCTCCGCACGTACGCCGCCGCCTGGCGCCGGGCATGCAGGTCGCCGCGCTTGGCCAGCGTGACGAGCTTCTCCGCCACCGGGCGTGCGGCCTTGGCCTTGGCGCGGGTCGTCTCGACGCGGCCGTGCTCGAACAGGCTGGTGACGAGGTTCCGCAGCATGGCGCTGCGATGCGCCGTGTGCCGGCTGAGCTTGTTGCCCTTGTTGGCGTGGCGCATGGGGTCCTACTCCTCCCCGCCGCCGTCCGGGTACTCGACGTCCATCTCCTCTTCCTCGTCCGACAGCTGAACGTCGGGCAGGCGCCTTAGCTCCTCGCGGTCCTGCACCTCGTAGTCTCCCGAGGCGGGGTTCCGCCGGACGCTCATCCCGAACGTCAGGCCGTGGCGCTGCAGGATCTCGGAGATCTCCGTCAGCGACTTCTTGCCGAAGTTCCGGAACTGCAGCATCTCCGACTCGCTCTTCTGCACCAGGTCGCCGAGCGTGCGGATGTTCGACGCCTTCAGGCAGTTGCCCGAGCGCACGGAGAGCTCGAGCTCGTCGACCGGACGGGCGAACAGCTCCTTGAAGCGATTGTGCTTCGCTTCCAGCTCGCCCTCCATCTCCTCGCCCGGCATCTCGAACGAGAGGAAGTACTCGAAGTGCGTGCGCAGGATCTCGGCGGCCTGGGCGATCGCCCGCTCGGGATCGATGGCGCCGTTCGTCTCCACGTCGACGGTCAGCTTGTCGTAGTCCGTCCGCCGGCCGACTCGCGTGTTCTCGACGCGGAAGTTGGCGCGCGTCACGGGGCTGAAGATCGAGTCGATCGGGATGAAACCGATCTCCTTGCGCCGTTCGTGCTCGTGCTGATCCGACGGCACATACCCGCGGCCCCGCTTGACGTGCACTTCCATCGACAGCTTCTTGTTCTCGTCCATCGTTAGCAGGTGCAGATCCGGGTTCAGGATCGTGACCTGGGCGTTGGCCTCGAAGTCTGCGGCGGTGACGTCGCCGCGCTCCTTGCGACTCAGCCGCAGGACCGACTCCTCGACGCCGTCGGCGAGCGTGATCACGAGCTTCTTGAGCTTCATGACGACCTCGGCCGTGTCCTCGACGGCGCCCGGGATCGTGGAGAACTCGTGCAGGACGTCGTCGATCCTGACGCCCCAGACCGCAGCCCCCTCCAGGGACGACAGCAGCACCCGGCGCAGCGCGTTGCCGAGCGTCAGGCCGAAGCCCCGCTCCAACGGCTGAACGTGGAACTCCCCGTGAGTATCGCTCAGTGACTCGGGGTTCTTTTCTACGCGCTTGGGGAGAATGAAGTTCTCCAGAGCCATTCCTTCCTCCGTCATCTCATCGAATTCGCGGCCCGCGAGACCGACCGGTTCCCGCGTTACTTCGAATACAACTCCACGATCAGCTGCTCCTCGGCCGCGATCGGGATCGTCTCCC
>JAICQP010000005.1 GCA_025937815.1 Gemmatimonadota bacterium
GTCGGAGGCGCGCTCGGCCCCGAGGACGATCACCTGGGATCCCGCGACCCGCGCCGGCCGCACCGCCAGCTTGTCGCGCTTCGCGCGGCCGGTCAGGAGCGCGAGTGATCGCTCGGCCAGCCGTGGCCTGCGCAACAGACCCGCGGAGCGATACTCTCCGCTGGCGCTCACCCACACGACTCCCGTCCGCTCCCCCAGCGCGTCGATCACGCCGAGAGCGACGTAGCCGGAGCGGGACAACACGACCGGGAATCGCCTCCTATCCCACGCCGACTCCACGGCGTCCCCGATGGCCCGCGCGAACGCCTCGGCGAGACGCGACTCGGGCATCGGCTTGTCGAATCCAAGGTCCTCGACCCGCGCGGTCCATCCGCGCCCGTTCAGGAGGTCCGACAGGGTCGCCATTCCGAGGCCTCCGGGGCGGTGACGACCGTCGGGTTGCCGGACGCCGTCCCGGAATGGCATGGGCAGCAGTTGGAGATGGTCGACGAAGACGGGCACTCGGTCCTCCGGTGTCATACGGTCGCGGGCCGGGGTGTATCGGCCAGGACGCGGTTGAGTTGCGATCGCGAGACGTGAGGCGAGCCCTTGATGAAGCAGCGCCAGAAGCGGTCGGTGCCGACCGTGATCCCCACCCGCGGCGTCCACACGACCGCCCCGGGGGGCTCGCCAGGCTCCACGCGGAGGGGCGACCTGAGCAGGTCCGCGCGGTTCTGCTCGAGCGTGATCCCCAGGGCGTCGCAGAGCTTGCCCGGTCCGCTGGCGAGATCGCGATCGGCGAGCTCCGAGTCGGGTCTGCGTCTTCGCGCGACCCGCCGGACGCGCATCGTGTCGAGGCCCTCGATCGGCTCGAGCGCCCGCACCAGAACCGCGGAGGGATGTCCCTCGGCGCGCGTCACCACATTGAAGCAATAGTACATCCCGTAGATCCGATAGACGTAGCCGAAGCCGGGGCGGCCGTAGAGCGGCGCGGTGCGCGCGGTCAGTCCCGCCGCGGCGTGGCAGGCAGGATCCTCCTCGCCATGGTACGCCTCGACCTCGACGATCCTCCCGGAGACCCGCTGCCTGCCGTTCTCGTGCACGAGTAGGCAGCCCAGGAGCTCGCGCGCCACGACGAGCGTGTCGCGATCGTAGAAGGAGCGGGGGAGCGGCCTCACCGCGAGGCGCCTCCCGCCCGCGCCGGAAGGAGCTCGTCCCTGACGAGCGAGAGGAGCGCTTCGCGCGTGTTTAGCGATGGATCCTCGATGACCCGCTCCAGGGCCGTCGCCAGGACCTCGCCGAACAGGGGCCCTGGCGTGAGGCCGAGCGCGATCAGCTCCTCCCCGCCGATCGCCAGATCCGCGACACGGAGCGCGTGCCCGGCCGCCAACACCGCGCGCACCCGTTCGAAATACTCCCGCAGCGGGCGCTCGTGTCCGCGGTTACGGTTCCCGAGCCAGTCCGCCGTGTGGAGCCGGTAGAGGTCCCACACGTTCTCCTCGCCCACGCGCCTGACCCAGCGCCGAACGGCGGCATTGGATGCGTCCGGGGGAAACATGTCCATGTGCACGCGCACCAGATGCACGGCGCGCTCGGCCTCGCGGCTCGAGAAGCGCAGACGCTCCATTATCTGGCGCGCCAGCTCGGCGCCGACGCGGTCGTGGAGCGGAAACGTCCAGTCCCCGGTCGCCGGGTTCCGCTCGCGCGTCGGGGCCTTGCCGATGTCGTGGAGGAGTGCCACGAGTCTGAGAAACGGCTGCCGCGGATGAATGCGGTCGACGACAAGCAGCGTGTGCGTGCCGACGTCGTCGGCATGGAAGCGGTTCTGCTCGACGCCGAAGCAGACGGCGACCTCGGGCAGGAGCCGGGCCATCGCGCCCGTCATCTGCCACTCCTCCAACGCGCGCGAAGCGAGCCGGCATTGCGCGAAGGTCTTCGTCAGTTCGTCGCGGACGCGCTCGCCGGAGAGACGCGCCAACCCGGCGCCATGGCGCGCGAGCGCTTCGCGGGTCGTGGCGTCGTACGCGAGATCGAAGCGCGCCGCGAAGCGAAACGCGCGGAGCACCCTCAGGTAGTCCTCGGGAAACCTGCGATCCGGATCGCCTACGGCGCACAGGACGCGGCGTTCCAGGTCGAGCCGGCCGCCGAACGGGTCGCGCAGCTGACCCGAGAGCGGATCCCAGGCGATCGCGTTGATCGTGAAATCGCGTCGCGCCAGATCCTCGTCGAGCGAAACGCCGAAGCGGACCTCGGCGTGCCGGCCGTCGGTGGCCACGTCGGCGCGAAAGGTCGTAACCTCGATCGCCTCGCCCGCTTCCCGCACGCCAACCGTGCCGTGCTCGATACCGACGGGGTGCGTGCTCGCGAAGAGCTCCTGCACGCGCGCCGGAGGGGCGTCGGTAGCGACGTCCCAATCGCCGGGGATCTCGCCGAGCAGCCGGTCCCGCACCGCGCCCCCCACCGCCCAGGCCTCGTGACCGGCCCCCCGCAGGCGGCGCGCCACGGCCAGCAGCCCCGCGGTGGATTCCATCCTCGTGCCTTCCATTCCGGGAAATGTATCCGGCGCAATCGCGGGACGGTAAGGTCGGCGCATCCGAGGCGCGCGGATTCACGCCGGGATCACGCGCCGGATCGGGTGCGACCGCCGGTCATGGGAATGACGTCGAAGGCGATTTCGAACACCTGGTTCAGATCCATTTCCCGACCCCGCCGCCTCAGGCGGTCGATCTCGGCGTCTTCCATCTGGGACCGGATCTCGACGACGGCTCGCTGATACTCGTCCTCGTCCGCGGGTGCCAGCTGTATGCCACCCGCTTCGCTCATCGGGTCGGCCGCCCCCATGAGGACGAGCGCCCTCTCGAAGTTCTTCTCCCGGACGTCGATGGCCGCCAGACCCATGAGACAGATGGCCATACGGCGCCGGTTCCCGAGCTCCTGCAGGAGTCGCAGAGCCTCCTCGTAGCGCCGACGCGCCTCGGCCAGGTTCCCCTGATAGCGCGCCACGTGCGCCGAGGCGAGCCTCAGGTAGGCGATCCCCGGCATGCTGTCGATCTGCCGGCAGATTTCCATTCCCTCCTCCAGCAGGGCGGCCGCCCTTTCGAAGTCTCCCACGTGTCGGGCGACCTCGCTGAGTCCGTAGAGCGCCCACGCTTCGGCGTTTCGATCGCCCTCGGCCCTGCCCAGGCCCAGCGCTTCGTCGTAGAGCTGCTGCGCACGACGATAGTCCCGCACGTGGAGGCCCATCTTCGCCAGCCCGCGCAGCGCGGCGGTGACGTCCATCGGGCTCTCCATCGCGCGCGCCAGCAGCAACGACTCCTCTAGCAGTTCGGTGGCTGGTCGGTACTGGCCGCGCCGGCTCAGCGCGAACGCAGTGCTCCGCAGGAGCTGCGTGACCTGTCGGACATTCAGGCTTTCGCGCTCGACGCCGAGGGCTTCCTGGTACAGGGTCATCGCCAACTCGTGCTCGCCGTCCACCGAGGCGATCGCCCCTCGCGCGATCAGCAGGTTGGCCTGCAGCGCGGGGGGCAACAGGCTCCTTCGCGCCAGCGCCTGGTCGAGCCGCCAGCGCATCTCCGTGAAGTGCCCCCGCAGCCACATGAACCACCATAGCGAGCTCCCCAGACGAACGGCGAGCTCGATCTCGCCCCACTCGAGCGCCCAGTCGAGAACCGCCTGGACATTTGCGTATTCCGACTCCAGGCGATCGATCCATTCAGCCTGACGGTTCGACGCGAGTCCCGGCTCGGCCCGCTCCGCCAGCTTCAGGAAGTAATGCGCATGCCGTTCCTGCGCCTCGGGTAGCTCTCCTTCGTCCGCCAGCAACCGCATGCCGTACTCGCGGATGGTGTCCAGCATCTCGAAGCGCGGCTCGTCCCCAGTCGGAACCCGACGCAAGAGACTGTTGTCCACGAGCGAGGAAAGATCGTCCAGGATGACGTCCTCCTCGTCGCTATCCGGGTAGCATACGTCCCGGACCCCATCCAGCGTGCACCCTCCCGCGAACACGCACAGACAGCGAAACAGCCGCTGTTGCGGCTCGGTCAGCAGGTCGTAGCTCCAGTCGAACGTCCGGCGCAGGGTCTGTTGCCGCTCGGGAAGATCGCGCGGCCCGCCCTTGAGGAGATCGAACCGCTGACCGAGTCGAGCCAGGATCATGGCTGGCTCGAGAAGCCGGACGCGAGCCGCCGCCAGCTCGATGGCCAGCGGCAGTCCGTCGAGGCCCGAGCAGATCCCGGCCACGGCGAGGCGGTTGTCGATGGTCAGCTGAAACTCGGGATCCGCGGCTTGCGCGCGTTGCACGAAGAGGTCCACGGCGCCGTACTCGAGCAGCTCCGTGATTCCCAGCGCCGATTCACGATCGGGAACGCTCAGGGGCGGCACCGGGAACACACGCTCGCCTCGCAGCCGGAGGATGGCGCGGCTGGTCACGAGGATCTCGAGAGAGTCGGTCTCCTCCAGGAGATCCGCGATGAGATCGGCGGCGGGCAGCACTGTCTCGAACCCGTCCAGCAGGAGCAGGCATCGTTGCCGTTCGAGCGCTGACCGCAGGCCCTCGAGGACGCTCGAGCCGGCCTCGATCGTTACCCCGATCGTTCGGGCGATCGCCACCCCTGCCAGCGCCGCGTCCTGAAGAGTGCCGAGATTCACGAAGAAGACCCCATCCGGGAACTGCGCCAGCATCCGCTGCGCGGCATCGACGGCGAGGCGCGTCTTCCCGGTCCCTCCGGGCCCCGTGAGCGTGACCAGGCGGACGGACGGATCGCCCATCATTCGACACAGCGCGGCGAGCTCCCGCTCCCGGCCGACGAGGGTGGTGGGCTGCCACGGCAGGATGTCGGGAGACCTCGAGGTCCGTGCCGGCGCTGGTCGCGGTGCCTGCCGCAGGCGATCGGCGAAGGCCTCTACCTCGGTATCGGGCTCGGCGTCGAACTCTTCGCGGAGAATCGCCGCGTGCCTGGCGGCCTGTTCCAGCGCAGCTCCCCGCTCGCCGCTCGACTCGAGAGCTTCCATGAGGCCGATCATCGCTCGCGAGTTCGTGGGATCGTGCGCCACGAGCTTGCGCCAGAGATCCACCGCACCCACAGGATCCCCACGGGCCGAGGCGCCGATGGCCACATTCTGAAGCGCAGCGGCGTACCGCCCCTCCAGACGCTCCCTTTGACGATCGATCCAGTGCTCCAGCTCGGCCGCCTCCGAGACGTGAAACCCCTCGAGAAACGGCCCCCTGTGGAGCTCGACGGCGTCGCCCGGCCGTCCCTCCTCCAGCGCTTCCTCGAAGGCAGCCACGTCGGTCCAGACCCTGCCTGGATCGATCCCGACCTCCGCGCTTCCCCGGCTCTCGACGACGTCTTCCCCGAGGTGGGTCCGCAGAAAATGGAGGGTCTTGTTCAGCGCGTTGCGGGCTCGCTTTTCCGGCAGCTCGGGCCAGAAGAGCGAGAGCAGCGAATCCCTGCGGTGGAAGCCCCGCGGCTCGGCGAGCGCGAGGTACACCAGGAAGGCGAGCCGCTTGGGCTGGTGGAGGACTCCCTCGACCTCGGCTCCGTCCATCCCCCGAACGGATACCGGACCGAGCGTGCGGAGCTCGATGGCGTGGCGTGGATTGATCGTGGGGTCCGCCCTTCGCTGGCGACCGGAGATACCAGCATACAAAGATCGCCGTCCCCGCACAAATCGAGAAATGTTCCCCAAACCCTCCTCCGTCACGCCCAGGGAAGCGGGCGGACACCGGCAGGGAAGCGCCGGCCTGTAGGCTGGGATGTCCGACCCACTGAAACCCGTCCCGACCCACGGAGGAAGCACCCATGACGCCTTCACTGACCGGATCGTCGAAGCTGCTCGCAGCACTCGCAGTCGCCGTCCTCACCGCATTTCAAACGGCATGCGAAGGAGACGAGCCCCTCGGGCCGGTCGGCACGATGGAGACCGGCAATTCCATGGGGTTCGCGGAGCGCACCCCCGATTCAGGGGAGATCCGGCTCATGACCCGCAACGTCTACCAGGGATTCTCGACTCTGGCGCCCCTGCTCGAAGCGACCCCGCAGCAGATCCCGGTCGTGGCGGCCGGCATCTTCGCCGAGGTGGTGGCCACGGATTTTCCGGCGCGCGCCGAGAGGCTGGCCGACGAGATCGCGTTCAGCAGGCCGCACGTCGTGGGGCTCCAGGAGGTCTCCCGGTTCCGCCGGCAGGTACCTGCCGACTTCACCCTGAACGCCTCCGAGGACGTGTACGACTTCCTGGCGATCCTGCTGGACGCCCTCGAGGCCCGCGGCCTCCAGTACGAGGTCGCCGCTAACGTCCAGAACGTCGACGCCGAGGTGCCGATCGTCTGGCCGGGCTCTCCCAACGGACTCGCCGACATCCGGCTGACCGACCGCGACGTGATCCTGATCCGGGGGGATGTCGCCTGGGACCAGGCTCAGGCCCTGAACTACGCCGCCAAGCTGCCCGTCACCATCGGAGGACAGCTCTTGCTGATCCCGCGCGGCTTCACCTCCGTCCGCGCCGTCGTCGGCGACCGCACCTTCCGTTTCGTCAATACGCACCTCGAGTCGTTCTCTCCGCTGGTGCAGGTGCCGCAGACCCAGCAGCTGCTGGCGATGCTGAGCGGCGAGGGTCTTCCGACCGCGGTCGTGGGGGACTTGAACTCCGAGGCCGACGGCAGCACGACGCCGACCTATGGAATGATGATCGACTCGGGCTTCGAGGACGCCTGGCCGCCGCGGGGTCGGGGAGAGACCTGCTGCCACGCCCCGGACCTGACCAGCCATCCGTCTCATTTCGATCAGCGGATCGACTTCATCCTGCTGCGCGGGGACTTCGGCTTCATCCCGGGCGGGATCGCCGGCTCGACGCAGAGCCACCTGACGGGCGTCCGGCCTTCCGAGCGGACGGACTCGGGCCTCTGGCCCTCGGACCATGCGGGCATAGTGACGGTCGTGCGCTAGGACTGGGCGCGCAACCAGAGGATGCTCAGTCCATCCAACCAGGAGGAGGACTTCTCGAATGAGGCATCGATACCCATGGTCCAGGGTTGCGCAGGGAATCGGCCTGATGTCGTTCTTCGCACTCCACAGTGTGGAGGTCCGAGCCCAGGATCCGAACCCCGCGGGGCTGGAGCGCCCCTGGGAGGTCGTCCTTTCCCTCGGCGCGCCGGTGGGGGGCCCTGCCGACGAGATAGAAGCGGCGATGACGGCTTCGGGATTCGGCGACACGAGCATCGACGTGGAGCACCCTTTCTCTTCGGGCTCCGAGATCGCCTGGGCGGCTTCGCTCCGTCGCAGGATCCGTCCTCGGCTGGACGTCGAGGTGATCGCGACCCGGGCCACGATGGGTACGACGCTCGGGTATGACCAAACGGGTTTCGGCTTCCCCTTCGGCCACCACCTCTTTCTCAATCAGTCGGTGACCACGATCGCGCCGATCGTGTCCTACCGTCTGGGAAGTGGGCATGTGGGTGTCGGTCCGGCCGCCAGCCGCGTACGACTGGAGCGCACCGACAGCGGATCGTCCGAAGCGGGTAACACCCAGGCGTGGAAGGTGGGCGTGTTGCTGGACGCGGGGATCACACTTCCCCGCCGCTCGCGGCTATTCGTCGAAGGCCGGGGCCAGTACCGATGGATCCCCACCATGGAGGCGGGCCCGTTCACGAGCGGCAATGGGCTTCCGGACGACCTCCCGTCCACCCTGCCCGCACTCGAAGTCGACGCAAGCCACGCCTACCTCTCGTTTGGAGTGGGAGCCCGGTTTTGATATCCCAGCGAGGCTACGGGCGAAGGATGAACCCTGCATTCATCGAAGGGAGAACGAAAATGAAGCGCCGGATTCTGGGGCTCTCGTTCATCGCGCTGACTGCGCACATGGGGAACGTCTTCGCCCAGCAAGCCCGGCTCGACCCCGGAACGGAGGTCCGGCTCGTCGTCTCCCCGAGCAATGACATTCGAGGGGAGTTGCTGAGCCTGGACGCCGACTCGTTGCGCGTCCAGGACTCTGGTTCCGAATTCGTGCACGTCGTGCCCACCTTCGACATCGAGCGGCTTCGAGTTTCGGAGCCCAGGACACGTGGCCGAGGCGCCCTGCGCGGGTTCGTGATCGGCTCGATCGTCGGAGCGCTTACACTCGGTACGGTCGCTGCGGCCAGTCCCTGTGAAGCGCTGTGCTTCCCGGCGGGCGAGGTTTTCCTGCTCGGCGCCGCGCTCGGAGGCGCGGTAGGAGGGGGATCCGGAGCCGCGATCGGCGCCGCCTGGCCCGGCACCCGCTGGGTCGACGTCGCAACCCCGTTCGCCGGAGGCGGGGGCGCGCTGTCGCCGGTATCTGCCGCCTCGCGGAGAAACCCGTGAGACGGCTCCTGTTCCTCTGTATCCTGGCGCTGGCATGCGACGGGAGCGGGGGTCCCACCGATCCGCTCGAGGAAAACGGGATCATCCGGATCCAGAACCGCTCGGCCATCGCAGTGGTGGAGGTCTATATCTCGCGCTGCGCGGTGGCGGTCTGGGGGGCGAACCGTATCGACCGTCCCATCGGCGCGGGGCAATCGCGAGACTTCGAGCTCCCCCCGAACTGCTACGACGTGCGGGCCGTCGGGACCACAACCGAGGAGGTTCTGTTCTTCGACCTGGTGCTCACCCGCGGAGGCGTGCTGACCCTGGAGATCGCCGACGGCTAGACCCTTCGGCGTCCTCGACCCCGACGTGCCGTGTCACCATCGTAGATTCAGGACGAGCGCCGGTCGTCCTCCGGGCTCGATGCCGATATCCGCCCGGGCGCGACCGGGCTCGAGCCGGGACTCGAGCAGAACCTGGGTGAGCGCACCCAGCGCAGCTCCTCCAGCCACGAGCCCGCCGAAGATCGCCTCGTCACTTGCGGCGCCCTCTCCGCCTCCCGCATCGGCGTTGATGACGAGGAACGACGCGAGCGCGCCGACCCCCGCTCCTGCCATCACGGTGCCTGCCCGCAGGGCGTTCTTCTGCCCGCCGGACAGGGGCTGGCCGCGCTCCAGCCGGTCCTCGGCCGCGCCGCCGACCATCCATCCGGCAACGGCTCCGCCGGCGAGGCCCACGGCGAAGACCGTCACACCTGACTCGATCGAGTTCGCAGCGAATGCCGGACCGGCAGCGGCGACCATTCCCCCCACTGCGTAGCCGGGCGTTGAGAGGGCCCGCCACCGGAACTGCGCCTGCGCGGGTGAGGCAGAGAAGCCGCCCGTGAGGACAGCGAGGAGCAGCAGCGTGAGCTTGATGTCGCGCCGAGGAATCAGGCCGCCCCAGCTTCCGCGCGGCGCGGGCTGCACGAAGGATCTGAGCTCGATCCACGACAGCTGTGGCTTCTCGTGATGCACTCGGTGCATGGATAGGCCCAGCGACAGCCAGTACATCAGATGTCCGTAGTAATCATGAGAGCGCGTTTCGGCTGCTCCCAGAGAGTGGCCCTCGTGGGTCTTGAGCGCGAACGGATACCAGAGGAGCACCGAGACCAGAACGAGAACCGGAGCCATGCCCCATGCCACGCGCTCCGGGCCCACCCATGCGACGAGGAACCCGAATGCCGCCGCGATTATGGCGTAGTTGAGGACCAGCTCCCGGCGATGCTTCCGGTCGAGGAGATTCCGGCGCTTCAACCAGAAGTACCACTGATGCGGCATCGCCACCGCGCGCATCACGATCTCGATCGCGTTTCCCGGCTGCATGAAAATGTCGGGATCGCGATCCGGATCGTTGGTATGGGCATGATGCAGGTGATGGGTTCTCCGGAAGTTCGTGAATGGCACCAGGCTCGGGATCAGCGCGACCATCCCCCACCCGAAGTTGGCCCTCTTCGTCGCCCCCAGGTGACCGTGGACCCCCTCGTGAGCCATCACCGTACCCAGGAAGACCAGCCAGGTCCGAAGGAGGATGTCGATGCCGTACAGGAACGGGCTGCCCGGTATCCAGACCAGGGATCCGAGGGCTCCTCCCACGACCAGGCAGACGATCGACCGGCTGACCAGGTACGTCCGCCGTTTGAGATTCCTGCGCTCCGCGCGCATCGGGTCCTCTCCTTCTCCAAAGTCGAGCGCGACATACTGCTACGACCCGAGAATAGAGGACCGCCGTTCCCCGGTTCTGCCCTGGGAGTTCCCTACCCCTCGCTCTTCCACTCCGAGGCCAGGACCTCGAGCGCGACCCTGTCGTCGTGACGCTTTTCGACCCGCATCCCGAGCCTGCTCGCGAGCGCCAGAGCGGCGTGGTTTCTCGCGAGCGTTTCAGCGTAAATACGATCCACACCGAGTTCATGGAACGCGAATTCGATCAACGCCCTTCCCGCTTCGAGCCCATAGCCTCTGCCCCAGTGTTCCCGCGCGAGTTCGCAGCCGAAGGAGGCGTCCGACCCACCAACGCACTGGATCCGGACCCCGCACGATCCGATCAGTCCATCCATCGGCAGTTCGATGGCGAGCTGATATCGTGATCTCGGACTCTCGAGCGACCACTCCACGAACTGATGAAGCAGTTCGGCGGAGCGCTCGGGCGAAGAATCGCGCCCGTTCAGGAGGAGCCGGAAGTCCGGATGGTCTCGAATCGCGCTATACGCGGTCAGGTCGGACGGGAGGAACTCGCGCAGCCGGAGTCGGGGCGTTTGAAGAATCATTAAGATTGCTAGTGTACCAAATCGAGAGCGGAGTTCAAACTCCGGCTTGTGCGACCGGGAAGCGGAATGGAATCTCCGGGGCATTTCTGGGACATCGCACGCTCGTAGGCTCTCCCGTGGAACCACTTCAACCTGATGCGGGCGGAGAGTCCGTAAGCGAACGAGGAGATCACGATGTCACGCCACTTGAAAATCGGGATCGCGGTCGTCGCCGTCATCGCGGGATGCAGGACGTTCCAGGCTTCCGTCGATGTCAGCGCACCTACGGCGATCCCTGCCGGGTTCGCCGGGAAGATCGACCCCGACGGATCGACCACACTCTACCTGCAGGATTTGGAATTGGTCATCGAGGCGCGCAATTATCGACCGCACGACACCGGCCTGATCTGGGAGGGTGGCTTCCTGTACTTGATCCCCATTGTGTTTCCAGTGGGCAGGGTTTCCACCACGTACGAAGAGGGAGCCAGCGACGGTCCGCTCACCATCTCGCTGACGCTCGCTCCCGAGGTGGCGGGGTTCACCTTCGACCCCGGCGCCCCGGGGGTCACCCTGGATGACGGGAGACCCCATTCGACGGCGGAGTTCATCGGGCCCGTTGAAGCGTCCTGTGCGGGTATCTGGGCGAAGACCGAAGCTAGCAAGGAGTACCCGCTTCCTCCTGGGAAGAAGACGTGCTTCGTTCTGCGTTTTCCCATCCAAGCATCCCCCGAAACCAGCTTCCAACTGAGCTTCACGGGGCTGTCCCTCCATGGCGATCCCACGCCGCCGTTCGAGCTGAGCTATGGAAAGTTCTCGGGGTGCCCGTTCTCGGGCTGCGCGGTAGAGTGATCCAGGTGTGCGCGTATCCGGCATGGTGCCGGGCGTCGATCGCGAGCTTGACAGGGCCGGTCACTGCGTGCTAGAATGCCCGCCGAACCCATCTCCGCCTGATTTCCACATTCCCCCGATCCAACGATCCGATACCCCGATCCACCGGATCGAATCGAACGTCCACCGGTCATGCACGCCGAGACCCGCCCATGAACCATCCACGATCCCGCCCCCGCCGCGGCCGACGCCGTCCGGCAACGAACACCGAAGGAGCGACCTTCTTGGATATCGCAGAGATCAAGTCGAAGTCGATACCCGAGCTCCACGAGATGGCCGAGGAGCTCGAGATCCAGAACGCGGCCGGCATGCGCAAGCAGGACCTGATCTTCAAGATCGAGCAGGAGCTGCTCGACAACGAGACGGTCCTGCGCGGAGAAGGCGTACTGGAGATCCTGCCCGAGGGGTATGGTTTCCTTCGCAGCCCCGACTGGAACTACCTCTACGGCCCCGACGACATCTACGTCAGCCCCAGCCAGATCAAGCGCTTCGACCTGCGGACCGGCGACACCGTGCAGGGTCAAGTGCGCCCCCCCAAGGAGGGCGAGCGGTACCTGGCGCTTCTGAAGGTCGAGGGCGTGAATTACGAAGACCCCGAGAAGGCCAAGCTCAAGATCCTGTTCGACAACCTGCGCCCGCTGTATCCCGACGAACGCATCCGGCTGGAGCGCTCCGACGGCGACATGGCGATGCGCATCGTCGATCTGTTCGCTCCTATCGGCATGGGGCAGCGCGGGCTGATCGTGTCGCCGCCCAAGGCAGGGAAGACCGTGCTCCTCCAGAAGATGGCCAACTCTATCACGGAGAATCACCCGGAGATCAAGCTCATCGTGCTGCTCATCGACGAGCGGCCCGAGGAGGTCACCGACATGGAGCGGAACGTCGATGGCGAGGTCATCGCATCGACCTTCGACGAGCCCGCCGACCGTCACGTCCAGGTGGCCGACATGGTGATCGAGAAGGCCAAGCGGCTGGTCGAGCACAAGCACGACGTCGTGATCCTGCTCGATTCGATCACGCGCCTGGCCCGCGCCCAGAACGTGGTCGTCCCGCACTCCGGCAAGATCCTCTCGGGCGGTGTGGACGCGCACGCGCTCCACAAGCCGAAGCGCTTCTTCGGCGCGGCGCGGAACATCGAGGAGGGCGGCTCGCTGACGATCGTCGCCACCGCGCTCATCGACACCGGCAGCCGCATGGATGAGGTCATCTTCGAGGAGTTCAAGGGCACCGGCAACATGGAGCTCGTGCTCGACCGCTCGCTCTCCGACCGCCGTATCTATCCGGCGATCGACATCAACCGCTCCGGCACCCGTCACGAAGAGCTACTGATCCCCGAGGATCAGCTGCAACGGATCTGGCTGCTCCGAAAGTTCCTCAGCGACATGAATCCGGCCGAGGCGATGGAATTCCTGCTGGACAAGATGCGCCGGACGGATACGAACCAGGAATTTCTCGCTTCGATGAGCGGAGACTAGCGTCCCTTCACCTTCCCCCGGTCGCCCTCCCCCCTGCGAGCGTTGGCGACATGACCGAGCGAGTGCTGGCGATCGATTACGGTGAGCGGAGGGTGGGGCTGGCGATCTCCGATCCCGAGACCGACTTCGTCAGTGGCCTTCCCACCCTGGATCGCCGGGTCCTCAAGGAAGGCGGCCTGACCGCCGCCATCGGGGTCCTCGTCGCCGAACGCGGCGTGGAGCGCATCCTCCTCGGGATTCCGTACTCGCTGGATGGATCGATCGGCCCGGCCGCCGAGCGCGTGCTCGCGTTCCGCGACCGCCTCCACCTGACCGCCGACGTGCCCGTCGACGAGTGGGACGAGCGGCTGACGACGGAGGCCGCGAAGCGGCGGCTCGAGGAGCTGGGGTATTCCGAGAAGGAGATGCGGGGGAAGCTCGACCAGCTGAGCGCGGTCCTCATGCTCGAGCAATACCTCCGGTTCCGGGAGTCGCAGCGCGACCTGGGGTCCTCGGGTTGAGGAATCTCACGCGCACCGCGATCGTTGCGATCCTGGCAGTCGCGCTGATCGGCGCGGGCTGGATTTGGCTGGCCAGCCGCCCGCCTGAGCGCGCGGAGCCGGCGCGTATCGATGTGACGGCCGGGACCTCGGTTCGCGCGCTCGCCAACCGGCTCGAGGAAGCGGGGGTCATTCGGAGCGCGCGGCTCTTCGAGGTCTGGGTGCGGGCGAGCGGTAAGGCGGGATCGATCCAGGCCGGCACGTACGACTTCCCCGCGGGCATGTCCCTTCCCGGCGTGATCGAGATGGTGCTCGGCGGCCGGACCCTGCTCGCGTCGGTCACCATCCCGGAGGGCCTCCGGCTCGAGCAGCAGGCCGGCGTCGCGGCGCGGCAGCTGGGAATCGACTCCGCCGCGTTCGTCGCGGCAGCCACCGACTCGCTCCTCGCCGATTCTCTCGGCATCGACGCGCCGACCCTCGAGGGCTACCTGTTCCCCGAAACCTATCTCGTCGACCCAGAGACCGACGCGCGCCAGCTCGTGCGCCTCATGGTCGGCGAGTTTCAGCGCACGTTCGGCGAGGCGTGGCGGGAGCGCGCCGAGGATCTCGGACGCTCGGTCCGAGAGATCGTCACGCTGGCATCGATCGTGGAGGAGGAGGCCCGCGTCAGGGAAGAGCGGCCGGTGATCGCGGGCGTCTACTGGAACCGGCTCCGGATCGGCATGAAGCTGGAAGCCGACCCGACCGTCCAGTACGCGCTCGGCGCTCACCGCCAGCGCGTCCTCTACCGAGACCTCGAGGTCGATTCCCCGTACAACACGTATCTGTATCCCGGGCTGCCGCCCGGTCCGATTGCAAGCCCCGGCCGCGCGAGCCTCGAGGCGACGCTCTACCCCGACTCGGTCCCTTACCTCTTCTTCTTCGCCACCGGCGAGGGCGGACGCCACACCTTCAGCGAAACCTTCGCCGAGCACAACCGGAAGCGCCGCGAGCTGAACCGCTGAGCGGCAGGTTGCAGAGGGCGCTCTTCTAGGGCGCGCCGCCAGTGCCGGGTGTCGCTCCCGTGCTGTCGATCGGCATCGGGACATTGAGATCCCAGCCGAACAAGAGGTCGGGCTCGAGAACGTGGCAGCTCACACAAGAGTCCATGAGTCCCGCTTCGACCTCTCCCGCAGCTCCGAACCGCGTGAAGCGCCAACCCCCGGACGCCGGTCCGGGATCCTCGATCCGAAGCATGACGCTGATCGTCGAGAGCGTGCTGTCGGCCAGATAGTCCTCCACCGCGATGGCCGCTCGGGGGGGCATCGAACCCGCACCGCGCTCGAGCGCCTCCATGCCGACGGGGTTTGCGTACGTGGTGAGGAGCGCCCCGTGGCCCTCGGCGCCCTCGTGCAGCGGAGTGGTCCCGGGGAATAGCTCCCACGTCTCGCGGTACCGCTCGCCGTTCAGCCACGCGTAGATCGCTTCGTCGGTGGGCTCATCACCCTCGAAGGGTGAAACCGGAGCAGCCGGCTCCGTGGCGGTTTGCCGAGGGGGTGGGAGCTCCTCTTCGGCGCTGACCTGGCAGCCGGCGCCCAGCAGCGCGGCGAGCGAGATCGGAGCCAGGAGCGCTCCCAGACGTTGCTTGATCATCGCGCCCTGACCGCCCCGCGCGCCGCCAGGGCAGCGAGCGCGAGCAGGCCGGCCGCCAGCGCGCCGAACGTGGTCGGATCCGAGAGCCGGTCCAAGGCCGCGCCTGCGGTGGGGATCGCGTGCGACCAGAGGAGGCCACCCAGCGTGATCGCGATCGCCGCCGCCGCCCCGCGCTCGAACCAGCGGATCGGGCGCGCGGCGCGCTCGGCCAGTGCATGGCGGGCCGCGAGCCGGCGGTCCACCTGCGCGCGCCACCACACGCGCTCGGCGCGCGGCAGGATCGCCCCGGCGTCCTCGCGCGCGATGCCTTGGAGCCACGCCGATACCGCCATCACCTCGCGGCACTCCGCGCACTGCGCCACGTGCCGCTCGAGCCCGGGCTCCAGCGCTCCGGCCGCGATCGCCGCCAGCGCTTCCCGCTCCCGGGGGCATTCGCGCACCTGCCCGTCCATGTCGTCCCCGTTTCGTTTCATCCGAGCACCTCCGGCGTCAATCCCGCCTCGTCGAGGATTCCGGCCAGCTTGCGGCGGGCGCGGAATAGCAACACGCGCACGCTGGTGTCCTTCACCCCCAGGACGCGCGCGATGTCCTTGTGCGCGTACCCCTCGACGTAGGCGAGCCACACGAGCGCCCGTTCCCGCGCGCTCAGCTTCGCGAGCGCCTCCTCGACGTCCCGCCGGAGCCCCACTGGCTCGGGCGCGGCCGACTCGGCGGGCGCGGCCTCCTCCCACTCTCGCTCACGGCGCATCGATCGCCAGCCGTCGTACACGAGGTTCGTGGCGATGCGGAAGAGATACGACACCGTCTGCCGCTCGTCCATCTCGGGGCGCCTGGCGTTGAGATAGCGCACGTAGGTGTCCTGCAGCAGATCCTCGGACCAGTCCGGCGAGCCAGTCACCCGCCGCAGGTAGGCGGCGATGCGGGGCGAGGTGCGCTCGTACAGCGCGCGGAACGTGGCGCGCTCGTCCTGCTCCTGGCGCGATGGGCCGAGTGGCTCGCGCGGCGCGGCGGGCGGCTCCCGGGTCATCATGCGTCTTCCCTCGGTCGCCGCGAGGGCGACCAATCAGGACGCCGACGGGGGCAGCAATCCCCATTGCTTCGACAGGCGATAGCTGGCGAACGCGGAAACGAGGTAGCCGAGTCCGGTGGCCAGCGCGATTCCGCTCGGTACCGCCAGGGGGAACAGGTCCTCCGGTTCAAACGCGACGATGCATAGACCGGCGATGCCCATGAGGGTGAAGATCGCCCCCTTTTGGATGGAGCCGAAGATCCGCCCCGCCTGACTTGCAGTCTCGCTGGAAACGGTCTCCAGGAACATCCGTCCGCTCTCGCTGTTCAGAAAGGCGACGAACTCCGAGGCCGACTCGAACTTCTCCAGCATCCGCCGCTGGATGTCGAACTGCGCGCGGGCCCGCTCCTGCCGTCGCCGCGAGAAGATCCACGCCGAGAAGCCGATCAGCAGGACGATCAGCCCGGTGACTCCAACGACGCCCAGCACGATGGCCAGCTCGCTGTTCATGCGACCCCTCCGGTATGGACATGGCGGCCCCGGCCCTCCCGGGAGCTCGCTCGGTCATACGGGTAACCACCGACGCCGGTTAACAGGCGGGATGAACCAAAGCGGAAGGGGTCGCCCTCGCGGGACGACCCCTTCACGGCACTTGCGGCGCTCGGTCCCCCCGGCGCGACCCGCGACTCGGGCTGCCAGGGAGAAGGCGGTCTACCGCACTTCGAGCAGGAAGTGACCGAAGGCGCCGCCCTCCTCAGCGTCGCTGTAGAAGCCCAGCCGCGGCGCGTTCTTCAGCGCCTGCATGACCTTGTACGCGCCGCTCGACGTGTCGGCGGCAGCCGCCCCGGCCATCCCGCCGAACGTTCCCATCAGGCCCTCGGCTTCCGTCAGGATCTGTTCGATGTTCATGAACCCGAGCGCGTTCGCCTCGCTGGGATAGAACTCGGTCATGGCGCTGAATCCCGGATTGGACGGCAGTGCCTGGGCGGTTCCGCCCCGGGTATCCAGCATCCGGCCGAGCAGTCCGCGGTTCGTGCCGATGAGGACGAAATCGTCGGTCACGACATAGGACAACGAGAGTCCCTCGCCCATCGGCGTCGGCGCGAAGCGGATCGTCTGCCCCTGATGCTCCTGGGACTGCCATTGCAGCGGAATGGAGGCCTGATCCGCCGCGGCCTGGGAGACCAGTCCCTCGGCTCGGGTCAGAAACTCACGAGCCTTCTGGGGGTCCTTGTTCGCGATCGTCAGCGCGATCTCGGGAATCGGAAAGAAACCTGTCTTGTCGACGCCGGCGACCGCGAACGAGGCCTCCTGCCCGACCCAGGGAATGATGTCGGCCTGGATGTCGATCCCCGACTCTCTCTGGAAGGCAGCCAGCTGCTGTGCCACCAGGCTGTCGGCCTGCAGCGAGTCGGCTGTGCCCTCGACGTCCATCTGTATGCGCGTTGCCTCTATGGCGTACCGCCGCAGCTCGTCGTACACGATTTGCGCGTCGATCGAGTTCACCGCACCGAAGAGCAGCGTGTTGACCGGCTGAAAGGCCAACGTGCGGACCGGCGTCGGCGAGCTCGTCATCATCGTGGCCAACGCCGAGCGCTCTCCCTCGGGGAACTTGGTGTACGCATCGGCCCGGATCCCGGCCTCGGTCCAGTACACGCCTACGCCCATGGCGCTCGCCAGCTGGTAGTCCTCGAGCGCGCTCGTCGCCGCCCGCAGCCGCTCCTCCTGCAGCCCCGCACCGGCGGCCGTGTCGGCCGCGGCGGCCCGTTCCGCGGCCTCCCGCAGCGCCCTTTGATCGACGTAGATCGAGATCGTCGCCTCAGGGAGCTTCTGGATCACCGCCTCGTAGTCGCCGCTGGAAGCCATGGACTGCGCGGTGCCGTCGAGGGACAGCGCACCCTGCATCCGTTCGCGCGTCGTGGCGATAACGAGCTCCTGGTCGGCGATCGAGTACAACAGGACCTCGTCGCCCTCGCGGTCCGTCGCCAGGCGCACCTGCGTGCCGGCCAAGTCCACGTCCGCGAACGAGGCGCCCTTCTCCTCGGTGATCTTGGTCTCGAGTGTCTGCAGCAGCGTCCGCGCCTGCTCCTCGTCATCGAGCGCCGCGACGAGCACGATGTCGGCGCGGTCCTCGGGGAGCTGGCCGTAGAAGCCGAGATCGAACTTGCGGCCGAAGATCGTCATGAGGGTCGCCTCGTCGAGCGCGAGCCCCGTCTCGGCCTGGAACTCCCGCTGCGATTCCGCCAGCGGGGCGAACGCTTCCCGCACATCCGGGATCGCGGCGAGCTCGGTGTAGAGGCGCGTGCCCTTGAGCCGCGTCCAGAAGGCTTCGAGGTCGTAGCCGGAGACAACCACGCTGGCGCCGGCGGGCAGCGTGGTAGCGACCGCCTCGGTCCGGAATCCTTCTACGGGCGCCCCGGCTTGCTCCTCGCCGCGGCAGGCAGGCATAGCGATCGTCGCGAGCGTGGCGACGCCGACCATCCGGACGAGCAGGGATCTGGCCCCCATGTCCGAGAGCTCCTTTCGAGAGATGATTTGCTGTCGACGACCCGGCAGGAGTTCGACGTTAAGAGCCGACCCCCGCCTTTGTCAATTTTCCGGCGCGCCACCGGGAGTGGTGGCGCCTCGCGTCGGGAGGAGGGGCGAAAGGAACTCGTTGACTCCGGTCGTCACACCCGCCGCGGCGGATCCACCGGCCACGGCGTAGAGCCGGCCCCCGGCCACCGCGGCACCGAGCCCGTAGCGGGGCGTGGGCATGGGATGCAGCGGTAGCCACCGGCGCTCCCGCGGATCGTAGGCCTCATGGGCGTCGAGCGGGCCTGCCGGCGTCACGCCGCCGACGACGTGGATCCGGCCGTCGAAGGCCGCCGCGGCGAGCTCCCCGCGGGGCGTCGGCATGGGCGGCAGGCGCTCCCAGCGGAGCGTCCGCGTATCGAAGGCATCGAGCGTGGCCTGCGCGGTGCTCGCGCTGCCCAGCTCCCCGCCTACGGCATAGATAACGCCCCCGACCGCCGCCGCCGCGAGCGCCTCGCGCGGAGCCGGGAGCGGGGGCAAGGGGTCCCACCGGTCCTCGTCCGGATCGAAGCGCCAGGCGTCCCGGATCGCGCTCTCGTCGGCGGCCCGCCCTCCGAGCGCGTAGATCACGTCGTCGACGACAGCGACCGCCAGCGCCCCCCGCGCGCGGGGGAGCGGCTCGACTACCTCCCAGCGGCCCAGGTCGGGATCGAGCGCGTAGACGCTGGCTACCGGAACCGCGGGCTCGCCCTGGAGGCCGCCGATCGCGAACAGGCGATCGTCGGCCGCCGCCAGCGCTACATGGTGGAGCGGCTCGGGGAGCGGCGGGCCGGGGAGCCACTGGTCGAGGGCGGGGTCGTACGAGTCGACCCGGGACGTGGCGCGTCGATCCGCCCCGATCCCCCCCACGACCCACACTTCGCCGTCCAGCTCGGCCACCCCGACCCCCCGTCGAGGTTCCGGCAGCTCGGCGGCGCCCGTCCAGCGGCCGGGCAGCGGGGCCTCGGTCTGGACTGCGCCCGATCCGCACGCGATCGCCGCGAGGAGCAGGGCCGCCGCCATGCTCCGCGGGAAGCGGACGAGGGCCGGGATGGCAAAGGGCATCGCCTCTGCTACTCGGCCACTCCGCCGGCGTTCCATGCGGTCCCTCGCCCGGAAGCTGAAACCACGGAGCACCGGGTCTCGTAGAATCGTGGAAACGCGCTGCCCGTGTATCCTCGCCTGGAGGTCATTCATGCTTCGTGCCCTTCTTCCCCTCCTGATTGCCGCTCCCGGTCTGGGCTGCGGGATCGCGATCGACTGGGACGGACCCGCCGTAGCCGGCTCCGGCGTCCGCACGAGCGTCACCAGATCCGTGGCGACGTTCGATCGCGTGGACGTCGGCGGGGAGTACGACGTCGTCATCCGGGTCGGAACGGCGCCCTCGCTGGTCCTCGAGGGAGACGACAACCTGTTGCCCCTGATCCGGACCGAGGTCCGCGGCGGCACTCTTCACGTCGACGCCGACGAGGACATGCGGCCGCGCGACCCGATCCGGATCACGATCGGCGTCGCGGCGCTCGACGCCGTCCATTCCGGCGGCAGCTCGGACATCGCCATCCGCGACGTTCGCTCGGAGGCCTTCGAAGCCAGCGTCTCCGGCTCGAGCGACCTCACGGCGAACGGCGACTTCGGCGATCTCTCCGCCTCGATCTCCGGCTCCGGCGAAATCCACATGACCGGCACCGCCGATCGCGTCGACGGCCGCGTCACGGGCTCCGGCGAGATGGACCTGCTGGAAGTGCGAGCGCGGTCGGCGCGGGTCGACGTGTCGGGAAGCGGCGGCGCCAGAGTTCAGGTCTCCGAGCGACTCGACGCCAAGGTCAGCGGATCGGGCGACGTCCGCTACCGTGGAGAGCCCGCGGTGACGGCGGACGTGAGCGGATCGGGGGCTGTCGAGCGGATCTGAAGCCGGAGGCCCCCGATCCTCAGGACCGATCGATCTCGATCTCCAGCGTCGATTATCTGGCTCGGAGCACGAGGCACTTCAGGTACTCGGTTTCTGGCACGTTGAGGAGGATCGGGTGGTCGGGCGCCTGCGCCCGCATCTCGAGCAGCTCGACCGTGCGGCCGGCGTCGCCCGCGGCCTCGACGACGAGGTCGAACAACATCTCGCGCGACATGTGATAGGAGCAGGAGCAGGTGATGAGAACACCGTCCGGCTCCAGGCACTTGATCGCCCGCAGATTGATCTCTTTGTAACCCCGCCGGGCGCCAGGCAGGGACTTCTTGTTCTTCGCGAATGCGGGAGGATCGAGGACGATCGCGCCGAAGCGCTCGTCGGCCGCGTCCAGCTCGTGCAGCCGGTCGAAGACATTCGCCACCGTCCATGTGACGTTCTCCGCGCCCGCGGCCGCGGCGTTCGCCCGCCCCCGGGCCGCGGCATCTTCCGAGCTCTCGATGGCATCGACCCGCCCCACATGTGGCGCCATGTGGAGCGCGAACCCGCCCTCGCCGGCGAACGCATCGAGCGCGCGTTCGGCACCCTCCACCCAGCGGGCGGCGGCCCGATAGTTCTCCTGCTGGTCGAGGAAGGCGCCCGTCTTCTGGCCGTGCATCAGATCGACGCGAAAGGCACGGTCGCCGATCTTGACCGCGAACGGCTCCGGCGCCTCGCCGTACCAGACGTGGTTCGCCATCTCCAGCCCCTCCAGGCGACGCACGGAGACGTCGTTCCTGGCCACGACCGAGCGCGGCGCCAGCCTTTCGACGAGGAGCCGCGTCCAGGCCGCGGCCCATCGGTCCGCCGCCGGCGTCAGGGTCTGGACGCTCAGGCAGTCCCCGTACTGGTCGACGATCAGCCCCGGCCACTCGTCCGCCTCGCCGAACACGATCCGTCTGGCCGGGCCAGACATACCCGCGCGCTCGCGGCGCGCCAGCGCGGCTTCGAGGCGCGCCGCCCAGAACTCCTCGTCGACCGGCACATCCTCCCACCGCACGAAGCGCAGCGAGATCAGGGACTCCCGCGACCACTCGGCACGTCCCAGCGCACGTCCGGCGGGATCCACCACGCGCACGATCGCGCCGTTCTCGAGGGCGTCGGGAAGCACGAGGATGTCGGAGCGGTAGATCCAGGGATGGCGGCGCCGCGCGCGGCGCGCCCCCGCCGGCGTCACCGAGACGGTGGCGGGATCGGCTTCTCGTGGAGGTGTGGTTGCGGGAATATCGGAAGTTCTACGGCGATGCGGTTCACGCCATCGAGGTCATGGACCGCAGCCTGGCCACGGTCTCGGTCACGCGACCGATCGCGTAATCGATCTCCTCCTCGGTCGTCCACCGGCCAAGGCCGAAGCGAATCGTGCTGCGGGCGAGATCGTCGTCGCGGCCGATCGCCTTCATGACGTGCGAGCCGCCCGGCGCCGACGAACGGCACGCCGAGCCGCTGGATACGGCGACGTCCTCCAGCGAGAGGAGCAGCGCCTCCCCGTCGACGTACGGGATCGAGACGTTGAGATTGTGGGGCAAGCGGTTTTCGACGTCGCCGTTGACGACCAGGTCCTCGATCTCACGCTCCAGGCCCTCCTGCAGCCGGTCGCGCAGGACGGCGAGCCGCGCCGCCTCGGCCGCGCGCTCCCGACCCGCCACTTCGCACGCTACGCCGAGACCCACGATGCCGGGAACGTTGTGGGTTCCCGATCGGAGCCCCCGCTCCTGACCCCCGCCGCAGAGCGAGGGCGCCAGCTTCATCCGGCGCGTGCGGCGCCGCACGAACAGCGCGCCGATCCCTTTCGGCCCGTAGAACTTGTGCCCGCTGATGGCCGCCAGGTCGACGTCCAGCCCGTTGATGTCGAAGGGCACCTTGCCGACCGCCTGCACGGCATCGGTATGCATCCAGGCGCCGGCCTCGTGCGCGATCGCGGCGACCTCGGCCACGGGCTCTATCGTGCCGATCTCGTTGTTCGCGGACATGATGCTCACGAGGATCGTCCCTTCGCCCATCGCCTTCGCCACGTCGTCCGGATCGACCCTTCCCCTCTCATCCACCTCGAGCCACGTGACGCGGAACCCCTCGTCCTCGAGCGTCGCCAGCGGCTCCAGCACCGACTTGTGCTCGATGCGCGCGCTGACGATGTGATCGCCGTCGCCGGCCTCGCGGCGCGCGCACGCCGCGCCCTTGAGGGCCAGGTTGTTGGCTTCGGTGGCGCAGGAGGTGAACACGATCTCTTCCGGCGTAGCCCCCAGGAGATCGGCGACCTGCCCGCGGGCGCGCTCCACCATTTCTTCCGCCTCGCGGCCGAAGGAGTGGCTGCGGCTGGACGGGTTGCCGAACTTCTCCCGAAAGCAGGGCAGCATCGCGTCCACGACCCGGGGGTCGCAGGGCGTGGTGGCGTGGTAATCGAGGTAGATCGGAAGCTTCATGACGGTCCCGTCCGAACCTACAGACCGGCGCCGACCTCCGCCAGCGCCTCGCGTCGCGATTCCAGCAGCCGATCGAGCAGCTTTTCCTCACTCGCGTGGAGGGACGCCCGGGCCGAGTCGAACGCGAACACCGCCGACTCCAGCGTGGCCGGCGAGTCCGCCCCCGCCAGGCGATCGCACAGCTCGCGGTACAGGGGGCCCATGGCGTCCGCCACTTCCCAGACGCGCGGGAACGACAGCCGGTGGATCGGCGACAAGCCGTGCCGGCGCAGGGCGCCGATGTGCTGCGGCGTCATATATCCCTTGTGCGAGTCGAAGCCATAGGCGGGCCAGCGGCGGTGGCAGTCCAGGAGCAGCCGATCTCGCGCGACTTTGGCCACGATCGACGCCGCGGCGATCGAGCGGACCCGCGCGTCGCCGCCGATGACGGCTCGGTGAGGCACCGGAAACGTGCGCGGAGATCGGCCGTCGAGTAGCGCGAGATCGAAGGGCGGTGCGAGCCGCGACAACGCGATCCGCATGGCCAGCAGCCCGGCCTGATAGATGTTGATCCGGTCGATGACCTTCTCGGAGACGACGCCCACTCCCACGGCCAGCGCCACGCCGCGGATCTCGCGGTCGAGCGCTTCGCGGGTCGCGGCATCGACCTGCTTCGAATCGTCGAGCTCCTCGACGATCCAGCCGTCCGGGAGGATCACGGCGGCAGCGACCACGGGTCCCGCGATCGGCGCCATTCCCGCCTCGTCGACTCCGGCCACGACGGCGACGCGCTCACCCCTGAGCCGAGCCTCCGCGTCGAGCAGCTCGCGCTCGTTGGTCAGGAGCCGCCGCACCCGCGCGCGCTCCCGCTCCGAGGCGCGGATCTGCTCCATGTAGCGTTCCCCGAGCGCCCGCACGCCGGCCCGCGGATCGCGCAGGAGATACAGCGCGGTCCGCCGCCCTACCGCCTGGCGGCAACTCAGTGTGGCTTGGATTTCGGAAACCGAGAGACGAGCGAGGCGCGCGTCGAGACCGGTCACCCGATCAGGTGTGCTGCCGTTCCCGGATGCGGGCGGCCTTGCCTGAGAGGTTCCGCAGATAATAGAGCTTCGCCCGGCGGACCTGTCCCTCGCGCACTACCTCGATGTCGGCGATCACCGGCGAATGGAGCGGGAAGATCCGCTCGACGCCGACGCCGTTCGAGACCTTGCGAACGGTGAACGTCTCGTTGACGCCGCCGCCCTTGCGGCGGATCACTACGCCCTCGAAGGCCTGGAGTCGCTCCTTCTCGCCCTCGCGCACGCGCACGTTCACGCGCACGGTGTCGCCGGGGCGGAACGCGGGGAGGCCCTCGCGGAGCTGGTCCTGATCGATGCGATTGTCCATGGAAATCATAAGCTATCCCCTGCAGTTGGAGGGTTCAAGGCCTTTCTTCTTCCCGCTTCCTGCGCTCGATCAGGTCCGGCCGGCGCTCGCGGGTCAGCCGCTCGGCCGCTTGTGCCCGCCAACGCGCGACCGCGGCATGATCCCCCGACAGAAGCACTTCCGGGACTTTCATGCCCTCGTATTCTGCCGGCCGTGTGTACGAGGGCGGGCCCAGCACCCAGTCGTCGTGGTACGAATCGCCCTGCGCGGAGTCGAAGTCGCCGAGCACGCCCGGCAGGAGCCGGACCACGGCGTCGATGACCGCCAGGGCGGCGATCTCGCCCCCCGACAGGACGAAGTCCCCGAGCGAGATCTCGTCCGTGACGAGCCGCTCGCGCACACGCTCGTCGACGTCCTTGTAATGGCCGCAGAGCAGCGTCAGCTCGGGCTCCACCGACAGCTCGACCGCGACCCGGTGCGTGAAGGGCCGACCCCGCGCCGAGAGGAGCACGAACGGCCGCGGGGCCTCCAGCATCTCGTAGGCCCGGAACACGGGCTCGGGCTTGAGCACCATCCCGCCTCCGCCGCCGTACGGGTAGTCGTCCACCTGCTCTCCCTCGCGGACGAACGACCGCAGGTCGATCAGATCCCAGGAGAACAGGCCCCTGCGCTTCGCGCGGCCGGTGATCGATTGCTCGAGCGGCTCCGCGAAATAGCCCGGAAACAGGGTCAGGACGTTCACGTGCACGCGCTTCGCCTTTCGTCGCTAGAGCTCCAGCCACCCATCCGGCGGGGTGACGACGATCTCGTCTTCCTCGACCCGCGCGATGAACTCCCTGACGAAGGGCAGGAGCCGCCGGGACCTGCCCGACGCTCCGATCTCGAGCATCACGGCGCCGGGCGTCTCGAGCACGTCCAACACCGCCCCCAGCGAGCTGCCCGCGTCATCGATCACGCGGCGGCCGACGAGCGAGTGCAGGAACCACTCGCCCTCCGCCCGCGCCGCCTCCGCCTCTTCCCGCGGGACGAGGAGGTACGAGCCCACGTGCTGCTCAGCGTGCGTGCGGTCCTCGATCCGGTCGAGCGTCAGGAGCCAGCGACCCTGGTGCGGGCGCGCGCTCTCGACCGTCACCGCGAGCAGGGTCCCGCCGCCCGCGGCCGTGCGACTCAGGAACAGCCGACTGCCGGGTTGGAACCGCTCCTCGTTCTCGGTGAGCGGGAACACGGCCACCTCACCACGGATACCGTGCGGCTTGACGATGCGACCGACCGCGAGGTGCTCCGGCCCGGCCACATTACTCTCCCGCTGTCTCCTCTGTCGGCTCCGCCATCGTATCGTCGCGACCGGGTCCCAGCTGGATCGCGCCGTGATCGCGGAACTCCTGCCAGATCCCCGTCTGGGACAGGAGCGAGCGGGCGCTGTCGGTCGGCATCGCCCCTTCCGCCAGCCACTTCAGGGTCTTCTCGCGATCGATGTCGATCGCCACCGGGTCCTTCCGCGGGTCGTAGGTCCCGATCGTGTCGAGGAAGCGGCCGTCGCGCGGGCTCCGCGAGTCGGCCACCACCACCCGGTAGAAGGGCTGCTTCTTGGCGCCCATGCGCCGCAGTCGGATGCGTACGCTCACGTCTTCCTACCTCCTGAGGAGTTTGGGTCCGAACGCTCCCTTGAGCTGCTTCATCATCTTGTTCATCTCCGCGAACTGCTTGAGGAGCTGGTTCACTTCCTGAACCGTGGTGCCGCTGCCGCGCGCGATCCGCTTGCGCCGGCTGCCGTTGAGTATCTTGGGGTTTCGTCGCTCGGCGGCGGTCATCGACAGGACGATCGCCTCGGTCCGCTTCATGCGATCGGGGTCGACTTTCGCGCCCTTGAGCTGCTTCCCGACGCCCGGAATCATCCCCAGGAGTCCCTCCAGCGGCCCCATCTTCTTGAGTTGCCGCATCGCGGTGAGGAAGTCGTCGAGGTCGAACTGTCCGCGCCGCCCGACCTTGTCCTCTAGCCTTGCCGCCTCCTCCTCGTCGATCGACTCCTGGGCGCGCTCGACCAGCGTCACCACGTCGCCGCGGTCGAGGATGCGACCCGCCATGCGGTCGGGATGGAACGGCTCGAGCGCGTCCAGACGCTCTCCGGTGCCGACGAACTTGATCGGGAGGTGGGTCACGGCGTGGATCGACAGCGCGGCGCCCCCCCGCGCGTCGCCGTCGAGCTTGGTCAGGATGACGCCGGTCAGCGGAAGCCGGGCGTGGAAGGTCTCGGCGATCCGGACCGCGTCCTGACCGGTCATGCCGTCGGCGACGAGGAGCGCCTCGTCCGGCTCGGCGACGGCGAAGACGCGCTCGAGCTCGGCCATCATGTCGTCGTCGACGTGGAGGCGCCCGGCGGTGTCGACGATCACGACGTTCCTCCGCTCCTCCCGCGCGCGCGCGATGCCGCGCGCTGCGATCCGCTCGACCTTCTTCTCGTCGCGATCCGATACGACCGGAACGTCGAGCTGCTTGCCGAGCGTCTCGAGCTGCTCGATCGCCGCCGGGCGGTAGATGTCGGCGGCGACCAGCAGTGGGCGCCGGTTCCGCTTCTGGAGTACCCGCGCGAGCTTGCCCGCGGTCGTCGTCTTCCCCGATCCCTGAAGCCCCGCCAGGACGATCACGGTGGGCGGCTGCTTCGCCTCCGCGAGCGGCGCGTGCGCGCCGCCCAGGAGCTCGACGAGCTCGTCATGGACGATCTTGATCACCTGCTGCGCGGGCGTGACCGAGGGGGCGACTTCCTGGCCGCGCGCCTTCTCCTCGACGCGCGCGCAGAACTCCTTCGCGACCTTGAAGTGGACGTCGGCCTCGAGCAATGCGCGGCGCACCTCACGCATCCCCTCGGCGATCATCGCGTCGTCGAGGATCCCCCGGCCGCGGAAGCGCGCGAAGGCGCTGTCCAGCTTGGCGCTGAGCTCGTCGAACATCGTATTCCCGGGTGAAGCGTTCCCTGCGGATCAGCCGCCGAATGGGCCGGCGCCCCCTGGTCCGGGTCCAGCCCGGAGAACGGGGGAAGCGAATAGGCAGAAGAAGATACCGCGGTGGGAGAAACCCGTCGAGTGGCTCCGTAGAGACCCGCTTGCACGGGGACCCGCCGCGGTGATGGCCGCGCCCGAGGGAGCCGGCGCGGCCGATCGGCTAGAAGGTCGTGATCACCGACATCGCGACCGTCTCGTACCCCGTCATGGACGCCAGCACGTCGCCGGCCTGTTCGAGGCGGACGGTATCCCCGACCATCTCCCGGGGAGCCAGCTTCCCCGATTCGACCATGCGCAGCATCTCCGGGTAGCGGGCGGCCTGCATTCCAAACGACCCGATCAGGCTGAGCTCGCGGAAGGCGATCAGGTCGACGGGGATGCTGATCTGCCCCTGGTCCTTCTTGTTCGACACGCCGAGCCGCAGGTGGCGCCCCCTCGTGCGAAGGCTGAACAGCGCGGGCAGCGCAGTCTCCGCCGCCCCGAGCGCGTCCACCGAGACGTGCGCTCCGCCACCGGTAATCTCCACGACTTCCGCGGGCGCGTCCGGCCCGGCGGTGACTGTGTGGCTCGCGCCCAGCTTCCGGGCGAGCGCCAGCTTCTCGTCGCTGCGCGACACGGCGATCACGTGGGCCCCGAGAGCCGACGCGATGTTGACCGCCGCCAGACCCACGCCCCCGCAGGCGAACACGGCGACCCACTCGCCGGGCCTCACCGCGGCCTGATCGACGATCCCGTGGTAGGCGGTCATGAACCGGCACCCCAACCCCGCGGCCGCCTCGGAGGGAATCGATTCGGGCAGGGGAACCAGGTTGACGTCCGCGTTGGCGACCTTCGTCAGGCCCGCGTACCCGCCGCTGAAGTGCATGCTCGGGAGCTGAAGCGAGGCGCACACGTTCTGGTGCCCCGATCGGCAGAACTCGCACGTCCCGCAGCCCTGGCAGAACGGAGCCACGACGCGGTCTCCCCGCTGGAAACCATGGACCTCGCGGCCTACCTCGACGACGGTGCCGCAGTATTCGTGGCCCATGACGCACGGCAATGTGGGAACGACCCCCACCCACTCCATCCCGCCATTCCAGATCGTGTAATCGGACCTGCAGATCCCGCATGCCTCGAGCTCGATCACGGCGTCGCGCGGGCCGCATTCGGGGTCCGGCCAGTGGGTGTCGATCTTCAGGGGCGCGCCGAACGCTTCCATGACGGCTGCCTTCATCGTCTTCTCGTCTGTGGGGGGATTGGGGAACTCGCTCGAGACGGCGCAATCTACAACGGTCGAGAACCAATAGCGTATCGAGGATTTGCTGGAATGGATGAAATCCGAGTCGCGCGCGGACGGCGCCGGGGTCCGGCCCCCGAGGGGATGGGGGCCGGAGCCGGGGCTGCGTTGCAGCGGCGCTACTGCGGGAAGCCGGGGGCGCCGCCCTGGTCCGCGCCCGCATCGGGGCGCGGCTGCCGGACCCGCGGCGGCTTGCCGAAGGTGTACTGGAACGTCAGGTGCACAGACCGCGCGTCGAAGTTCCGCTCGGTGATCTGCCGGATGTTCTCGTCGGCGGCCTCCACCCGGAAGCCCATCTGGTCGAAGGGGTCGACCACGCGAAGGCTGAGCGACGCGCGGTCCCCGGCGAGCTTCTGGCGCAGCGTAAGGCTGGTCATCTTGAAGCTCGAGAACTTTCCGCGCTCGAATTCCATCGGCGCTCGGTACATCATCATCCCCTGTAAGCTGAGGCTGGGGGTCAATTCGGCGGTCGCGTTCAGACGCGTGGACCAGGTCACCGCGTTCGACGCGAGGCTCGCCTCCGAGCCCCCCTCGGTGACCATCTTGAACACGTTGAAGTTCGCCATGCCGTTGAGCCATCCCCCGTACTCGTAGGACAGGTTCACGTCCGTCCCCCAGGAGTCGCCCTTGTCCAGGTTCTCGAAGCTGACCGAGGTGACCTCGCGGCCGTCGACGATGTCCTCGGTGTCGACGATGAACCGGATCACGTCGCTCGTGTGGCGGTAGAAGGGTGAGAGCTGGAGCGACCCCCAGTCCGCCTGGTGCGTGAAGCCCAGCTCGATCGCGTCCGTGTACTCCGGATCGAGCTCGGGGTTGCCGATGAAGACGTTCTGGACGTCGAAGAAAAACGGAAACGGGTTCAGCTCGTGGGTGTTCGGCCGGCGGATGCGCCGCGAATAGCTGATCTTGGCCTCGTCCGCGTCGGTCAGGCTGTAGCTCAGCACGCCGCTGGGGAAGACGCTCCCATAGCTGTACGGGAAGTTATCGGCCTGATCGGCGAGGACGAAGTCGCGCCAGGCGTACTCTCCGCGCAGGCCCGCCTGCAGCTCGAGCTTGCCGATCGTCCGGCTGAGCACCGCGTAGGCCGCCTGGACCCGCTCGTCGAAGTCGAACGTGTTGCTCAGGTCGCTCACCTCGAACTCGCCGCTCCCCAGCTCGTCCTCGAGGACATCGTAGTCGCGCTCGATCCAGCCCCACTCGCCCTTGTAGCCGGTCTCCAGCTTCGTGTTCTCTCCCAGCGTGCGCGTGTAGTCGACCTGCGCGATCGCCTCGCGGTCGGAAGAGTCGACGTCGCGCAGCTCCAGCTCCGTCCGGGTCACGGGCTCCGCGCTCAGGGGCTCGCGCCAGAGCAGCGACTGATCGTCGTCGTTCTCCTGGTTGAAGCGGACCTCCGCCGCCAGCTCGTGCGCGCGGGGCTCGAGCGTGCGCTTGAACGCCAGCGTGTACTCCAGCACCCGCCCGTCGCTCTCGCCGTCCTGCAACCGGGCGTACTGGTCGAAGGGGTTGCCGTCGGCGTCCAGCTCGGTATAGGCGTTCCGCGACTCCTCGTCGCGACCGCGCAGGTTGAACGACAGGATGTTCGTGAGCATGTCCCGTTCGTTCAGCTTGTAGTCGATGGTGGTGCTGAGGTTGTGGCCGGCGAAGGTGTTCTCCCCCAGCACGTCTTGCTCGGTGGTGGAAAGCAGGACGTCCAGCGGATCGAACCGAAGCCGATCGTTGATGCCGTCGATATCGCGCTGTCCGAAGTTGAAACCGTACGTTGTGAACGTCGTCCAGGGCCCGTTCTGATACCCGAGGTTGCCCGAGACGTTGTAGCGATTCGACGGCGAGGCGCCGAGCGTGAGCCCGCCGCTGGTGCCGAGCTCGGTGTTCTGCTTGAGCACGATGTTGATGATGCCGGCCATGCCCTCCGGGTCGTAGCGCGCGGACGGCGTCGGCACGACCTCGACCCGGTCGATGACGTTCGCCGGGAGCTGTTCGAGGTAGGCGCCCAGCTGTTCGCCGCTGACCGGCGCCGGCCGGCCGTTGATCTGGACCGCGACGTTCTCGTTTCCCCGCAGGCTGACCTTGCCCTCCGGATCGACGTTGACCGAAGGGACCGCGACCAGGACCTCGCTGGCCGTCGCCGCGGCCGGAGCGACGTCCTTCGCGCTGTAGCTGTTGCGGTCGGGCTCGATGGCGACGGTCGGCCGTTCGACCGTCACGTCGATTCCCTCGACGGCGACAGGCGACGGCACCATCCGGATCGCTCCCGCGTCCGCACTCGGAGCGCCGGGGCCGATCGTGAGGTCGGGCGAGCGCCGCGCTTCGTATCCGATCGAAGTGATCTGGAGGTAGTATGTGCCGGGCGGCAGGCCCTGGACCCGGAACGCGCCGTCGCGGCCCGCGATGTCACCCGAGATCAGGGCTGAATCGGCCTTGTTGTGAACCGCGACCGAGGCGCCGTAGATCGGGCCGCCGTCCGGATCGAGCACGCTGCCGCGGATCTCGCCCCCGGCCTGAGCGCCCGGAGGGGCGCCCTGCCCGGTTGGCACCTGCGCATGGACAGTTGCGACCGCGAACAGAAAGAAGCCCAGTGCGACGAACGCTATGCGTTTCATGGATTGCTCACCCGCGGAGAAGGTATGCGATGGCCGGGACCCGCCGCCGACCGGCCAACGGCCCCGGTAAGTCTCCTCGTATGACGCTCGAAAGGGCTGGAACGTTGAAGCGCCGCCGCGCTCGCTCTTGCCGTGTCGATGGAACCCGCGTCATACATAGAAGGACTATACATTGAAGTGCTAGGTATGTCAAGTCCGGCCCGCGGCGGCGGACCGCTCCTTCCGTAGAACGAGGAGCCATCGCGGCAGGTTTCAGCGACCTAAGGTCGGGAGGGTTCGGGCTCTTCGGCGGCGGAGCGGATCGCCTCGATACGGGACCGGGGGTCGCCGCCATAGACGCCCGACCCGCTCACCAGGACGTCCGCCCCGGCCCGGGCCACCGCGGCCGCGTTGGCGGCGGTGATCCCGCCATCCACCTGGAGGTACGGCCTGGAGTCAACGGGCAGCTCGTCGATCCGGGCCCGCGCCGACCGCAAGCGCTCCAGTGACCCGGGCAGGAACGCCTGTCCGGCCCAGCCCGGGTTGACGCTCATGACGAGCACCAGCCCGGCCGCTTCCCACACCGCGTCGAGCGCCGCCAGCGACGTGCCCGGATTCAGAGCCACTCCCGCCACGACACCCAGCTCGCCCAGCCGTTGCAGCTGGCGGTGGAGGTGCGGAGCGGCCTCGACGTGGATCGTGACGCCGGTCGCCCCGGCGTCGACGTACTCGTCGAAGTACTGCTCGGGACGCACCACCATGAGGTGGGCGTCGATCGGAAGCGACGTGACGCGGCGCACGGCGCGGATGACATCGGCGCCGAAGGTGAGGTTCGGCACGAACTGCCCGTCCATGACGTCGACGTGGATCCAGTCGGCGCCCCCCTCCTCGGCCGCGGACACGGCCTCGGCCAGGTGCCCGAGGTCGGCCGCCAGGATCGAGGGGGCGACGAGCACGGGGTGGGGACGCGCGCTCAGAATGTCTCGTCTTCCGGAGATTGCGGGTCCGGAACAGGGACGTCGTCGGCCGGCATCTCGTCGGCGGGCGGCTCCGGGGCCGGATCCCGCGCCCGGATGCGCTCGTTCTCGGGGGTCTCCTCCGCGGAGACGTCCACCGGCGCTTCCGCCCCCTGCCCGGCCGCCGGAGCTCCCTGCCTGCGCACCGCGACCTCCTCCTCGAGACCGAGCTGCAGCCGCACCGCGGATCCCGTCGCGATCCTGTGACCGGGACCCGGCTCCTGGCCGGTCACCACCACCTGCGCGCTCGCGGTGCCGACCGTATCCGCTCCCACGCTCGTTACCTCTCCGACCGTGAGCCCGAAGATCTCCAGTGTGTCGCGCGCGGCCGCCTGCGACAGGCCCCGGACGTCGGGCATGTCGACCATCGCGCCGCCGCGACTGAGCGTAAGCACGATCGCCGTGTCCTCTTCTACCAGCGTGCCGGACGGCGGCTCGGACGAGACGACGAGGTTCTGCGGCACGAGCTCGCTAGGCGCCCGCCGGACGCCCGTGACGTCGACGTCGAGCTGGCGCAGGATGGCGCGCGCCGCTTCGAGGTCTAGCCCCATGAGATCGGGGATCCGGGTCTCCTGATCCCCGAGGCTGACGAGCACGAACAGCGTGTCGCCCGCGGCGAGGTAGCTCCCGGGCGGGGGGATCTGGTAGATGACGTCTCCCCGGTCGACACGGTCCGAGTATTGCCGAGCGCTCGCGACTACCTCGTAGCCCGCGGATCGGCCGTCCTCCATGGCGTCCTCGATCGACTCGCCGGTCAGGTCGGGTACGCGGTGGACGCGGCTCTCGGCGAGCGTCTCGGGAAGGAGGAAGAGCTGAACGCCGAGATAGCCGAGCGCCCCCGCGCCCAGGGTCGCGACGATGAGCGCGATCGGAACCCGCCAGACGGCGCTCCTGCTGCGCTCGACCATCTCCCGGCGATCACGGAAGTCCTTCACCGTTCCCTCACGAGACGCGCGGCGAACATGCCGTCGGCGTCGTCACGCCACGGCAGCGTCACGAGCCAGGGCCCGTCGGCGAGCGGCGCGGGCACGCGTCCGGCCACGGGGTCGATTCGATACTCCGGGTGATCCACGAGAAACGCGCTCACGACCTCCTCGTTCTCCTCGGGCTCGAGCGAACACGTCGCGTACACGAGCGCTCCGCCGACCGCCACGCGGTCGGCGAGCCCCTCCAGGATCTCGCGCTGGACCGCGGCGAACCGCGCGAGGTCTTCCGGCGTCCGCCGCCAGCGCGCGTCGACGCGGCGCCTGAGCACGCCCGTCCCCGAGCAGGGGACGTCGGCCACCACGAGCGGGAACCGCGCCGCTGTCGGCGGACGCCGCGCGTCGGCGGCCACGAGATGCCAGCCCCCGATTCCCAGTCGCTCGGCGGCGCTCCGGACGCGCACGAGTCGTGCCGGGTCGACGTCGAGAGCGAGCGCGCGTGCGCCGGGGGAGCGCTCGAGCAGGCCCATGAGCTTGCCGCCCGGGGCAGCGCACGCGTCGAGGAGCCAGCGCGTGCCGGGCTCCGCTGCTATCTCGGCCACCCATTGGGCGCCGGCGTCCTGCACCCAGAACCACCCCTCGTCCCATCCCGGCAGCGCTTCGGGCGCGGCGCCCGACGCGATCACGATCGCGTCCGGCTTCGCCGGATGCACGGCGGCCTCGATCCCCGCTTCCCGGAGCCGGGCCAGAGCCACATCCGGGTCGGTCCGGCGCCGGTTCACCTTGAGATGGAGCGGCGGCGGAACGTTGTTTCCGGCGAGCAGCGCTTCGGTGGCGTCTATCCCGTGGCGCGCGATCCACCGCCCGACCATCCACGCCGGATGGGAGTGGAGGATCGCGAGCCGCTCCGCGAGTGCCACGTCCCCGGGAGGCTCCGCCGGTCCTTCGCGAGCGAGATTCCGGAGCACGGCGTTCACCAGGCCGGCCCCCCAGCGCGAGATCGTCGCCGGAGTTTCGCCGCGGACCAGCTTCACGCTCTCGTCCACCGCCGCCCACGCGGGCACGCCGCTCATGAACCGGAGTTGATACGCGCCGAGCTCCAGGATCGCCAGCACGTCCGCGGGAAGCGCTTCTACGTCTTTCCGCAGGTGGCGCGCTAGCTCCCAGCGGAGGCGCTTCTGCCAGCGGATCGCGCCGTACGCCAGCTCCATCAGGAACGGCCGCCCCCGCGCCTCGAGAGCGGCGGATCTTCGCGCGAAGCTCTCGTCGGCCCGCGCTCCCCGGCGGACGTCCCGGAGCACCGCCAGAGCGGCGCGGCGCTCCGGACTCGCGCGCCCGCCTCCGGCGCCGGCGATCGCCCTAGCCGCCGACCCGCCCCGCTACCGGGCTCGACGGGGTGGCATAGGCGCGCTTCTCCATGCGGCCGGCCTCGAACGCCAGCCTGCCGGCCCGGACCGCGAGCCGCATCGCCTCGGCCATTCGCAGCGGGTCCCCGGCCTTCGCGATCGCCGTGTTCATGAGGATTCCGTCGACGCCCAGCTCCATCGTGGCCGCTGCGTCCGACGCGGTGCCGACGCCCGCATCGACGATGACCGGAACGGACACCGCCTCCATGATGAACCGGATGCCGAGCGGATCCACCAGCCCGAGGCCCGACCCGATCGGCGAGGCGAGCGGCATGACCGCCGCCGCGCCCGCATCCTCGAGCCGCTTCGCGATCACAGGATCGTCGCTCGTGTAGGGGAGCACGGTGAAGCCTTCGCCGGCCAGGGTCTCCGTGGCGGTCAGGAGCTCGAGGACGTCGGGATAGAGGGTCTTCTCGTCGCCGATCACCTCGAGCTTGACGAAATCGCTGAGCCCCGCCGCGCGCCCGAGCCGCGCCACCCGGATCGCCTCCTCCGCCGTGTAGCATCCCGCCGTGTTGGGGAGGATCAGGACCCGATCGGCATCGAGCCAGTGAAGGAGGCTCTCCTCCTTGCTGGCGTCCAGGTCCACGCGGCGAACCGCCACCGTGATGATCTCCGCGCCCGACGCCTCCAGCGCGGCGGCCATCGTCCGGGGCGAGTCGTACTTGCCGGTCCCGATGATGAGCCGCGAGCCGAACGTCCGGCCGCCGAGGGTCAGCCGATCGTTCATCCGCCCCCCACGAAGTGCACGATCTCGAGCTCGTCGCCGGGTTCGAGAGCCGTGCGGTCGAACTCCACCCGGCGCAGGATGCGACCGTTCCGCTCGACGACGACGAGGTCGGGGTCGAGGTCGTGGCGCGCGAGGAATCCCGCCACCGATGTCCCGGGCGGGACCGATCGCGTCTCCCCGTTCGCGCGGATCTCGACTCCGCCGTCGGTTTCCGCGAACTGCGCGCGCGTCTCGCCGGGTGTCGTTTTCATGCCGAGAATGTACCACTCAGGGGACCTCGCGCCGAAGCGCGTCGAGGAGCGCGCGGGCCTCGGCCGGCGGGTCGTCGGAGTCCCAGATTGCGCCGATGACGGCGACCCCGTCGGCACCCGCGTGGATGGCGGCTTCGGCGCGGCCGCGGTCGATGCCGCCGATGGCGTAGAGCGAGGGACGGAGATCGCCCAACGCGGCGCGTATCTCGCGCAGGAGCACGGGACCCGCCGGCTCCCTGTCGGGATGGCTCGCACTCGGGAATATCGTCCCCGCGACGATGCGGTCGGCGCCCTCCCGCGCGGCGGCCGTCGCGGCCGCCGAGGAGTGCACCGAGCGACCGACCGCCAGCGCAGGCCCGACGGCGCGGCGCGCACCCGCGATCGAGAGGCCCCCCTCGGGCAGCTGGACCGCGTCGGCGCCGGCGAGAGCGGCGACGTCCGCCCGGTCCCCGATCCAGAGCTCTGCCCCGTGCCTGTCGCACGCCGCGCGCACCGCGCGCGCCAGAGCCAGCAAGTCGCGTCCCCCGAGCGCCCGGGAGCGGAGCCACACGGCCGGGCATCCCGCCGCGAGGATCCCCTCGAGGCGGGCGAGGAAATCCGGCCGGGCGAGCAGGCGGTCGTCTGTGACCGCCACGAGGAGCGGCCCCGCGTCAGCCAAGCGTCTCGCCGGTCCCGACCCCGCGCCCCCGCGCCCAGTCCGCCCCCGTCATCCGCCGGCCCCCTGGCGGCTGAACGACGTCCAGGCGGACGAGGCCCTCCCCCGTCCGCACGATCGGCTCCGGGCCGGCCGCCACGATCTCGCCCGGGTCGTCCGGTTCGGTTCCCGGCTCTCCGGGCCGCGCGCCGGGTACCCCTCCCGCGCCTTGCGCCAGACCGGCGCGGAACACCTTGAGCCGCTCACCGCGAAAGGTGGTCCACGCGCCGGGCCAGGGATCGAACGCCCGCACCGCGCGCTCGATCGTCCTGGCGGGGAGCGACCAGTCGATCCGCGCCTCGTCGGTCGTGACCTTGGCCGCGTAACTCGCGCGCGCGTCGTCCTGCGAGTACTCGGTCAGCGTCCCCGCCTCCAGCCGGTCCAGGGCCTCGACGGCCGCCCGCCCGCCGAGCGCCGCGAGCCGCTGCGTCAGCGTCTGTGCCGTGTCGCCCTCGAGGACCGGCTCGGCGGCCTGGAGGCAGATCGGCCCCGTATCGAGCCCCTCTTCCATTCGCATGATCGTGACGCCGGTCTCTCGCTTGCCCTCGAGGATCGCGCGGGTGACGGGCGCTGCGCCGCGGTATTCCGGCAGGAGCGAGGCGTGGACGTTGAGGGAGCCGTTAGGCGGCAGCGAGAGGATGTCGGGCGGGAGGATCGCGCCATAGGCGGCGACGAGGAAAACGTCGGCGCCAAGCGCGGCGAGCTCCTCGCGTAAAGCCTGCCTGCGGAGGCGCTTGGGAGTCAGCGTCTCGAGGCCGGCGGACTCCGCGAGACGCGCCACGGGAGTCGGTCGCGGCCGCCTGCCGCGCCCGCCGGGCTCCGCCGGCCGCGTCACGACGCCCGCCACTTCGTGGGCACTCGCCAGCACGGCCTCGAGCACGGCGACCGCGAACTCGGGGCTCCCCCAGAAGACGACCCGCATGTCCGGTGCCCGAGGCTAGTCGGCGACCTGGATTCCCTGCTCCGCCATCGAGCGGCGCCACTCGCGCACCACCAGCCGGCGCTTGAGCGGGCCCAGGTAGTCGATGAAGAGGATACCGTTCAGGTGATCGATCTCGTGCTGGAGAGCGCGCGACAGGAGCTCGGTGCCGGCAACCACGTTGCGTTCCCCGTGCCGGTCCTGGTATTCGACCTCCACCTCGGCGGCGCGCTCGATCGTCTCGGTCAGGCCGGGGATGGACAAACACCCCTCCTCGCTCGGGATCGTCCCCTCCGAGCGCAGGATCCGGGGGTTCACGAGCTCGAGGACGAGGCTCCCGTCCCGCTCCTCGCTGACGTCGATGACGGTCGCGCGCCGCGAGTCGCCGACCTGCGGCGCGGCGAGCCCCACGCCCTCGGCGTGGTACATCGTGTCGACCAGGTCGTCCAGGAACGACGCCAGGTCCTCGTCGAAGCGCTCGACGGGATCCGTGCTCCGGCGCAGGATCGGATCGCCCAGCAGGCGGATCGGGCGGATCACTTCGACTCGACCTCCTCGATCTTCGGCGTCACCACGCGCACGACCTTCGACCGTTCGACGTCGATCTTCACGTTGTCCGACACCCGGAGAGAGATCTTCTCGGCGTCCAGCGACATGATGCGGCCGTAGATCCCGCCCATCGTCACGACCTCGTCCCCCTTCTTGAGGTTCTTCACCATCTCCAGATGCCTCTGCTGCTCCTTCCTCTGAGGGCGGATCAGCAGGAACCAGAGGATGGCGATCATGGCCGCGATGGGGAGGATCGACGCGACGATCCCGCCGGCGCCGCCGCCCTGACTGGGGGCGCCCATCACCAGAATCGGAATCAGCTCGTGCATGACACCTCCGCTTGTGGAGTGTTCGCGTAACGACGGGTCCAGCGCGCGGACCAGGCGTCGAACTCGCCCGCCGCGATCGCCGCGCGGGCCTCGGCCGTCAGGTCCACGAGGAATGCGACGTTGTGATGCGAGAGAAGCCGCGGGCCCAGCATCTCGCCGCTCTTGAACAGATGCCTGAGATATGCCCGGCTCCAGGTGGCGCAGACCATGCACTCGCACTCCGGGTCGAGCGGCTGGCCGTCCTCGGCGAAGCGCGCGTTCTCGACGTTCACGCGGCCGTCGCGGGTGAACGCGGCGCCCGTCCTGCCCTGCCGGGTCGGAGCCACGCAGTCGAACATGTCGATCCCGCGTGCGATCGCGGCCACCACATCCTCGGGGAAGCCCACTCCCATGAGGTAGCGCGGCCGGTCTGCCGGCATCTCCGGCACCGTGACCTCCAGCATATCGAGCATGAGCGCCTTCTCCTCCCCCACCGACAGGCCGCCGATCGCGTAGCCGGGCAGGTCCAGCTCGGCGAGCCGCCGCGCGCTCTCCCGGCGGAGCGCCGGGTAGACCGAGCCCTGCACGATCCCGTAGAGGCGCTGCCGCCAGGGCCACGGCCGTTCCGCCTGGATCCTCGCGTGGGCTGCAAGTGAGCGCTCGGCCCAACGCGCCGTGCGCTCCATCGCCGCGCGCGCTGATGGCTCGTCGCAGGGATACGGAGCGCAGTCGTCGAATGCCATGACGATGTCGGCGCCGAGCGCCGCCTCGATCTCCATGACGAGCTCGGGCGTGAAGCGATGCGTCGAGCCGTCGAGATGCGAGCGGAACGTCACCCCGTCCTCGTCGATCGCGGCGAGCTTGGCGAGGCTGAACACCTGGAACCCCCCGCTATCGGTGAGGATCGGGCCCTCCCACCCCATGAACGCGTGCAGCCCACCCAGCCGGCGCACGACCTCGGAGCCCGGCCTCAGATGCAGGTGGTACGCGTTGGCGAGCACGATGCCCGCGCCGAGCCCCGCCAGCTCCGCCGGCGTCAGGCCCTTGACGGTCGCCTGGGTGCCGACGGGCATGAAGGCCGGAGTGGGCACGTCGCCGTGGTCGGTCGCCAGGATCCCCGCCCTCGCGGCCCCGTCGGTCGCGCTCGCTGTCCAGTGCATCGCGCGAAGATATGCCCCAGGACGATTCCTGTCAGAGGTTGACGGGATCGGGAAATCCGGATAGGATGCGTCCACTATTCGTTGAGACTCGTTCTCAACGAATCGGAATCCTTCCTTTTCTACAATCATTCCCGGACGCGCAGAGATCCCCATGCCCAGACACGCACTCTTCTCGATCCCGCTCTTCGCCGCCCTCGCGACCCCTCTGGCCGCGCAGGAGGCCGACATCCAGCCGGACACCGTCCTCATGGAGAGGATCCAGGCGGTCGCCACGCGGACGGAGCGGGCGACGTTCGACGTCCCCGTGCCGGTCGACGTGCTCGACGGCGATCGGATCGACCGGGTCCAGTCGGACAACGTCGTCGCCGATCTCTTTCCGCTGGAGGCCGGCCTCGAGGTCGAGGGCGAGGGGCCGTTCCTCGGCCTGCCCGTGCTGCGAGGCTTGAGCGGCAACCGCGTGCTCGTCCTCGTCGACGGCCAGCGGCTGAACAACAGCCGCGAGGCGATCAACTTCGGCGGCGTGCAACCGGGCCTCGTCGACGTCTCGAGCATCGCCTCGATCGAGATCGTTCGCGGTCCGGCGTCCGTCCTCTACGGTAGCGACGCGATCGGGGGCATCGTCAACATCGTGACGCGGAAACCGGAGCTTCCGGCGGAAGGGCTGTCCCTGTCCGGCTCCGCCACGACCCGCTACAGCACCGTCGACCGGCAGCGGACGGGAGCGATCGCGCTGCATGTCGGGACGCGCGCGTTGGGCATCGCAGTACGCGGCAGCGCGCGAAACGCCGCCGACTACTCCAGCGCGCTCGGCGTGGTCCCGCACTCGAGCGCCGAGACCCGGTCTGGAGCCGCCGACCTCGAATGGCGCCCCTTCGAGGATCACGGGCTGACGCTCCGGTGGTCGACGCTGCGCGGCGAAGACATCGGGGTGCCGGGATCCGGCGGAGTGTTCACCGGATTCTACCCACGCACCGACCGCACCAAGCTCTCGCTGGGGTACGAGGGCCGCGACCTGGCCCCCTGGCTGGCGCGGCTCGACGCCCGCGTGTACGCCCAGGACCAGACCGAGGTCTTCTCCACCGTCCTCGACCTGCCGCCCATCCCCGCCGGGCCGTTCGACCTCCTGATCGACACGACGACCGAGCGGACCGGCGACGTCCGTACGGCCGGGCTCGACGTGCAGGCCGGATCCCCGGTCGCGGGCGGCCATTACCTGACGTACGGGATCGATCTCTTCCGCGACAGAGTCGACGAGCAGAGGCTCGAGGAGAGCGTGCACGTGCTCGTGCCCCGTTCCCCGGGACCTCCCGGCAGCACGGAGATTGAGACCGACGACACCCCCACGACTCCGGAGTCGAGCTACCAGGGCATGGGCCTCTACCTTCAGGACGAGATCTCCGCGGGACGCTGGACGCTGATCCCGGGCGCGCGTCTCGACCGCTTCGACATCGAGGCCGAGGGCCTCGAGCGCGAAGAAGGCGCGGTCCCGGCGGAGGATCGCACGGAGAGCGCGCTCAGTGGAAGCATCGCCGCGCTCTTTCGCGCCGCGGACTGGCTCCACCTGACCGGCTCGGTGAGCCGCGCCTTCCGCACCCCGAACGTGATCGAGCGCTTCTTCTTCGGACCCGGATCGCAGGGCGGCCTGTCGGTCCCCAATCCCGACCTCGAGAACGAGACGAGCGTCAACGTCGATCTGGGGTTCAAGGCGCGCGCCTCGGGCATGCGGGTCGAGGCCACGTACTTCCACAACCGGATCGACGATTTCATCACGTTCGTGCCCGGAACGTTCATGGGCGAGTCCGAGATCGGCGGACAGCCCGTGACCACCGTGGGCAACGTCGGTGAGGCGCGGATCCGGGGACTCGAGGCCGAAGTCGAGCATCGCGGCGCATGGCTCGGCGGCACGCGGACGGCGTTCGCCGCTTTCACCTGGAACGACGGCGACGACCTGCTCGCCGACGAGCCCCTCTTCGTGCCACCGCTCAAGCTCGCGTTGGGGATCGGGTGGTCGGAGGCCTCGGGACGCGTATCGGGCCTCGTCACGGGGAGATTCGTCGACGGCCAGAGCGAGGTACCCGCGGGCTTCGAGCGGACCACCGGCTTCGCGGTCTTCGACCTGCACGCGGCAGCCGACCTGGGGGCTCTCACCGGCCGGCCGCTCGTCCTGCGGGCCGGCGTAGAGAACCTCCTCGATCGCGCCTACGAAGAGCCCTACGGCGCTGCGCTCGCGCCGGGACGGAACCTGGTCCTGTCGCTCGAAGCCGGCTTCGGCGACCGCGAGACCCGGTGAGCGCGCGGGAATCCTGGCGCCGGATCGCGGTTGCGGCGCTCGTTCTGCTCGGCTTCGGCGGCGCGTCGCGCGTCGACGCGCAGACGGCGCGCGAGCGGCCCGCGGCGATCGTCGTCGCGCACGGAGCAGAGGTGGAGTGGAACGATCGGGTCCGCGAGATCGCGGGACTCGCCGAGACGGGGGGCCCGGTCGAGGTCGCCTTCCTGATGGGGCCCGAAGCCGAGGCGCGGCCGTTCCAGGAGGTGGTCGCCGGTCTCGTCGCGGGCGGGGCGTCCGAGGTCGTGGTCGTGCCGCTCCTTGTGTCGAGCCACAGCGGCCACTACGACCAGCTCCGCTGGCTCGCGGGCGAGATCGATTCCCTGAGCGGGTACATGGCGCACCATCTGGAGATGGCGGGCATCACGCGACCCGCCGATCCGGCCCGCGTCCGGCTGGCGGCCGCGCTCGACGACGCACCCGAGCTGGCGGACGTGCTCGCCGATCGCGCCCTCGCGCTGGCCGAGTCGCCGCAGGCTCAGGCGCTGTTCCTGATCGGGCATGGACCGAACTCGGCCGAGGACAACGCGCGCTGGATGGCGAATCTGAGGTCCGTGGCCGATCGCGTGGGACGCGTTACCGGATTCCGCGACGTGAAGCTCGGCCTCGTCCGCGACGACGCCCCGGCAGAGGTCCGCGCGGAGGCGGTGCGCGCTATCCGGGAGATGATCGCGCTGCAGCGCGAATTGACGGGGCGGCCCGTCGTCGTGGTGCCGATCCTCGTCAGCGAGGGGCGCGTGAGCCGCGAGAAGTTCCCTGCGGACCTGGAGGGGCTGGACGTCGTCTACTCCGGTGAGCCGATCCTCCCCCACCCCGCGCTCGCGCGCTGGATCGCGCGCCGCGTCGCCGACCCCGGACGGATCGAGGTGGCGGACGCGGTTCCCTGACCCGCCTACCGCGTCCAGTCGACGTGGATCGGGCCCGGCAGGATGTGCAGCACGGGCACGATCAATAGCACAGCCAGGCTCCACCGGGGGTGGACGAACGCCAGCGCGATCGCGACGGCGAACAGTCCGGCTCCGATCAGGAGCCTTTTGGTCGCCTTGCGCATCTCCCTGTTTCCGGCCTCCTCCAGCAGTCCCGCTCGCGCCGCGTATCGCCAGTGGGCGAGCGCGGCGAGGCTGATCGCCAGCAGGTTGGCGCCGTAGAGGGTTAGCGCCACTTCCTGCCGGTCGTATGCCCCCACCAGTCGCGTGGTGAACGGGATCAGGCACACGAACATGAAGAACACGATGTTGAGCCACAGCGCGTTGGTGTTCACGACGCGCATGTAGTGGAACAGGGTGTGGTGGCCGATCCAGTAGATGCCGAGGTAGCGGAAGCTGACCACGTAGGCGGCTA
>JAICQP010000234.1 GCA_025937815.1 Gemmatimonadota bacterium
CGCCAGATCATCGCCACTCTCCAGCCGACGGCCGCGGCCGATGAGGTCCATTACGCGCTCGACGTGCTCAGGATCATCCCGCCCGGCGCGATCAGCAAGGAGATGGTGGGGCTCCTCGAGCACCCGGATGCGGGGGTCCGCACGCGCGCGCTCGAGGGTGTGAACGCCATCGCCGACCCGAAGAACGCGGGCGCGGTCAGGCCCCACCTGGACGACCCCCACGGCCGCGTGCGCGCGCTCGCGCTCCATTTTTTCTGCCAGGTCGAGCCCGCCCGGTACCTGCCGCAGATGGAGACGGGGCTCGACAGCGACGATCCCGACCTGGTCGAGGTGGCGATCGCCGACATGATCCGGCACGGGGACGAGGAGCAGGCGCGCGCGGCCGCCGACCGCCTCGTGCGACTCGTGCGCCGGATGGGCGACCGGGATGCTCCGCTCAGGCGCGCCGTCGCGCGAGCGCTGGGGCGGATCCCCGCCGACCATCCGCTCCAGCTCCAGCTGGAGCCGCTCCTCGCCGACGCGGACACCGAAGTGGTGCGGGCGGCGCTCATGAGCGCCGGCCGCGCGGGGCGGCGCGACCTCGTGACCCCGATCCTGCGTCGGTTGGGCTCCCGCGAGACCCGCGCGCTCGCGCGCGACGCGCTGGCCGCGTACGGCGAGGAGGGGCTGCCGCTTCTCTCCGCGGCGCTGCGCGATCCGCTCCTTTCCGAGGAGCTCCGACGCTGGCTACCGGGCGTATTCGTCCAGATCGGCACGCGGTCCGCCTACCGGGCGCTCCTCGAAGGACTCTCGGCGCTGTCCGTCTCCAAGCACCGGCTCTACGCGCTCAAGGCGCTCAACAAGCTCCGACGCCGGCACCCGAGCTGGGAGGTGTCGACCGCGCTCGTCCGCTCGGAGCTCGGCCAGGAGCTGGCCGCCTCCTATGCCACCGAACGTCAACTCGCGACGCTCCAGGAGGCGCTGGAGCGCGAGAACGGTGACAACGCGTCGGTCGGCAGGGCGTACCACAGCGCGCTCACCTATCAGGCGGCGTCGACGATCGAGCGCGCGTTCCGGCTTCAGGGACTCATCTACAGCCCGCAGACGATCTACTTCGCGTACGCCGGCCTCGTCGCACAGGACACGGACAACGGCGCCCACGCCCTCGAGCTCCTCGAGACCGCGCTCGCCCGCGAGGACTCGGCGCGCCTCCTGCCGCTGATCGATCCCGACCTCAGCCCTTCGCGCCGAGCCGAGATCGGACGCCAGTGGTATGCTTTGGACGACCGCGACCTCGAGGACGACCTCGAGCGGGTGTTCGAGCAAGGGGAGCCATGGCTCCAGGCGTACGCGGTCGGTCTCGCCGAGGCCTGGTTCCCACGGGAGCTGGCGCCGGAGCTCGAGCGCCTGGCCGTGAGCGGCGATCCCATGGTTCGCCCGCTCGCGCGCCACGTGATCGACGGACACGGGGAGAACGGCATGACGATGTCATCGGTCGAGCGCGCCGCGGCGCTCAGGCAGGTGGAGCTGTTCAGCGGCCTGGCGGCCGACGACCTGCTGCAGATCGCCTCGGTGGCCGAGGAGCGGACGTTCCAGGCCGGCGACTACCTGTTCTACGAGGGCGAGGAGGGAGACTACATGTACCTCGTCCTGCAGGGACGCATCCGGATCGAGGTCGGCGGCAACGAGGTCACGGTCGTAGGTCCCGGTAAGTCGACCGGGGAGTTCGCGATCCTCGATCGCCGCCCGCGCTCGGCCAGCGCGCGGGCCATCGAGGACACGCGCACGCTGGCGATCCACAGTGCCGACATGGGCCAGATCCTGGCCGACAACTATTCCCTGGTGGAGGGACTCTTTTCCTACTTCACGGGGATCATTCGGAACATGACCGAGGAGCTCTTCCGCGCCCGCTCCGAGACCACCGCCGACAACGACGAGAAGTAAGCCGCCGTACCGCCCCGGTCGCCGCCATCACGTATCCTCCGATAGACAGCCGGCTCGTCGGATGACCACGAGCCGCAACCACTGCGAAGGAGACGACATGGGAATCCCCAATCGTGACGAGCTGGAGGGCAAGGCCAAGCAGGCGGCCGCGGAAGCCAAGAAGAAGGTCGGCGACTGGACCGACGACCCCGAGATGGAGATCGAGGGAGCCGACGAAGAAGCCGAGGGCGAGTTCCAGGAGGAGTACGGGAAGATCAAGCGCGAGGCCGGCGAGAAGATCGAGGAGGCCGGCAAGCGTCTGAAGCGCTGATGGCCGCCCCGGAACGCGAAGACCCGCGATCGAAGCACCCGGGCAGGAATGGCCGCGAGCAGGAGCTCGAAGAGGCTGAGGGCGAGCGCCAGCAGAAGGACGGCGACCAGAAGCGCCAGGCCGGCGAGGACGTGGAGAACGTCCGGGAGCGGATCCGGCAGACGCAGCCGCGACAGGTGCGCTAGCCGAGGACGAGCTTCGCGAGACGCGCGGGCGCCGCCAGGCGGTAGCCGTCCACGATCAGCTCGGCGATCTCCGGCCAGTCCTGGGCGAGGGGGTCGTCCACGGACACCCAGCCGTGCTGCCCGATGTAGGGCGTGCGGTACCAGGGGCCACGGTCGACGAGGAGCGCCTGGTTCGTCGGGTCCGACTTGATCGAGAGGGCGCTCCCGCCTTCCCCCATTCCCGCGATCACGAACGACTTCTTCCTCACGCGGAACGTCGTGTGCCCGAACCCGTCGATCGCTTCGGTCACTTCGGGAAGCGGCGCGCACGTCTTCCGCAGGGCCTTCAAGAGCCGCCTGCCGGCGGGCGAATCCAGGCTGTTGGGC
>JAICQP010000024.1 GCA_025937815.1 Gemmatimonadota bacterium
GAGGGGCTCGATTCCGCGGCGCTGCCGATCGCCACCGGCTTGGGCGAGCGCGCGATCGCGATGGCCGCGGGAGCGGCGGACCCGCGCGTCGAGCGGCGGGGAGACCGCTGGTTCGACGTCGGCGCCAGGAACATCGCGATGACCCGCGTGCTGGCCGCGCTGGAGGCGTTCCACGCGCGCGAGGCCCTCCTTCCGGGGATGCCCCTCGAAGCGGCGCGGCAGGCGGCTCGCGCACCCGCCCCGCTGGCGGAGTCCGCCATCGAGGCGCTGGAGCGATCGGGGAAGGTCGAGCGCCGGGGAGCCGCGCTGGCCGTACGTGGCCACAGCGTGGAGCTGGGCGCGAGCGATCGCCGGCTGGTGGATCGGGCACTGGAGCGCTACGGTGAAGCCGGTCTCGAGCCCCCCGAGACCGAGGCGCTGGCGGCCGAGTTGGGGATCGATGCGGGTCGCCTGAGGCGGCTCCTCGAGCACCTCGAGCGCCAGGGGCGGCTGGTGAAGCTGGCGGGCGACTGGTTCGCCGACGCCGCGGCCATGGCTACGGCAGAACGCATGCTGGTCGAGCGCCTCGGCCGGGAGGAGGAGGGCGCGGACACGGGCGTGTTCAAGGAGATGTTCGGCGTGACGCGGAAATACCTGATCCCGATCCTCGAGTACTTCGACCGGCGCGGTCTGACGCGGAGAGACGGGAATCGCCGGGTCCTGGCGGGCCGCCCGTGAGGCGAGCCCTGAGGACGGTGGTGATAGCGCTGGCGCTCGCCTCAGCGGCCTGCGCGAGCTCGCGGTCGGCCAGCCCGCCGCGCGCCGAGCCCCGCGACCGCACCGACGACCCCGAGCTCGCCGCGGCTCGCGCGGCGGCGCGCCCGGAGTTCGAGACCCAGGCGGACGCGCTCGCCGCCGGCGTGTACGAGGAGTTCGAGCACCCGGACTCGGTCGGCCGCGCAGCCCCCGCCCGGCGATCGGCGCCGCCCGTGGCGCAGGCGCCGCCGGGCGTCGGGGCGGGGGAGGACCCCAGCACCGAGGAGCTTCTCGGAACCCTGGGCGTGTCCCGCCCGTATAATGAAGATGCCGGACCCGCGGGCGAGACGCTCGCGGCCGGACCGGCATCCGCGGGTGAGGAATGGACCCTACAGTTGGGAGCGTTCGAGTCTGAGACCGGAGCTCTCGTCCGCATTCGACAGATCGCCGCCGAGTTCCCGACGCTCCCCCGCTGGTACGAGCGCGAAGGGGGCCGGGTACGCGTGTTCGTCGGGCGCTTCGCCGACCGCGCCGAAGCCGAGCGCGAGCGGGCGCGACTGGCCGCGGCTGGCTACGCCGACGTCTGGGTCACGACCGTTCCCTGAACGGCCGGCCTGGGTGTCCAGGTTCCTCGCCGCGGCGGCGCTCGCGGCCCTTCTCCTAGCGGCTCCTGCCGGGCTGCGCGGCCAGACCGCCCAGGAGCGACCGGGCCTGCGCCTCGAGCAGAACTTCCCCAATCCGTTCACGCCCGGCGTCAGCCCCACGATCTTCACGTATCACCTGGACGCGGACAGCCGCGTCACGCTGTCGGTCTACAACCTGATCGGGCAGGAGGTGGTTCGGCTGGTGGACGGGCCCGAAGAGCGGGGCACCCATCGCGTAGCGTGGGACGGGTCGGACGACAACGGGAACTTCGTCTCCGCCGGCTTCTACTTCTACAAGCTGGATGCGGGCGAGGTCGAAGCGCTCGGCCGCCTTCGCATTCTCCCCGCGGCCCAGTAGTCGTAGAACAGAGCGCGCTCGCCTCGCGCACCCGCCCGCGGCGGCGATGTCAGGGAATCTGGTACAGCATGCGACCGCAGGATTCGCACAGGATCGGGACATCCTGCTCGAGGAGCTCGGCCATGCGGCCGGTGGGGAACTTGACGAAGCAGCCGTAGCACACGCCGCGGCGCATCGGGACGAGAGGCCGGTCGTACTTTCGGCGGATCGTATCGAAGCGCCGCATGATGTCGGGTTCGATCTCCGCCGTCAGGCTCTCGATCTCCTCGTCGACGGCCGTGGGGTCCACGGTTTCGAAGCCGATCTCTCCGTAGGAATGATCCGTGATGTCGCGCTTGAGCTGCAGCAGGTCCTGCAGCGCGATCAGCCGATCGATGGCGCGGTCGATATTCCCGGCCATATCAGACGTCCGCCTGCTCCAGCACCTTGAAGAAATCGGCGGCGGATTGCACTTCGTCGAGCCGCGACAGGTTCTTCGGGTTCTTGCAGAACTGCGCGATCTTGCCGAGGACGGGCAGGTACTGGTTGGAGATCTCCACCGGAGGGGCTACGATCAGGAACAGGTGATGCACCGGCTTGTCGTCCACGGCGCCGAACGACAGGCCCTTCTCCTTGCGTCCATAGACGACACGCAAGCGGTCCACGACGAGCGAGCGGCAGTGCGGGATCGCCACGCCCTTTCCGATTCCGGTGGATCCCAGGTTCTCCCGCTTCTTGAGCAGACCGTACAGCTCTTCGGACTTCTCCCCGACGCCCAGCAGGTCGACCATCTCCCGCAGGGCTTCTTCCTTCGTCTCTGCCTTCAGATCGAGATCGATCTCGTTCTGGGCGAAGAACTCGACGAGTTTCATGGAATCGGTATCCCCGCGGTGTGAGGCGTTCGTCGGACCGGAGGCCGCAAGTTACAGATCGCGTCGGAACCTGACAACGAATCGCGGCCCGCTTCCGTCCTCATCGAGGTCGGTGATGCGCTGCGCGACGAAGATCTCGACGAACGAGAGGAGGTTCACGCCGGAGATGCCGGTGCCGACGTTGGCGTGCCATTCCTCGTAGTCGCCGAGCGCGCCCGCATCCGCGAACGCCACCCAGTGCCAGCTGAGGAAGAGCAGAGCGATCCGGCGCCCCACGGGAAGCGGGAGGCGCACCTCCGAGGAGATCTGACCGCCCTGGGAGTCGACGAAGCTCCCGCCGCGAAAGCCGCGCAGCGATCCCGGGCCGCCGAGCATCACGTGCCGCTGAGCGGGAAGCGAGTCTCCGTCGAGAGGCCCCATCCACACCGCCCGCGTGTTCCACCAGACGTCCTGCCGGAAGCGCGAGAAGCGGTCGAGCTCGATGGCCGCGCGGCGGAAATCCAGCTCGCCGCCGAGGAGGCCGCCGGCCAGCTCCGCGTCGGCGCGCAGCCACCAGCCCGGGGACGGCAGGAGCGGGCTCTGGATGTCCCGGGTGTCGACCTGAACCAGCGCGGACAGGCTGTGGAGGTCGCCTTCGACAGCCGGCGGGTTATCGCGATAGTTCGCGCCGAAGAGGGCGAAGGGGGAGCGGTCGCGCTGAGCCCGCTGCGAGGCATCCAGGTACGTCAGCGCCCCGCCCCAACGGCCGTCCGGCGTCTCCGCTTCGAGCGCCAGGGCGTACCCCTTCTCGCGCCACCAGTCGAGCAGGTCGGAGGCGAACGCGAACGTGGCGATGTCGTTCTCCTCGATCGACACCTTCCAGTCGTCGAAGGTCGTGGATCGGTGGAAGTGCTCGAACCGCACGTGGATGGCCCCCGGCAGCGGCAGGCGCTGGCGGGCCGAAGCGCTCCAGTAGAGGCGAGAGTGCGTGGTCGCGGCGGCGATGCGGCCCGCGAGCTCCGGTCTCTCGACGGGGTCCAGGGGCTCGAGCGCCAGGCCCCACGACGGCGTGAGGCCGTCTACGCGGTTGTAGTGCTCGATCCCGAGACCACGCCAGCCGGGAAGCTCGACGAGCCACGGGAAACCGGGCTCCGCCTCGGCGTCGATGCCCGGCAGGAACGGTGCTCCGAGCGTGTCGCCTGGCGCGGGGAACAGCAGGGAGTCGGCGGGCACCGAGTCCGCGGGAGACGGCAGGGGATCCTGGGCTCGCGCCGCGACAGCGCCGGAGAATCCGATCCAGGCGCATGCGATGGCGACGATCACGCGGCGCGTGGGGCCGCGCCTCATGCGATCCAGCGGAAGCGACGGACCCGGAAGGGTCCCTCCACGGCGACGGCGGCGGCGTACCCGGGTGGCGCGGCGATGCTCTCCAGGCTCCACCGTCCGGCTTCGGCGTCGTGGCCCGGGATCACGAGGGGCACGGGGCCGGGCCCGGGATCCACGGAGACAGCGAAGGACTGGAGCGACTGGCGGAAGATGCCCGCGCCGGTGGCTTTGACGAAGGCCTCCTTGCGCGTCCAGCAGGCGAAGAACGCGGCCGGACGCAGTTCCTCCGGGGTCGACCGCAAAGCGGCGATCTCGCGGGGCGAGAAGAACCGCGACGCCAACCGGTCGATGGGGAGATCACGACGCAGGCGCTCGACATCGATCCCCACCTCGCGCTCCAGCGTCACGGCCACGAGCGCCCGGCCGCGGGAGTGGGAGAGATTGAAAGAGAGTGGCGTCGGGTTCCAGGCGGCGTCGAGACGCGGCTTTCCGCCTTCGTCGATCGAGAAGCGCACGGCAATCGGGTCCGCCTCCAGGTAGGAAGCGAGTATCGATCGCAGCGCGGCACCGGAGATCACCAGGTCCCTGCGCCGGGCCTCGAGCGGCTGCCTGGCGGCGCGCCTGACCTCGGCGTCGGGAAGCAGCCGCTCGAGCATCGAGATCTCTGCGGAGGTTCGCTCCAGCTCCACGTCCCACACGTGAACCGTCCCCGCTTCCGGCGGCGCGACGTGTCGGGCGAGAGTGCGGGACAAAACGGGCTTCCTCCGGTTGGTCCGGGGACGAAGTGCGCGGTAGACTGCAAGGTACGAATGGACATCTTGCTGCGCACCACTCTGCAGGCCGTGCGGTCCGGGGAAATGGGAGTCGACGAGGCGTGCAGCCGGCTGGCCGGCTGGAGCCACGAGGCGCTCCCCTTCGCGACGATCGATCACCATCGCGCGCTGCGCGCGGGCTTTCCCGAGGTCGTGTACTGCGCGGGGAAGACGCCGGTGCAGGCGGCGGCGATCGGACGGCGCGTGTGGGAGCGCTCGGGGCGCATGCTCGCGACCCGTGCCGGAGAGGAGCACGCGCGCGAGCTCCTGAAAGCGATCCCGGAAGCCCGGCACAACGCGGTCGCGCGCACGGTGGCGGCCGGCGCGCCTCCCGCCGCGGAGGGCCCTCCGGTCCTGGTCGTGACCGCGGGCACCAGCGACCTGCCGGTAGCCGAGGAAGCTGTGGAGACGATCGGGATGCTCGGGCAGCCGGTAGAGACGCTGGTCGACGTCGGCGTCGCGGGGGTCCATCGGCTCCTGGCCCACGAGCCGGCGCTGACGCGCGCGGGCGTAGTGATCGTCGTCGCCGGCATGGAGGGGGCCCTCGCCTCCGTCGTGGGCGGCCTGGTCCGGGCGCCGATCATCGCCGTGCCGACCAGCGTCGGTTACGGGGCCTCGTTCGAGGGACTGGCCGCGCTCCTGGCCATGCTCTCGAGCTGCGCCGCGGGAGTCGTCGTGGTGAATATCGACAACGGATTCGGGGCGGGCTTCGCGGCGGCGCGGATCAACGCGCTTCGGGGTTCCGGGCTGGATGGTCGGGCGGCCGCCCCCGAGGCGGGAGAGGTGCGCAATGTCTGCGCGTGAGCTGAGGCCGTTGGACGAGGCCGCGGGGGCGAACGAGCCTCAGGCATCCGCCGCGCGCCACAGACTCAAGGAGATCGCGCTCTTCCTGCCGAACTTCGTCGTCCTCCTCAAGCGCCTCCTGGCGGACCCGCGCGTGCCGCGCCGGAGCAAACTGATCCTCGGGGGCACCGTCCTGTACCTCGTCTCGCCGATCGACGTGATCCCGGACTTCGTCCCGGGTCTAGGGCAGCTGGACGACGTCGTGGTCGCCCTGCTGGCGCTCCACAGTATCCTGAATCGCGTCGACGCCGAGGTGGTCGTAGAGCACTGGCCCGGAAACGAAAACGTCATTCGACTGGTACGCGCCGGGCTGTCCGCGGTGGCGCAGCTTCTCCCCGGGAAATGGGAGAGCCGCGTTTGAGCGGCGGGTGATGATCCACCGGTGCTGCGCGCGGCGGCCGCGCGTGGTACCTTATGGTTCAAACAGGAGAGTCCGGTGATCCGAAGCATGACGGGATTCGGCCGCGGCGAGGCGGTCTTCTCGGGCTACCGGTTCGCCGTCGAGATCAGGTCCGTCAACCACCGCTTTCTCAACCTCAATGTCCGTATGCCGCGGGCTTTCGCGCATCTGGAGAGCCGGGTCACCGCATTGTGCTCCGGCCGTTGCGAGCGCGGGCATCTCAACGTCTCGATCGAGCTCGAGCGGGAGGGAGAGGGCGGGGGCAGCGGGCCGCGGCTGAACCGGAAGGTCCTGGACCGCTACCTCGAGATCTTGTCCGACCTCGCGCACATGGGGGCCGACGGTCGGGAGATCTCCACCGGCTCCCTGCTGGCGTTGCCCGGCGTGATCGATTGGGAGGCGGAGGAGATCTCGATGGCGGATGAGGCGTTCGTCGAAGGCGCCGCCACCGCCGTCGGCATGGCCCTCGATGCGCTGGTCGAAAGCAGGAGCACGGAGGGACGCGCACTGTTGGCGGACTTCCGGGGCCGGCTCGCCTCCATCGAAGCGAGTCGCCGTCGGATCGAGGAGCTCAGCCCGGTACGCGAGGAGCGGGAGCGAGAGCGCCTGCGCGAGAAGGTCCGCGGGCTGCTCGAAGATCCGGCCGAGGAGCTGGAGCGTCGGATCGAGCAGGAGATCGTGCTGCTCGCCGACAGGGTGGACGTGAGCGAGGAGCTCACGCGCTTGCGCGCCCACCTCGAGCACTTCGCCGCGGAGCTCGAGGCGGACGGCGGCGCGATCGGGCGCAAGCTGACGTTCCTCCTCCAGGAGCTCGGCAGGGAAGCGAATACGATCGGATCGAAGGCCTCGGACCCCGAGATCCAGAAGGCGGCCATCGAGATCAAGACGGAGCTGGAGAAGATGCGCGAGCAGGCGGAAAACGTGGAATGAGCGAGCGGGACGCCGACTTCCGGCTGCGCACGCGGCCCTTCCCGATCATCCTCTCGGCTCCCAGCGGGGCGGGGAAGACCTCGGTGTCCAACGAGATCTTCCAGCGCTTTCCCTACCTCCGCTTCGCGGTCTCGCTCACCACACGCGTCAGGCGTGACGGAGAGGTGGACGGCGTCGACTATCGGTTCGTCGACGAGAGGACGTTCGCCCAGGCGCGCGACGCGGGGGAGCTGGCCGAGTGGGCGGTGGTCCACGGACAGCAGTACGGAACCCCGAGGGCGGAGGTGGACAAGGCGCTGGCGGGCGGGTATCACGTCCTGCTCGACGTCGACGTCCAGGGAGGCACTTCGCTGATGGAGGCCTACCCGGGCGCGGTCTCCATCTTCCTGCTCCCGCCGAGCCACGGCGCGATGGAGGCACGACTCAGGGCGCGGGGAACCGACTCCGATGCTGCCATATCGGCCCGCCTGGCGCAGGCACTCAAGGAGCTGGAGTGCGTTTCGCAGTACGAGTACGTGATCGTAAACCGAGAGCTCGACAAGACGGTCGAGGTGTTCTCGCGGATCATACACGCGGAGGAGCACCGGCGCGCGCGTCGCGAGAACCTGGAGGAGTGGATCGACGTCCACTTCCCGAGCCGCGGTGCCGCCAAGGCCATCGGGGCGAGCTCATGAAACCGATGCCGGTCGGGGCCCGTTTCTCGGCCACCCGATCGGAATGGTGGAGGAGGATCGCATGAAGGTGTTCACACCGGGACAGGTCGCTTCGAAGTCGCAGGGGAACAAGTACGAGGCCGTGATGGTCGCCTCGGCGTACGCCAGAAAGCTGAACGAGCTGCCGAAGGAGGGCGGCAAGGAGTGGAAGAAGAAGTACACTACGCGAGCCCTGGAGGACCTGGCCGCGGGCGAGATCGAGTACACGGTCGTCGACAAGCGCGCCGGGGAGTAGCTCCCTTCGAACCCTTCGCCGGGCGGGTGGTGACGCTCGGCGTCACGTCGGGAATCGCCTGCTACAAGGCCGTGGACCTGATGCGCGACCTGCAGCGCGCGGGCGCGCGGGTGCGCGTCGTATTGACGCGCTCGGCGGCCGAGCTGGTGCGCCCGGCGCTGTTCGAAGCGCTTTCCGGCGAGCGGGTCGGAGTCGAGCTGTGGACCGACTGGCCCGCGGGTGAGGAGAGCGAGGGCGGCTATGCGCGATTTCCGCACCTCGACTTCGCGCGCGGGATCGACGCGGTGGTCGTTGCGCCGGCGACCGCGAACATCCTCGGCAAGGCGGCGGCCGGCCTGGCGGACGACCTGCTGTCGACGACGCTCGTGGCCATCGATCCGGCGGAGACGCCGGTCGTCTTCGTGCCGTCCATGAACGCGACCATGTACGAGAACCCCGCCGTGCGTGCCAATCGTGCCGTCCTGCGGGAGCGCGGGTACGCGCTGCTGGCGCCCGGCGAGGGTGCGCTCGCGTGCGGGGAGATCGGGATCGGACGCTGGCCGGGGAACGAGTTCGTCCTGGCGGCGCTCGACCGGCTCCTGAACGGGCACGGACGCATGGCGGGGCGGCGCGTCGTAGTGACCGCGGGCCCGACCCAGGTGGAAATCGACCCCGTCAGAATCGTCAGCAACCGCTCGTCTGGCCGCATGGGATTCGCGGTCGCCGAGGCGTGCTGGCGCGAGGGTGCCGACGTCGTCGTCGTCCACGGGCCGACGAGCGTCGGCCCGCCGCCGTTCGTCAGGGCGGTGGCCGTGCGAACACCCGAAGAGATGTCGGCCGCGGTCCGGGAGGAGATGGAAGGCGCCGACCAGCTGTGGATGGCGGCGGCGGTGTCCGACTGGCGCCCGGTGGAGGCGGCCGAGCGGAAGCTCAAGAAATCGGACTGGGACGGGATCCTGCGGATGGAGCAGACGGAGGACATCCTCGCCCGCGCCGCCGTGGAGCGCGCCCCGGGGACGACGCTCGTCGGCTTCGCCCTCGAGACCGACGACGTGCCCGAGGCGGCGGCGCGGAAGCTGCGCGCCAAGGGATGCGACTGGCTGGTGGTGAACAACCCCCGAGAAGAGGGCGCCGGCTTCGAGCACGAGACCAACCGGGTGTTCGTCCTCGGACGCGACGGATCCAGGACGGAGTTCGATCTCATGTCGAAGCGGGAGCTGGCCCGACGCCTGGTCGACCTCGTGCTCGACCGCGCAGCCGCCGGAGCGGCGGCTGAGCGGTGATGCGCCCCGTGGCGTGAGCGTCGATTCGAGGACCGAGGCGAGGGCGCGACTCGAACGGGCGCGACTCCTGGGCGAGAAGAGCGTCTATCGCCTGTCGCCGGTCTCGCACGGCCGCGAGGACCCTGAAGGCTCGATCGAGACGGCGGCCGCCCCCGTGGCGCCCCTGGAAGACCGCGGTGCTTCGGTGGCGGGCTTCGACGAGGCGGCCTGGAATGCGGTGCGAGCGGAAGCGCTCGTGTGCACACGGTGCGAGCTCTGCGCCACCAGGACGAAGGTCGTCTGGGGTAGCGGCACGCCGCACACGAAAATCATGGTGATCGGGGAGGCGCCCGGATACCATGAGGACCAGCAGGGCGAGGCGTTCGTCGGGCGCGCCGGTCAGCTTCTGACGAACATCCTCAAGGCGATCGGCTTCGGTCGCGACGAGGTCTTCATCACGAACGTGCTCAAGTGCCGACCGCCCCAGAACGCCGACCCTCAGCCGCATCAGGTAGCCGAGTGCGAGCCCTACCTCATGCGCCAGATCACGCTCATCGACCCGGCCGTGATCCTGACTCTCGGACGCCATGCGGCGCGCACCTTGCTTCGAGACGACGGCTCGATGGGAAGTCTGCGCGGCCGGGTCCACCGCTACGAAGGAGTTCCGCTGGTGGCCACCTATCATCCGGCGGCCCTCCTCCGGAACCCGAGTCTGAAACGCCCCACCTGGGAGGACGTGCAGCTCGTGAGGAAGATCTACGACGAGGAAATGACGGCGCGTGGAGTACGGAATGGATGAAGTCCAGGTCCTGAGTCGCGGAGTCACCCCGCTTCGCGCGCACGAACGGACGCCACCGCACAGCGACGAGGCCGAGATCTCGGTCCTGGGTGGGATGCTGATCGAGGAGACGGCCGCCGACTACGCCATGGAGAAGCTCGTCGAGGACGACTTCTACCATCCCGCTCATCGGTTGATCTTCGAAGCCATTCAACGGCTCCGCGATCAGGGCCATGCGCCCGACGCGCTGGCGGTGAGAGAGGAGCTCCAGCGGCACGGCGATCTCGACCGCGCGGGCGGATCGGAGTATCTGGCCCGGATCGTCGACATCGTGCCGACGGCGGCCAACATCGGATATCACGTGAAGATCGTCCTAGACAACTCGGTGAAGCGGCGCCTGATCGAGGTCGGGACGCGGGTGGTCGGGGAGACCTACGACTCCACCGAAGATTCGGACGTGCTCCTGAACCGGGCCGAGGAAGAGATCTTCCGGCTCGGCGAGCGCCGCCACAAGAAGTCCTTCACGCCGATCAACCAGCTCCTGCAGGGCGCCGTGCAGCAGCTGGAAGCGCTGAGCTCGTCCTCGGAGCGGATCACGGGCGCGCCGTCCGGCTTCAAGGACCTGGACGACCTAACGGGCGGGTTCCAGCTGAGCGACCTCATCATCCTCGCGGCCCGGCCCTCGCTCGGGAAGACGAGCCTCGCGCTCAACATCGCCGCCTATCTGGCGACGCAGAAGGGCCTGCCGGTCGCCATCTTCAGCCTCGAGATGTCGATGGAGCAGCTGGTCCAGCGGCTGATCAGCAGCGAGTCGCCGGTTTCGCTCCATTCGCTGAGGACGGGCCGCGCGAGCATCGAGGAGTGGCGCCGGGTCTCGGACGCCTGCGAGCGGTTGCGCCGGGCGCCGATCTACATCGACGACAGCGGGATACTGAGCGCCCTCGAGATGCGCGCCAAGGCCAGACGTCTCAAGCTCCAGAAGGACATCGGCCTCGTGGTGGTAGACTACCTGCAGCTCATGGAGAGCAACCGCCGTTCCGAGAGCCGCCAGCAGGAGATCACCGAGATCAGCCGCTCGTTGAAGGCGCTGGCAAAAGAGCTCAACGTGCCGGTGATCGCCCTCTCGCAGCTCTCGCGCGCGCCGGAGCAGCGGACGACCGATCAGCGGCCGCGGCTTTCGGATCTACGGGAGAGCGGCGCGATCGAGCAGGACGCCGACCTGGTTCTGTTCCTGTACAAGGAGAAGTCTCCCGAAGGGGACAGGAAGCAGGACGCCGCGGCCGGGACGGTGGAGGTGATCGTCGGGAAGAACCGCAACGGCCCGACCGACAAGATCCTCCTGACCTGGCTCGGCAACTTCATGCGGTTCGAGGACTTCGACCCGCGGTTCGCGACCGTTTGAACCGCCGCACCCGCTCGCGCTTCGTCTGCTCGGCGTGCGGGGCGACGAGCCTGCGCTGGGCGGGCCGCTGCCCGGAGTGCGGAGAGTGGAACGCGCTGGTCGAGGAGGTGCTCGAGCGGGCGGCCGCGCGCGGCGAGCGCGCTCCCGCCGTGGCCGCGCGTCCGCTGGCGGAAGTCGACGTGGCGGAGGCGGCGCGGGTCTCGACCGGGACCGCGGAGCTCGACCGGCTGCTCGGGGGTGGGATCGTGCCCGGCGGCCTGTATCTGCTGGGCGGAGAGCCGGGTATCGGAAAGTCGACACTCCTGCTTCAGGTGGCGGGTCGGCTGGCGCGCGAGGGCCGGAAGGTCCTGTACCTGGCGGGGGAGGAGTCGCCGGGTCAGATCAAGCTGCGGGCGGAGCGGTTGGGCGTGGCCGGCAACGGGCTTCTGATCGCCGCCGGCACGGCGCTCGACTCGCTCATGTCCACCTGTGACGAGATCGGGCCCGAAGTAGTCATCTGCGACTCCGTTCAGACCGTCTACTCGCCGGCCATCTCGAGCGCTCCGGGGTCGGTCTCGCAGGTGCGGGCGGCGGCAGGGTCCTTGCAGGGTTTCTGCAAGACGCGCGGAGCGGCGGCGTTCCTGGTGGGCCACGTCACCAAGGAAGGCTGGATCGCCGGGCCGAAGACGCTCGAGCACCTGGTGGACGCGGTGCTCCTCTTCGAGGGGGACACGCATCACGATTACCGGGTGCTCCGCGCGCAGAAGAACCGGTACGGTTCGACACAGGAGATCGCCGTGTTCAGGATGACGGGCGCGGGCCTCGAGGCGGTCGACAACCCGTCCGCCTTCTTCCTCGATCCGGCGCGCAGCCTGCGGCCGGCTCCCGGCTCGGCGCACGTAGCCTGCCTGGAGGGCACGCGGCCGCTCCTGATCGAGGTCCAGGCGCTGGTCGCGCCCAGCCCGTACGGGACGCCGCAGCGCGTGGCGGGAGGCTTCGATTCCCGCCGTCTCGCGCTGCTGCTCGCCGTGCTGGAGAAGCGGGCCGGCTTCGGGCTCGGCGCGCGCGACGTGTTCCTCAACGTCGTCGGAGGGCTCACGCTTACCGAGCCCGCCGTCGACCTGGGGGTCGTAGTCGCGATCGCGTCCAGCCACTCCGACCGGCCCGTCGGCCCCGGTACGGTGGTGTTCGGCGAAGTGGGCCTCACCGGCGAGCTGAGACCCGTGCGGATGACCGCCGGTCGTCTCGGAGAAGCGGAGAGGCTGGGGTTCTCGCGGGCGGTGATCGCCGCCCAGCGCACCGACCCGCGCGGCGGGAGCGCGCACGGGCTCGGCGACAGCCACGGGCTGGAGATCCTCGAAGCCGACTCGGTGGCGGAGGCCGTCGGCCTCGCCCTGGAGGAAGTGTCGTGAGGAGGCAGCGCACAGCGTCGCCCATCATCCCATATCATCGGCGACGCACACCGCAACGCGAGGAGGGCTATGAACTATCTGCGTGCGACTCTTGCTTTGCTGATCATATGGGTGGGAGGGCTCGCCATCCTGTACGAGCCCGCCCGCTTGACGTACATCGTGGTGGGCGTGGGCGTGGCGATGCTCGTGCTGGCGCTGCTCCTGGAAGCGCGGATACGGCAGGGAGACCCGCGCCAGGTGCTGGTCGCCGGCATCGGGTTCCTGCTGGGCCTCGTCCTGGGCGTGCTGGTGCTGGCGGTCCTCGGCGGCCTGCCGATCACCGCCGGGGTGATCAGTAGCGGGACCTTCGTCTCGACGTTCGGGATCGCCCTGATCGTGCTCCTGCTGGGCTACCTCGGCGCCGCCACGGCGCGCGCCGTGACGTACGACCTGGTGCTGTTCCGACAGCCCGATCAGGAGGGCGGGTCCAAGGCCCGCTTCCTCGTGGGGGAGAAATCCCTCATCGACGGCCGCATCGTGAAGCTCGCGGAGAGTCCTCTCCTGTCGGGCGAGATCATCGTCCCGCGGTTCGTCGTGGACCAGCTGAACCAGCTGGCCGCGAGCAACACCCCCATGGACCGCTTTCGCGGCGAGCGCGGGCTGGACAGCCTGCGGCGGCTTCAGCAGAACCGGATGCGCGCCGTCTACATCCGGGAGATCGACCTCCTCCACGGGGAGATCGAGGGCGTGCTGGACTATGCCGTGCAGCACGACGCCCGCGTGGTGACGCACAACCCCGAGATGATCCGTGAGGCCAACCGGCGCGGGATCCCGATCGTCAATCTGAACGACATCGCGGCCATGCTGGAGCCCGAGATCCTGAGCGGCGACGAGCTGGTGGTGAAGCTCGTCAAGCCGGGCAAGGAGAAGGAGCAGGCGGTCGGGTATCTCGAGAACGGCAACATGGTCGTGGTGGAGGACTCACGCACGGACATCGGGCGCACCGTCCGGGTAGCGGTCACGGGCATCCACCAGACGCGGGCCGGAACCTTGATCTTCGCCAGGAAGCGCGAGGCCGGGGTTCCCGGACCGCTCCCGGTGGAAGGGGAGACGAGCGGGGCCATCGAGGGAGCGGGCCGGTCCTGATCCCCGCCGCGGGCGTGGTCGTGGCCGCGGGCAGGGGGGAGCGCCTGGGGGGCGCGCCCAAGCAGTTCCGCCCCCTCGGCGGGATCCCGGTGGTCTGCTGGGCGGTGCGCGCGCTCCTAGAGGGGCTGTCGGGCGAGATCGTGGTCGTCCTGCCGGACAGTGCGCTCGAGGAGGGGGCCGGTCTCCTGGCCGCGCACCTGGAAGGCTCGGCGGGCCGGGTGCGGGTGGCCGCCGGGGGGGCCCGCCGCCAGGACTCGGTCCGCGCGGGACTGGTGGCCCTCGAGGGGGCCGAGGGAGCGGTGGTGGTCCACGACGGAGCCCGACCCTTCGCGAGCGCAGGGCTGGTGGAGCGCGTGGCGAGCCACGCGGCGGCGGGGAAAGCCGTCGTCCCTGCGCTCCCTACCGCGGACACCATCAAGCGCGTGGACGGCGAGCGGGTCGTCGAGACGATCGAGCGCCGCGCGACGGTGGCGGTCCAGACCCCTCAGGGATTCCCGATCGCGATCCTCGATGCCGCTCACGCCGCGTGGCCCGACGACGAGGAGGCGAGCGACGACGCGGCCATGTGCGAGCGAATGGGCGCTCCAGTCGAGTGGCTTCCCGGCGAGGCCCTGAACCGAAAGCTCACCGCGGCGGAGGACTGGTGGTGGGCCGAGCGGGTGGTCGAAGCGGGGCGCGTCCGCTGGAGAGGAAGGCCGTGAGCGAACGACGGGTCGGGATCGGCTTCGACGCCCACCGTTTCGCGGACGGCCAACCGCTCGTCCTCGGGGGCGTACGGTTGGACCATCCGCGCGGGCTGGAAGGGTGGTCGGACGCCGACGCGCTCCTGCACGCGATCGCCGACGCGATCCTCGGGGCCGCCGCCCTCGGAGACATCGGCGGCCACTTCCCGCCGGACGACCCCGCCTGGAGGGACGCCGACAGCCGGAAGATCCTCGAGGCCGTGGTGGCCCTCGTCGCGCGTGACGGATGGAGCGTCGAGAACGTCGACGCGACCGTGCTCGCCGAGGCCCCGCGGATCGCCCCCCACGCCGAAGCGATGCGCGCCGCCATCGCAGCGGCCTGCTCCATCGAGCCCGGTCGCGTGAGCGTCAAGGCGACGACGATGGAGGGGATGGGGTTCGTCGGCCGCGAAGAGGGAATCGCGGCGATGGCGGTCGCGCTCCTGACGCGCCGGAAGAGCGCGTGATCGAGGGGCTGGAGTGCGCGGCCTGCGGAACGTGGGCCGCCGCCGACGGCCTCCGGAACCTCTGCCCGGCCTGCTCGGGTCCGCTCTTCGCGCGTTACGACCTCGAGGCGCTCGCGCGCGGCTGGCGGCCGGCGGACCTCACGGGCCGGGCGCCCGGCGTCTGGCGCTGGCGCGAAGTGCTGCCGATCGCCCCCGCCGAGGAGCCCCTCACTCTCGGCGAAGGCGGCACCCCGCTCCTCCGGTCGCGATCGATCGGCCCCGCGCTCGGCATGCCCCACCTCGCGTTCAAGGACGAGAGCTGTAACCCGACCCTGTCGTTCAAGGCCCGCGGCCTGGCGGTCGCCATCCACCGCGCGCGTGCGCTCGGTGCGCACCACGTCGCCATTCCGAGCGCTGGAAACGCCGGCAGCGCCACGGCCGCCTACTGCGCGGCCGCGGGTCTGCCCTGCACGGTCGCCATGCCCTTCGACACGCCAGCCCCGATCCTCGACGAGTGCCGCGCTCACGGGGCTCGCATCCAACTGGTCGACGGGACGATCGCGGAGGCCGGCGCCTGGATCCGGGAGCGGGTGTCCGCGGAAGGATGGTTCGACGTGTCGACGCTCCGCGAGCCCTACCGTCTGGAGGGAAAGAAGACGATGGGCTACGAGCTCGCCGAATCGGGCGGCTGGGAGCTTCCCGACGCGATCGTCTATCCGACGGGCGGCGGGACGGGGCTGATCGGGATGTGGAAGGCGTTCGACGAGCTGGAGGCCCTGGGCTGGATCGGGAACGAGCGCCCACGGATGATATCCGTCCAGGCCGCTGGCTGCGCGCCGATCGTCCGCGCATTCGAGGCCGGCTCTCAGCGCGCGGAGCCGGTGCGCGAGCCGCGCACGGCGGCCAGTGGCCTCAAGGTCCCCGCCGCGATCGGGGACTTCCTGATCCTCGCGGCGGTCCGGGCGTCGGGCGGGGCGGCGGTCGCCGTGGAGGACGACGAGCTTCTCGCTGGCGCGCGCAGGCTGGCGGCGGAGGAAGGGATCTTCGCGAGCCCCGAAGCCGGCGCCACCGTCGCCGCGCTCCCCGGGCTCCTCGAGAGTGGCGCGATCGATCCGGAGGCCCGGACCGTGTGCTTCGTGACCGGTCACGGGATCAAGTATCCCGTCCTGTGCGAGGCCGGCCCGGCAGGCGTATCTTCCTAGCCAGATGCGGCTCGCGTATCTGGACATGTTCTCGGGCGTGAGCGGGGACATGCTCCTCGGGGCGTGTCTGGACGCTGGCGTTCCGCTGCCGGAGCTCGAAGAGGCGCTGGCCCTCCTGGGGCTCGGCGGCATCCGTCTCTCGACCGAACGCGTGGAGCGCCACGGAATCGCCGCCACGCGATGCGTGGTCGAGGTGCCCGACGGCGCCGGGCAGCGGGGGCTCGCGGAGATCCTGGATCTCATCGAGGGCTCCGGGCTGCCGGCCTCGGTTCGCGAGCGCGCGGGGCGGGTGTTCGAGGCGCTCGCCGGCGCCGAGGCGAAGGTCCACGACACGACCCCCGACCGGATCCACTTCCACGAAGTCGGCGCGCTGGACGCGATCGTGGACGTGGTAGGTGGAGTGTGGTGCCTGGAACGGCTGGGGATCGAGCGGGTCCACGCTTCGCCGTTCACGCTGGGAAGTGGCTGGGTCGAGGCGGCCCATGGGACGCTGCCGGTGCCGCCGCCGGCCGTGCTCGAGCTCGTCGCGGGCTGGCCGCTGGCCGAGAGCCGGGTGGCGGTCGAGCTTACGACTCCGACGGGGGCCGCGCTGGTGACGACGCTGGCGGAGGGTCGCGGCATCCCGGTGGGGTTCGTGCCGTCCCTCATGGGATACGGGGCCGGCACGCGAGAGCTGGAGTCGCAGCCGAACTTGCTGCGGATCGTGATCGGCGACGCGGCCGCCCCCGAGGACGAGGTGGCGATCGTCGAGTGCGACCTCGACGACATGTCCCCGCAGCTGTTCGAGCCGCTGGCCGATGGGCTCTACGCCGCCGGTGCGTTGGACGTGCACTGGACGCCGGTCCAGATGAAGAAGCAGCGTCCGGGGGTGACGGTCCGCGTGCTGGGCCCGCTCGGCGCGGTGGAGCGGCTGGGCGAGGTCCTCTTCGCCGAGACGACCACCATCGGCTTCCGCTGGTGGCCCGTGTCGCGGTCGACACTGGTGCGCGAGACGGGCGAGGCCGTCAGCTCGCTCGGCACGGTGGCTGTCAAGCGCGTCCGGCGGGCGGACGGCCGCTGGGAGGTCCGACCCGAGTACGAGTCGTGTCGCGACATCGCCCGGCGCCTCGAGCGCCCCGTGCGGGACGTGCTGGCCGCGCTGACGGCGGAACTCAACCCTGAACCGCTGGTATTACGAGACGAGTAAGCCCTTCACCCCTATCGGAGGAAATGCATGAGAAGGTTCCTGATCGTCGCCGTTCTGATCACGGCGGGTGCCGCCCTGGACGGCATCGAGGCCTACGCGCAGACGGCCACCGCGGTCGCCAACGGGGCGAAGGTGCGGATACAGCGGAGCAAGTTCGAGGAAGCGAACGAGCTGCTCGGACGCGAGATCGTCAACTATCCCGAGAGCGCCGAGCTCCATTACCTGTACGCCATCACGCTGGCGCGCATCGCGCCTCAGGACTCCGCCTCCAAGGCGATCGAGCAGCTCGCGATCGCCGACAGCCTCAACGGCGATCCCGCCGAGGGCGCGGACGAGGAGGAGGTCGAGCTCCAGGAGAACATCGATCAGGCGATGCGCTCGCTGTGGGGCGGGATCGTCAACGAAGGCGTCCGCTCTCTCGCGGCCGGTGACGTCGAGAACGCCGAGGCCAAGCTGACCCTCGCCGTGGAGCTCCACCCGGCGGGCAAGGAGGGCCACCTCGGAATGGGAGCGGTGCACCAGGCCAAGCAGGAATACGACCTGGCGATCGAATCGTACAAGAAGGCGCTCGAGATCGACCCCGCGTACAAGAACGCGATGCTGCGGCTGGGCCAGACGTACCAGCTCAAGGCCGAGCAGGTCGCGGGCGGGGGCGACGCCGCCGAGAACCCCGAGGCCGTCCAGATCGCCGCTGAGGCGGCCGCGGTCTACGAGGGGTACCTCGCCGACAATCCCGACGACGTGGAGATCCAGATCCAGCTCGCCGGGCTTCACGCTTCGCTCGGGGAGATGGACAAGGCCGAGCCGATCATCCGCGCGGTCATGGATTCCGACAGCGTCGACGCGACCGTCTTCACGGACTTCGGGTTTCGCCTGGCGAACGCGGGCCAGTTCGACCTCGCCGACGAGCTCCTGAGTCGCGCGGTCGCGATGACCGATTCGGTGGACGTTGAGCCGCTCGGCTACCTGGCGTTCGTCCGCATCCAGAACGAGGACCTCGAAGGCGCGAAGGTGATCCTCGACAAGCAGCTGGCGCTGGATCCCTCGAACGCCGAGGCTTGGGAGTACCTGGCCTACGTGCGGCGCGACCTGGGCGATACGGCGGGTTCGGCGGAGGCGTTCGAGAAGGCCCAGTCGATTCCGCTCGATCTCCAGCAGATCTCCATGAGCCAGAATCCCGACAAGACCTGGAACGTCGAGGCCACGTTCGTCAACCGGCTCGAGACCCCGGTCTCGAACGTGCAGATCCGGTTCTCGCTGCTGTCGCCGACCGGCGAGGTGCTCGAGACCCAGGAAGCCACCGTCGCCCCCCAGTCCCTGCCCGCCGGGGAAGGGGAGCGGGTGACCATAGAATTCAGCGAGCCGACGGAGAACCCGCGGGTCAAGTACGAGATCCTGTAAGGCGATCAGGCACGCGGACAGAGAGACACGAGCGGAGGGGCGCGGCGCGGAGCCGTGCCCTTTTGCTTTTGTGCCGGTAGCTCGTCGGCGGCCAGCGTCACCGTCGTTGGCCGTGTTTGACGCCCCCGTGACCCGCGCCTAATTTCGGTTCCGGATCCGCGAGCGAGCGGGCGTAATTCAGTGGTAGAATGCCAGCTTCCCAAGCTGGACGTCGCCGGTTCGAATCCGGTCGCCCGCTCCATCCCTCTCGTTCAATCCGATGACCGGCCGGTCGAGGTTGCGCTCGACGAGCGAGACGTGTAAAAGTTCCGTCGGCCGATGAAGCGACGCATGTTCCTTCAATCCTCGGCGGCCGTCCTGGGGGCGGTCGCGCTCCCGGCGCCGGCGGCGCCGCCTCTGCCCCGGGACATCCGGCGCTGGCTCGAGCCCGACGACAGAGAGCTCGCCGACGTCGCCCTGAACGCCGCCACGAGAGCCGGGGCCTCGTACGCCGACATCCGCATCAGCCGCCACTTCGACCAGCAGATCCGGACACGCGAGCGGCGCGTCGAGGGAATGAACGACGAGATCACGTACGGGTTCGGCGTGCGAGTGTTGGCGGATGGTGTCTGGGGATTCGCCGCCAGCCGCATCGTCGCCGAGGACGAAGTGGCCCGAGTGGCGCGCGCCGCGGTGAGTCAGGCGAAAGGCAATGCAAGGATCCCGCACACGCCGGTCGAGCTGGCTCCGGTGGAGACCTTCCCGGACGCCGAGTGGACGACGCCGCACGAGAAGGACCCGTTCGAGATCTCGGTGGCCGAGAAGGTCGAGTTCCTCCTCGGGATAAACGCCGCCGCGCTCGATCGGGGCGCCGACTTCGCCACCTCGTCGATCGTGTTCCAGAAGCAGGAGCGCTTCTTCGCCTCGACCGAGGGCTCCTACATCCGGCAGACCTTCCTGCGCGTGTTCGTCCCCTGGGAGGTCACGGCGGTCGACAGTCAGGCGGGCCGGTTCGCGAGCTGGGAGGACATCGAGGCCAACGCGGGCGCGGGCTGGGAGTTCGTCCTCGCGCAGGATTTCCCCGGCCAGGTCGCACGGGCTACGGATCTCGCGCGCGAGAAGCTGGCCGCGCCGACCCTCGACGGCGTGGCGCGGAAGGACCTCGTCCTCCTGCCCAACCATCTCTGGCTCACGATCCACGAGTCGGTGGGGCATCCGACGGAGCTCGACCGCGCGCTGGGCTACGAGGCCAACTACGCCGGCACGTCGTTCTGCACGCCGGACAAGCTGAACTCGCTTCAGTACGCGAGCGAGATCGTGAGCTTCGAAGCGGAGAAGCAGGAGCCGCATAGCCTCGCGTCGGTGGGCTGGGACGACGACGGGGTGCCCGCCGACCGCTGGCTGCTCGTGGACAAGGGCCTCTTCGTGGACTTCCAGACGACCCGCGACCAGGTCCACATGATCGCCGATCAGACCCGGGTCACGCGCTCCCACGGCTGCTCCTACGGCCAGAACTGGTCGACCGTGCAGTTCCAGCGCATGCCCAACGTCAACCTCGTGCCGGATCCCGCCGGCGGATCCGTGGAGGACTTGATCGCCGGCGTCGACGACGGGCTTCTCATCGACACCCGGGGCTCGTACTCCATCGACCAGCAGCGCTACAACTTCCAGTTCGCGGGTCAGGGCACGTGGGAGATCAAGGCGGGCAAGCGGGGCCGCATGCTGCGCGACGTCGCCTATCAGGGCAATACGGTCGAATTCTGGAACAGCTGCGACGGTCTCGGCGGCCCGGATACCTACGAAGTGTACGGCTCCTACTACGACGGCAAGGGCCAGCCCGGCCAGGTGAACGCCGTGAGCCACGGATGCCCGCCGGCGCGGTTCCGGCAGGTGAACGTCCTGCCCGCGGGTTAGCGCGGTGGCCATCCTCACCGAGCGGGAAGCGCGGCGGATCGTCGAGGCGGTGATGGAGCGCGCCTCCGCCGACGACACGCTCGTCAACCTCGTTTCGCGCGAAGGCGGCAACACGCGTTTCGCCGGAAACGGAGTCACGACCTCGGGGGAGGTCGCCAACGTCGAGTTGACCGTCACGTCCGCTTTCGGAAGCAGAAGCGGCAGCGCTGAGACGAACGGGATCGACGACGAGGCGATCGCCGCTGTCGTCGCCCGCGCGGAGGAGGCCGCCAGGCTCGCGCCCGAGGATCCCGAGTACGTGCCGCCGCTCGAGTCCGCCGACTATCCGCGCCCGCCCGCATCCTTCGAGAGCACCGCCGCCCACGGGCCGGCCGAACGCGCGGCCGCCGTGGACGCGGCGATCGGCGCAGCGGCCGGGCCGAACGCGACGATCGCCGGCTTCCTCGAGAACTACGGAGTCGCGTATGCGACGGCGAACTCGCGCGGCGTCTTCGGCTACTTCCCCATGACGTGGATCGAGTACACGAACACGGTGCGGACTCCCGATGGTCGCGGGTCAGGCTGGGCCGGCGTCCGGCTCCACGACGCGGACGACCTGGACGCCGCCGGCATGGCCAGGATCGCCGCCGAGAAGGCGGTTGCCTCGCGGACGGTGGTCCCGCTCGAGCCGGGGGAGTACCCGGTGATCCTCGAGCCCGTCGCGGCGGCGGTCATGGCGGGAGCGCTCGTCAGCCAGATGAGCGCCCGCCGGGCGATGGAGGGCCGCTCCTACCTCGCGGCGCCGAACGGGGGGACCAAGCTGGGAGAGCGGCTCCTGTCACCGCGCGTGACGATCGCGACCGATCCGCTCCACGCCGAGGCGCCCGGGCGCGCGTGGGCTGGAGAGCAGCTTCCCGCCCGGCCGACGACGTGGTATCGCGAGGGACGAGTGGAGTCCCTTCAGTTCGACCGCTTCTGGGCCGGCCGGAACGATACCCAGCCCGTCCCGGGATCCACCAACCTCGTCATGGGGGGCGAGGACCGTTCGCTCGAGGAGCTGATCCGCGGAACCGAGCGCGGCGTGCTCGTCACCCGCTTCTGGTACATCCGGATGCTGAATCCGGCCGATCTGACGCTGACTGGGCTCACGCGGGACGGAACCTTCTGGATCGAAAGCGGCAGGATAGCCCACGCGGTCAACAACTTCCGGTGGAACGACTCGCCGGTGAGGGTCTTCGCCGGAGTAGAGGCGATGTCGCGCCCCGCGCGGGTGGCCGACGAGGACTGGGTTCTCAGCCCCTCCTTCGTGCCCGCCGTCCGCGCCTCCGGGTTCCGATTCGCCAGCGTCAGCCAGGCGGTGTGACAGGCGTCGGTCGCTTGACACCGCCGCGGCCGGGGACCTACGTTCCGCACTTAAGGTCGCGCTTCAGGCGACTTCCTCAAGTTCTGAATCGGAAACTGGTTAGCCGACCCTAGCGAGGCCCCGTCGATGGTGCAGTGGCGCCCGTTCCTCATGATGTCGGTGGGCATCCTGCTGGCGCTCTTCCTGTGGACGGTCTTGCCCGTACTGTCCCCGCTCATCCTCTTCCTGGTCCTCGCCTATATGCTGTGGCCGCTCTTCGGGACCGACACCTACAAGCGGCTCATGCTCCCGCTCGGGGCGCTGACCTTCCTCTGGCTCCTCCACGTGGCGGGCAGCGTGCTGGCGCCGTTCGTCCTCGCGTTCGTCCTGGCGTACGTGGCCGATCCGCTCGTCGACTGGTGGAGCGAGCGCGGAATCGGGCGCACCTGGGGCGCGCTCGCGGTCCTGCTCCTGGCGCTCATCGTGGGGGCCCTCGCCGTGGCCCTGATCGCGCCGCTGGTCGCGGCGCAGGGCGCGCAGTTCCTGACCGATCTCCCGAGGATCCTGGAGGAGCTCCGGGCCTGGTACAATGCGCAGGTCATGGGGCTGGCGAGCTCCCAGCTCCCGATCCTCCGGGACATCCCCTTCGAGCGCGCGCTCGACGTCGAGAGCCGCGATGTGGGTCAGTACCTGCTGGACGAGCTCGAGCGGCTCAATCCGTCATGGGAGGCGGCGATGGGGGTGGGACGCGGTCTCCAGACCGGTCTGACGATCCTGGGATACCTCATCCTGACGCCGGTTCTGACGTTCTACCTGTTGCGCGATTTTCCCAGCGTCGGACGAACGGTCGCCCAGATCCTGCCCCCGGCCCGCCGCGAGGGCACGCTCTCGTTCCTGCACCGCTATGACGTGCTGCTGGGCGAGTACCTTCGAGGCCAGCTCCTCGTCGCGACCTTCGTCGGGATCGCGACCGCGGTCGGATTCTGGATCGTGGGATTCCCGAACGCGATCCTGCTGGGGGTAGTCGCCGGGATCTTCAACATCGTTCCGTATCTCGGGCTCATCGTGAGCCTGATTCCTGCCGCCCTCATCGCGCTCCTCACGCCTCCGCTTTGGCTCTCGGCGCTCAAGGTCGCGGGGGTGTTCTTCGTCGTGCAGTCCCTCGACAGCTACTTCTTCTCCCCTAAGATCGTCGGCGACCGGGTGGGGCTGCATCCGGTGTGGGTGATGCTCGCGATCATCGGCTTCGCGTCGGTGTTCGGTCTGGTGGGACTCCTCCTCGCGATTCCCATCGCGGTGCTGATCAAGCTCTTGATCGAGAACATGGTCGGGAAATACAAGGGCTCGGTCTACTATCGGGACACCGGTGCTCCGCTCCCGGAGGAGGAGGCCTCGGGGGGAGGGACGCCGGCGTGAACCTCCCCGTCGTGGCGATCGTCGGCCGCCCCAACGTTGGGAAGTCGACGCTGTTCAACCGCTTCCTTGGCGCACGGGACGCGATCGTGCACGACCAGCCGGGCGTCACGCGCGACCGGCACGCCGCCGACGCCGAGTGGGCGGGCCGGCGCTTCACGCTGGTCGACACGGGCGGGCTGATCCCCGAGGCGCAGGAAGAGATCGCTCGTGGGGTTAACGCCCAGATCTACGCCGCGATCGAGCAGGCGGACGTGTGCCTGCTGGTCGTCGACGGCCGCAGCGGCGTCACACCGGTCGACCAGGAGATGGCGCAGCTGCTGCGTGAGAGCGGGAGACCGACGATCCTGGTCGTGAACAAGGCCGACAACGCCGCCATGGGCGAGCGCATGCGCTGGGAGTTCTTCGAGCTCGGGCTCGGGGAGCCACGTCCGGTCTCCGCCCTGTCGGGCATCGCATCGGGCGACCTGCTCGACGCTGTGGTCGAGGCGCTCCCCCCCGACACGATCGACGTCCCCCAGGATCCCGAGGAGATCACGATCACCGTGATCGGCAAGCCGAACGTGGGGAAGTCCTCGTTCCTCAATCGCCTCCTCGGCGAGGAGCGGTTCATCGTCTCGCCGGTCGCCGGAACGACCCGCGACGCTATCGACACGACGTTCACGTGGCAGAGCCGGAAGTTCCGGCTGGTCGACACCGCGGGGATCCGGCGCCACGCCGCATTGGAGGAGGGGCTCGAGTACTACACGTATCTCCGCGCGGTCCGAAGCCTGGATCGCGCGCAGGTCGCGATCGTCGTCCTGGACGCCTCCGAGCCCCTGTCGCGACAGGACCTGCGGATCCTCAACCTCGCCGAGGAGCGGCGGCGCGGGATCGTCGTCTGCGTCAACAAGTGGGACCTGATCGAGAAGGACGAGCGCACGGCGGCGGGGTACGAAGCGGCGTTCCGCGCCCAGGCACGCTCACTCGCGTGGGCGCCGATCGTCACGATCAGCGCCAGGACGGGCCAGCGGGTGACGCGCGCACTCGAGGCGGCCGAGGAGGTGTGGAGGGAGTGGCACAAGAAGGTCCCCACCCCGGAGGTCAATCGCATGCTGCACGCCGCGACCGCCAAGGTGCATCCACCCCAATCGAAGGGAAAACGGGGCGCGAAAGTGGTGCGGGTCCTCTACGGCTACCAGGCGGAGACCGGGCCGCCGCTCTTTCTGTTCTACGCCAACGAGCCCCAGGCCGTGCCCGAGCACTATCGCCGCTACCTCGAGAACGAGCTTCGCGCGGCTTTCGGCTTCACAGGCGTTCCGCTCCGGATCTTCTTCCGTCAGTCGTCCTCGAGGTCGCGGCAGCACGCCGATGCGGCGGGCCGCGAGGCCGGATGACCGTCGCGCTCGGGCTCCTGATCGCGTATCTGGCGGGATCGTTTCCGACGGCATATCTGCTCGGGAAGGCGAAGGGCGTCGATCTCGGACGAGTGGGAAGCGGCAACTATGGCGCGACGAACGTGTTCCGGAACCTCGGGCGAGGTCCGGCGTCGCTGGCGCTCGTCGTCGACGTCGCCAAGGGGTTCCTGCCGGTCGAGTTCCTGCCGCGGTGGCTCACGCCGTCGGGAATCGGTCCCGGGACGTTCGCCGTCCTCCTCGCGGTCGCGGCCGTCCTGGGGCACGTCTACTCGGTGTTCCTGAAGTTCCGCGGAGGCAAGGGAGTAGGGACGGCGGCGGGGGCGTTCCTCGCGCTTTCGCCGTGGGCGCTTCTTCTGGCCGCGGCCGCGTGGGGGATCGTGCTCGCGTGGCGGCGGATCGTGTCACTGGCCTCGCTCGTGGGAGCTCTGGTGCTGCTCGCGGCGGTCGTCGTGCTCCACGCCCGCGAATGGCCGGTCACCTGGCCACTCGTGGCGCTGACCGCTTTTCTCTGCGCGTTCGTGTTCTGGACGCACCGCGAAAACATCGGGCGCCTGGCGCGCGGGGAGGAGAAGCCAATCGTCGAGCGGGGAGGACGGGCGTGAGCGGCCCCGGTGCGGCCGCGGTCATCGGCGGCGGATCGTGGGGGACGGCGCTGGCGAGGCTATTGTCGGCAAAGGAGAGGGACGTCCGCCTCTGGGTGCGCGACCCCGCGCTCGCGGCGGCGATCGAGACCCGGCGGGAGAACCCGCGCTACCTGGCGGGTGCGCGGCTCGACGCCCGCGTCCGGGCGACGACCGATCTTCGTGGTGCCCTCGCCGGCGCCGCGCTCATCGTCTCGGCCGTGCCCAGCCACGTCGTCCGGGGCGTGATGGCCGCGGCCGCCGCCCATGTCGGAAGCGAGGCGGTCATCGTCTCGGCTTCGAAGGGCATCGAAGAGGGATCGCTCAAGCGGATGACCGAGGTGCTCGAGGAGGTCCTCGGGAGGAGCCACGGCCTTGCGGTCCTGTCGGGCCCGTCGTTCGCGGCGGAGGTCGCGCGCGGCCTTCCGACGGCCGTCACGGTCGCCGCGCACGACAGCGAAGTTGCCGAAGCGGTCCGCGGGGCGTTCTTCGCGCCGCGCTTCCGGGTCTACACGTCGGATGACGTCGTGGGCGTCGAGCTCGGCGGCGCGGTCAAGAACGTGGTCGCGATCGCGACCGGGATCGCCGACGGACTGGAGTACGGATCGAATGCGCGCGCCGCCCTCATCACCCGCGGGCTCGCCGAGATCTCGCGGCTGGGAACGGCGCTCGGAGGGCAACGCCTCACGTTCATGGGTCTCGCGGGTCTGGGGGATCTCGTTCTCACGTGCACGGGAGATCTTTCGCGGAATCGCACCGTGGGGTTGCGTCTCGGCCGCGGCGAGAGGCTGGATGCGATCCTCCGGGACATGCAGCAGGTGGCCGAAGGCGTGCGCTCCACTCGCTCGGTGCGGGATCTGGCCGCGCGAATTGGAATCGAGATGCCGATCGTCGAGCAGGTGCACGAGATGCTGTACCACGCGAAAAGTCCGCAGATCGTCGTCGAAGAGCTCATGACGCGGGAGTCGAAGCCGGAGTTTCAGGCCGCCCGCTGAGGGAAGGCTGGAAGGAGGCCGAATGGCGTTCAACCCGA
>JAICQP010000107.1 GCA_025937815.1 Gemmatimonadota bacterium
ACCGAGGACGTCTTCTTCAGCCGCGTCCGGGATGGCGAGGTGGACCAGCCGTTCTACGGGACCGCGCACGAGGTCGCACACACGTGGTGGGGCGGGCTGGTGCGGGGCGCCGGCGTCCGCGGCGCGGGGTTTCTCTCGGAATCGATCGCCAACTACAGCGCGATGATGGTGACGGAGAAGACCTACGGCCCCGCGGCAGCCCGCCGGGTCTACGAGTTCCAGATGGAGCGGTACTTCCGCGGGCGGGCCGAGTTCTCGCGCGAGGTGCCGGTGCTCGAGGTCGAAGACCAGCCGTACATCGCGTACCGGCGCGGCGCGATCGCGCTGTACACGCTGCGGGACCGGATCGGCGAGGAGGCGGTGAACGGGGCGCTGCGGCGCTACTTCGAGAGATACCGCGCGGCCGGGCCGCCGTTCCCCACCTCGCTCGACCTCTATGGCGAGCTGCGCGCGGCGACCCCCGACTCGCTCGACGGCCTGCTCGAGGACCTCTTCGAGACCATAACCCTCTGGGAAGTCCGCGCCGAGCAGGCGACCGTGGAACCGACGGGCACCGGCGAATACCAGGTGACGCTGACGGTGGGAGCGAAGAAGGTGCGAGCCGACGGCGTCGGCCGCGAGACCGAGGTGCCGATGGACGAGTGGGTCGAGATCGGCGTCTTCGCGGCCGGCGAGGGTGACGAGCTCGGCAAGCCGCTCTACCTGGAGCGCCACCGCATCCGGCGCGGCGAGCAGACGATCCGCATCACCGTGCCGCGCGAACCCGCCCGCGCCGGCATCGATCCCTACCGCAAGCTGATCGACCGCCAGCGCGACGACAACGTCGTCGGGGTGGAAGCCTCCGGCCCGGACACCCCCATGGATCTACGCTAGCTGCACCTTGTTCGCGACCGCGCTGGGACGGGCGGTGCGCTGGCGGCCGGGGAACGCGAGGCGCAGTCGTGACTGGCTGCCTTCTGCTCGCTCCTCGTCAGGCACCGACGCGCTCCCACAACTCCACGGAACCTTCCCGGCGCAGGAGAATCGGATGGCACTCCGGTGTGCGCAAGGACCGCCACTTCCGATAATGCTGTGGGCTTCGGTGGGCGAGCTTTCTCAACAGATGCTCCCATTCGTATGCGAGTTGCCCTTCCGTGACAGAAATCCGTTGCACCGGGCGTACCTGCCCGACCTTGCTGCGGTCAAAGGCATAGCCACGACGCACCGCCTCGGAGTGGACGGCGCCCAGGTAGGCAGAAATGGCGCGCCGCGGAGTAGCGTGGGATAGAAAGCGGTGCAGTTGAGGATGGTGGCTGTAGCCTCGGGCCTGACCGGTCAGGACTGCGCGCGCCAGTAGAGCCTCCCGCCACAGAGCGACCAGACCCTGCGGGTCGAGATACTTGGGATGAACAGACCACAGTCTCATTGGTCGCGGCTTTTCGGTGAACAGAGCTCATGTGATGCCCAGTCAGCTCCGCAAAATCTTCTCCATGGCTTTTCCTTTGGCGAGCTCATCGATCAGCTTGTCCAAGTAGCGAATCTTTTGCACCAATGGGTCCTCTATTTCTTCCACGCGAATGCCGCACACTACGCCTTTGATGAGTGAACTCTTGGGATGAATGGCGGGTGCCTGAGCAAAGAAGGTTTCCAGATCGTTCTCGCTCGCGATTTGCTTCTGTAATGCCGCCTGGCTATAGCCGGTCAACCAGCGAATGACCTCGTCCACTTCTTCCTTGGTACGACCCTTCCGCTCCGCCTTTTGGATATACAGGGGATAAACTTTCGAAAATTTTATGGCGAACATGTTGCGTGCCGGCACCGTTACCTTCCTTTGGACCGAGTCTGCCTACCTTCTCGGCTCGTACCGCAGCGCCACCGCCCCCGAGCCGAGCTCCAGCCGGCTCACGAGCTCCAAGTCGATGTGCTTCGATAGTCCCGCGAACAACGTCGGCCCGTGGCCCGCCAGTCTGGGATGCACCACGAACTCGTACTCATCGATCAGCCCCAGCTCCGTCAACGCCAGCGCGAGCTTCACGCCGGCCACGTAAAGTCCCTTACCTGACTCCCGCTTGAGCTCCTGGACAGCCTTCCCTAGATCCCCGCGCACGAGCTCCGCATTCCAATCGACCCGGTCCAGGGTGCTCGACACGACGTACTTCCTCGCCATGTCGATCGCCCGGGCGAAGGGATCCATCCAGGGCTCCATCCAATCAGGCCTCGCTCCCGTCCGAGCCGGCGCCCGCCACGCCGCCTCCATCAATTCATACGTGACCCGGCCAAAGAGAACGGCATCGGCTCGGGCGAAGTTCTCGGTCGCGTGACGATGCAAGTCTTCGTCCGCGGGTATCGCACGGTGATCGCAACACCCGTCCAATGTGACGTTGATGGAATACCGAAGGGGTCGCATGGGATGAGCATACCGCCCGTGGGGTAGCCCAACAACGGAGCCTTCCCCGTGACTACTCTCGCCCGAGCCTCTCCAACGCGAGGCGATGCGCGCATTCCAGCGCCTCCACCGCGGTGCACTCGACATCGGGTTTGACCCCGGTTCCTTCCCAGTCGCCGCCGGAGACAGCACTCACGTATCGACTGCGCGGAATGAACATCGAGAATCCATCATCGATTTGAAACCAGGTGCCCGGGTGGGCTCCACCCCCGGTCACCTCGCCGACGATCGTCGCGCGCCCCGTTTGCTGCAGTTCATACACGAAACTCTCGGGCGCCGAGAAGGTTCGTTGCGCGGTCAATACGTAGATCGGCTTGCCGACATACCGCGGCTCGGGCAGCCAGGCGGCGGTCCAGAATTGCGTCGTCGTACCATCAGAACGTCGCACGAGGTCGTTCCAGTGTCGCGGCCGACCATCGAAGAACCAGCTCGCTGCGAGCACGGACATCACCGGATCTCCGCCATGGCACTCGCGCAGATCGACGATCAGTGCGTCCGTCGTCGCAAGACGATGCATCGCGGCCGCGAGTGCGTCTCCGGCCAGCTCGGCGCGGAAAAAACGGTTGAACGCAAGGTACCCGACGTTGCCATGCAGAATGCGGGGCTCGCCGATTCCGAAATTCGCGGCCTCCGCATCACGACGAAGTCGCTCCAGTTCTTCGGCAGTCTCGTCCACGCTTGCGGCGACGTCCGGAACGCGCTCCCCCCCGAACTTCACCTGGACATGCCGGTCCCCGGTGGCTTCGGCCAGATGTCGGCCCAGCATCTCGGCAAGACGCGCGGGACTGGTGAGCGAGTTGTACTCCCCGCGGCTCAAGCGCCCGCGGACGTCCGCAACGGCGCGCTCGGCGAGGTCCAGGTCAATGTAGTTCGCCAGGAGCAGCTCGAGGGCGCGTTCGATCGCCGCCTCTCGACGTTCGGCATCGATCGCTTCACCCTGCTCATTCAACCAGGCCAGCAGGCGCGTTTGCCCGCTCGCATCCGAGGCGCGGGCAAGCCCAACAGGGCCTTCGACAAGCAAGCTACCGTTCTCCGTTACCCGGACGGACCCGAGCATGAGATCCTCTTCGAGCGCCAGCTCAATACTCACTTCGGCTCCCTCGATCCTGGTGCGCACAAACACGCCGTCGTCATCGACACGCAGCTCTTCGACCGGGAGCAACCCGCCGTTAGGGCCGGCCCGATACGTCATCTCGGCCTTCCACCCAGCCACCGTGCGTTGGAGCTCTAGGTCGATCTCCGCCGAGAGGTTGGTGGGTTCCATTCGTCCTTTCCATCGTCCCGTGAGGTCCTGCGCGAGCACGGAAGTGCGAGGAATGAGCATAAGCGCGATCATAGCGACGAGAACTGCCTTCTTAGGGAGCATCATCATACAACCTCCAGAAATGGTGCAATTCGAGTAGCGAAACTCGACCAGTTTCGTTCGAGTGCAGCGCACGCTGCGTTGGGATCGGCCCTCCGGAGGGCCGCGACGATGGGCGCATGTTCCGACTTGAACCGAGCGGCGCTCACACCGGTCTTCGGCGAGAACATCCACACATACCGGTAGACATGAAACCGCGCGGATTCCAGGCATGCCGCTACTGACGGCTCGAGGAAGTCGTCGGCGAGCATGCGATGAAATCGCTCGTCCAGCTCCAGTGCGCGGGCAAAGCTTCCGCCATCCGGAGTCATTTCCTTGGCTACCGACTCGAGCACGGAGTCGAGTTCCCTGGCGAGGGACAGGCGAGCGGCCTTCGGCTGCGAGGTCGCTTCCGCCGCTCCAATGCCTTCCAGCGCGGCCGTGGCGGCGCTCGCCTGGCGCAGCTCCCGCACGGTCAAGGGCGCGATCTGGAGCAGGCTCCGCTGACGTCCCGGGACCGCCGTCACCATCCCTTCGCGCTCGAGCCGGGCCAGCGCTTCGCGCACGGGCGTCCTGCTCACGCCGAGCTCGGCGGCCACGTCCCGTTCGATGATTCGAGCTCCGGGGGTCAGCCGCGCGGTCACGATCGCCCGCCGCAGGGTTTCGAGGACGCTGTCACCATCTCGTTTGACATTTCGGTGTGCCATTTGGTATACCTATTATAGCGAGACAATTCCCAGAACGCAAGGGCGACTCGGCGAAGACTCCGTCACCCGCGCGAGGCGGCCGTCTGTGAGTGGATTCTAGCTTAGCACAGCCGTAGGATCAGCCGTCCTGCCTGACGAACTGCACCTCGCCCTCGATCTTGACCTTGTTCGCCACGAGCACGCCGCCGGTCTCGAGCGCCTGGTTCCACTTGAGCCCCCACTCCCGGCGGTCGATCTCGGTCCGGAAGCTGAACCCCGCGCGCGTCTTCCCCCACGGGTCCGTTCCCCTGCCCTGGTATTCGCAGTCCAGCGCCACTTCCATCGGGCTGTCGCGGATCGTCAGGTCGCCGATCACGCGGAAGCGGTCCCCTTCCTTGGTCGGGGGGTTCTCGACCTGCCTGGCGCGAAAGGTGATCTGCGGAGAGCTCTCCGCATCGAAGAAATCGGCGCTGCGCAGGTGGGCGTCGCGGTCGGCTACACCGGTGTCGATGCTGGCCACGTCGATGGTCGCTTCCACACCCGCCTCCTCCGGGTGGTCCCGGTCCCCGGTGAGCGTCGCCTTCACGTCCTTGAAGCGGCCGCGCACCGTGGTCATCATCATGTGCTTCACCGCGAACTCGACGCTCGAGTGGGTCGGGTCGAGCTGCCAGGTGGGCGTCCCTGCCTTTGCGTTGGCTGCCATGTCATCCTCCTCGAGAAACTCGTGTCCCCGCCGCGATCATCGCGCCGGAATCGACCGCCACCGCAAGGTCATCAACCGGCAGCGCGACGATAACGTAGCACGTATATGGCGGACAGCAGCACCCATGCATCGGCTGCAGTTTGGAAGATTTTCTGGAATAAGCCAGGGAACGCCAAGGACTCCCGCTGGCCGAGCAGCAGCACGGTCAAAGCCATAATCGCGGCCGCACCGCACACCAGGCTGATCGCTGCATACCGCCGCGCCCCCGCTCCCGAAACGATCCGCAGGCCAAGCGCCATCGGCGCGAGAGTTTGGGTCGACATCGCGACTGTGCCGGCGACCACATGCACGCGCATCGACGCGGATGGCGCCGCCAGAGAGCAGCCCGGGTCGCAGGGGAAGAGACCCACGACTATGAACGCCAAGCCGCTTGAGGCGAGTAAAGCTGCGCCGGCAGTCGCGAGGAAGCCGGGATCGCTGCCCCGATACAGGGCCAGGCTGAATGCGCAAAGCAGTACGCCAACCAGAGCGGTGCCGACAACATTCATGAGCACCGCGGATGGCGCGTCCCGTGCCCCCAATTCGCTGATGTAGTCGCGCAGGTGCGAATACTCAGGATCGAGAAAGCCCAGCAGCAGGATCAAACCGAGCCGCAGAACGGGAGCGAACACTCCACACCAAGCGAGCGCCTTCATTTCACTGCCGCAAGATGGCATTGTCCGTCGCTGGGCGTTCGACGCAGCTCGATAGCGAGCACGATGTACAACACTTGTACGACGGCATGGTGGCAACTCATAAGTCTTGCGCCGGTCTCATCGGTGAGGGCCTCGATGGTGGTCGGGTCGCCGCTCGCGCGATCCCCTGAAGCATGCCAGAGAACACCAGGCGGTGCAGAGGATACACGCCGTACCAGTAGAGCCGGCCGAAGAGCCCGACCGGGTCGAAGAGCGCCGTCTGCCGGATCGTGGCTCCGCCGTCGCGGGGCACGACCTCGAACTCCAGCCAGGCGCGGCCGGGTAGCTTCATCTCGGCCGAGAGCCGCAGCCGCCGATGGGGCTCGTAGGCCTCGACACGCCAGAAGTCCAGCGCGTCTCCCACGTGCAAGTCATCGGGGGCGGGACGGCCGCGGCGCACGCCCACGCCTCCGACGAGGAGGTCCAGGAAGCCGCGCAGACGCCACAGCCAGCCGTACGCGTACCACCCAGTCCCGCCGCCTATGCGGCGGATCGGCGCGAACGCCTCCTCCGGCCCGACATCGACGTCCTGCGTGCGCGAGTCGACGAATCGGTTGCCCGTGGTGTGCACGCCCGCCGAGTCACGGCCCGCGCCCCCGGACGAGAGGGCGTCGTACCAACGGCTCTGGGCGATCTCGCGCTCCTCGTTGCGGATGGCGGCGGCAATCGCTTCCCGCATGCCTCGCGGCCGCACCGGGAAGACCTCGAGCGCCGAGGGGTCGCGCACGACGGTCGGGTGCTTGATCGACTCGGCCAGCTTGCGGCCCACGCGCGCGTAGAGTGGCGTCACGAGCCCGAGCCACAAGCTCGAGAGCCAGGGAGTGAGGACAGGCACGCGGATCATCACCCGCCGCAGGCCGCGCTGCCGCGCGTACTCGCGCATCAAGTCGCCGTACGATACGCGGTCGGCTCCGCCGATCTCGAACACCCGGCTCTCCGTGAGCGGCACGTCCAGCGCGGCGACCAGGTAGGCCAGCAGGTCGTCCACGGCGATCGGCTGCGCTTCGACCTCCACCCAGCGCGGCGTGATCATCACCGGAAGGCGCTCGACCAACGCGCGGATCATCTCGAAGGACAGGCTCCCCGAGCCGAGCACGATCGAGGCCCGGAGCTCCAGAACGGGCACACCGGATTCGCGCAGGATCTCGCCGACCTCCTGCCGACTCCTCAGGTGTGGCGAGAGCTCGTTGCCGTGCCCGAGGCCGCCCAGGTAGATGATGCGCCGCACACCGGCGCGCCGCGCCGCGGACCCGAAGTTCCCCGCGGCAACCCGGTCCTGCTCCTCGAAGTCCTTTCCGGAGCCCATGGAGTGGATCAGGTAGTAGGCGGATTCCACTCCCGCGAGCGCGGGCCCGAGAGATTCGGCGTCGAGCACGTCTCCCCGGACCACTTCTGTCGCCTCTCCGACTTGCGTCGCAAGCTCCGCCGGCCGACGGGCGAGGCAACGCACCCGCCTGCCGTCCGCCTCGAGCAGGCGCCAGAGTCGGCCTCCGACGTAGCCTGTGGCGCCTGTGACGAGAACGAGGTGATTCAACGACGGTTATCCCCGGCGGGGCTTGAATTACCCCAGGACCTGCGGATTGAGTTGCCACACGGAGTAGTTGAGTGCGGCAGCGAAGCTGACCCACAGCAGATACGGAACGAGCAGCATGCCCGCCAATGGTCGTATGCGCCAGAAGGCGATCAGGGTCGCGACGATCAATGCCCACAGAACCACGATGTCCGCGAAGGCCAGGGCGCCACGTTGCCAGCCGAAGAACAGCCAGGTCCATAGCGCATTGAGCGCGAGTTGCACCAGGTACAGCGTGAGCGCGGATCTCGCTGCATGAAAGCCGCCCACACGCCAGACCAGCCACGCGGCAATGCCCATCAGGACGTACAGAACTGTCCACACCGGCCCGAATACCGCAGGTGGCGGTGCCCAGTCAGGGCGAAGGAGCTGGGTATAGAACGGACCCGCCTGCACCGATGCCGCCGCACCGATGGCCGCGGCGACGAAAGTGACAACGAGCCAGGCTACGAGACCAACGATCTGCTTCTGCTTTGGCACTGTCGCCATGCGGGACTCCGATCGTTGCCTACATAGTCTTACTGAACGAGTGAGCACGCAACCGCATGAAAGGATAAGCCGATTGTCAGCT
>JAICQP010000087.1 GCA_025937815.1 Gemmatimonadota bacterium
GCATGGCCGAGTACGTGGCGGCCGCCGAGGCGCACCTGGCGTGGGCGGCGTTGCGGGAGGGCGATCTCGCGGACGCTGCGAACCGCGCGCGCAGGGCCTACGAGGAGGGAGAGAAGATGGGAGGCGCGTATCGCGTTCTCGCCTGGATCGTGACGTGGCCCATGCTCGCCGTCAGCCTCCACGCGAAGGATCTGGACCGGGCCATCGAGCTGGCGCGTACGCTCCTGGCCCCGGAGGTCCAGCCCGCCACAGAGCCGGTGCGCGAAGCGCTGGTGGAGGCCGTCGCGGCGGCGGACGCCGGCGACCGGGAACGAGCGTACGATCGGCTGCGCGAAGCGGGAGAACGGGCGCGGGAGCCGGGCTACCTGTAGCGAACGATGTAAGGCACCTGACTCCGTTCGATGCCGGACAGCGATCATCAGGATCGTCGGGTACGGTGAGAGTGGGACCGCGGACGGGAGGTGGCGTACCATGCGCAAGGACAACCGGCGGAACGAGGATCGCGAGCGGGAACGCTCCGGCGAGCGACGATTCTACTACCTCGGCGCGGGCTATTTCCTCGATCGCAAGACGGGGCGCGTCATAGCGCTCTGAGGGGGCCGACCTTGCGGTGGGACCGGTCGCGGGTGATGTTCATCGGATGCAGCTACTCGAGATAGAGGGTCTACAGCCGGTCCCGTCGCAAGGCAGATCCACGGTTCCCGTTTCCGATCGTCCGATGAAGGGGCTCCTGATCGCCCCGGAATTCCCTCCGAACTCGTTCTGGAGCTACCGCCACATCATGCCGATGATCGGCAGGAAGGCCGCCTTCCCGCCGCTCGGCCTGATCACGTTTGCCGCCTTCATGCCCGACAACTGGGAGTTCGATCTCGTCGACCTGAACGTCGACCGGTTGCCCGATGAGGAGTTGCGGGACCGGATCGCCGACGCAGACGCCGTTTTCACCGGCTGCATGTCCGTGCAGAAGCCCTCTCTGGTCGAGCTCGTGAGCGGCCCGGCCAAGGGCCTGGACACGCCCTGGATCCTCGGCGGGCCCTATCCGTCGTCCTACCGCGACCACCTGCTCGATCCGCACACGCCGTCGGACGCAGTTCTGCACGAAGGCCTCGACGTCCTGGTGTGGGGCGAAGGCGGGCAGTGGGTGGATGCGATCTGCCGGATCCTCGACGATCCGGAGCTCGGCCGTCATCGCACGGGTCGCCCGGTGCTGCTCATTCCCGATGCGATCGCCTCCGAGCCGCCCGGGTCGCGCAAGGCGCTGAACGACCGATCGATCTTCCGCGAGCTGGACTACACCCCGCCGCCACGCTGGGACCTGGTCGACATCGGCAACTACCGCGCGCTGATGGGGCAGACGACGGTCGGCTGCCGATTCCGATGCGATTTCTGTGACATCATCCAGTTCAATGGGGGGTTCACGCGTCCCAAGACGCTGCAGTCCGTTCGAGACGAGCTCGCGATCATGTACGATCTCGGCCATCGGGGCGGGATATTCACCGTGGACGACAACTTCGTCGGGAACCCCGATGCCATCGAGGGGATCCTCGAAGAGATGATCCGCTTCCAGCGAGAGCATGACTACCCGTTCTCGTTCTACACGCAGGCGAGCCTCGATCTGGGGAGCCCGAAGCTCCAGCACCTGCTTCCGCTCATGAAGCAGGCCGGGTTCAATGAGGTGTTCCTGGGGATCGAAAATCCCGATCCGACCGCTCTGCGGAACATGAACAAGAAGCAGAACCTCAAGGTCGACATCGCGGAGACGGTGGGGCGCATCCAGGACGCCGGGATCGAGGTCATGGCGGGGTTCATCTTCGGCGGCGACGAGGACACGCCCGCGACCGCCGACGCGATCGCGGAATTCGCCAAGAAGGTCGCGATCCCCACCGCCATGGCCGGCATGCTGACGCCCATCCCGCATACACCGCTGGCGGAGCGCCTGCGCGAGGAGGGGCGGCTCCTGGAGAGCGAGTTCTCGGGGAACAACTCCGACGACGACGTGCAGCTGATCCCGAAGCACATGACACCCGAAGAGATGAAGACCCACTACCACCGCATCCTCGAGAGCCTGTTCGGTCCGGCCGAGATCTACCGCCGGGCGAGCGGCCTCATCGACCGGCTGAACCCCCACATCTTCCGCGGGAAGCACGTCTCGGGTGGCGACGTAAAGGCCGCGTTGCGCTCCCTTTGGAAGCAGGGCGTGATCTCCACGGAGCGGCGGGAGTATCTGGCGCTCCTGTGGAAGGCGGCCAGGAGCGACCTGGCCCGCTATCGCGCCGCGGGACGCGCGGCCGGGGATCTCAAGCGGAAGCTGAGCGCTTTGGCGAGCGAGGCGAGCATCCTGCACCTCAGCGAGGAGCGGGCCCGCGAGCTGGGGGCGATGATCGAGCGCGCGCGCGACGCGCTGGTCCGCGCGCGCACCGATTGGTCACTGGACGATGTCCGCAGGATCGTGGAGCGCATGCGCGAGGGGCTCGAGGCGCGCCGGGTCGCGCGCGAGGACGCCGAGCTCTTGTACGCGCTGAACCGCGAGTTCTACCGCTACGCCCGCCGCGCGCACCGGTTCCCGGGCGTGTATCTCGTGAAGGCGTTCGAACTGTCGATCAAGGGCCTGCACTACGAAACGGTCATGATGGGCATCGTCCGCGGGCGTTGAAAACGGCCCATCTGCTGCGTTGCGCTTCCTCGTGTCCTCCTGCGGCGTGGGAGTCACCACGCCTCGGACGTTCTCAGTCGCGCGCCTTGAACTCAGGCATTTTTGAACGCCCGCGGTGTTCGGCTGAACTGCGCTGCTCTCTAATCTGAGGGTCTTCCCGCGGCTAGCGGGCCCAGCGGCTCTTTCTCGTACGACCCCACACCTGGGACATCAGGAAGCTGACGACGACAGTTTCGGGGTCGCCGGCGATCGTCTCGCATTCGGTGAGCGTCTCCTCGAGGGCGCCTTCGTCGAGTGCCCCCGACTCGAGGATGCGCTCGTGGTGCATTCGGGCGAGGTCCACCAGGAACCGCTTGGCGGGGTGCGCGCCCTGCAGTGCGATCGCAGCCGCCCGGATCCGGACGTCCTCGAGCCCCGCGCGCCTCAGCAGGCCGAACGTCCGGGTACCGGCATCGAGGTCCGCGCCGCCAGCTGAGAAAGCGGCCCGCAGCGCGTCGCGGAGTCGTGTCCAGCCCGCCAGGTCGGGATAGCAGTGCCAGGACGACAGGTCGGGCTCCTGGAACGCCACGAATCCTCCGGGACGAGCCAGCCGGACCATTTCCTCGAGGAGGTCGCTCTCGTTTTCTCCTGCCGACAGCAGGAACCGCTCGTGGACGAGGTGGAAAGATTCGTCGGGCAGCGTGGTGCGATTGGGAGGCGTGTCGAGCAGACGCACGTTCTCGAGCTTCGCCCGCGCGACGAATTCGCGCGCGGCCAGGAGCAGGGCCGGCCGCGACTCGACGCCGATCACGCGTCCGGTGGGCATGCTCCGTCGGCTGAGCGGCTCCAGGGTCCCCATGGCGCCACATCCCAGGTCGACACACTGCCAACCGGGCTGGACGTCGATCTGGTCGAGCCAGGTCTCGACCTCGGGATCCCAGATCCGTGTCTGGAGCCTGGACCGGTCCGGATTCCCGGAGTCCAGATGGAGGGAGACCGTCCCGAAGCTCAGTCTACGTGCCGCTCGTCGGCGCCGGTGTAGACCTGCCGCGGACGGGCGATCCGCTGATCCTCGTCGACCAGCATCTCCTGCCACTGGGCGAGCCAGCCGGCGGTACGGGCGATGGCGAACAGGACCGGGAACATGGCGGTCGGGAAGCCCATCGCCTGGTAGATGATCCCCGAGTAGAAGTCGACGTTGGGATAGAGCTTCCGGGAGACGAAGTACTCGTCCTCCAGGGCGATTCGCTCCAGCTCCACGGCGATGTCGATCAGCGGGTTCTTGCCCGTGACGGCGAAGACCTGCTCGGCGAGTTCGCGGAGGATCTTCGCTCTGGGGTCGTAGTTCTTGTACACGCGATGTCCGAAGCCCATCAGGCGGAATTCGCCCTTCTTCACGCGCTCGACGTACTTCGGCACTTCCTTCACATTGCCGATCTCCTCGAGCATCCGCAGGACGCGCTCGTTCGCCCCGCCGTGCAGCGGGCCGTAGAGGGCGGCGCACGCCGCCGCCACCGCGACGTAGGGATCGGCGTGCGAGCTCCCCACGGCGCGCATCGTGCTCGTGCTGCAGTTCTGCTCGTGGTCGGCATGCAGGACGAACAGGACGTCCAGCGCCCGCTCGAGCACGGGATCGGGTTTGTATCCCGTCTCGGTGGAGCGATACATCATGTTCAGGAAGTTGCCGGTGTAGCTCAGGTCGTTGTCAGGGTACGCGTAGGGCATGCCCGCGCTGTAGCGATACGCGAAGGCGGCGATCGTGGGCATCTTGGCGATAAGCCGCACGATCTGCTTGTGCCGGACGTCGGGATCCTGGATCTGCCGGGACTCGGGGTAGAACGTCGAGAGGGCGGCCACCGTGCTTACGAGCATCCCCATGGGATGGGCGTCGTAGCGGAACCCGTCCATGAAGCGTTTGATCTTCTCATGGATGATCGTGTGGTGGGTGACGTGCCAGGTCCAGTCGGTGAGCTGGTTTCCGTCCGGCAGCTCACCCTCCAGCAGGAGATAGGCGACCTCGAGGAAGGAGCGGCTCCCGGCCAGCTCCTCGATCGGGTAGCCGCAGTAGCGGAGGATCCCGCGCTCGCCGTCGATGAAGGTGATCGAGCTCTTGCATGAGGCGGTGTTGGTGTACCCCGGGTCGTACGTCATGAGGCCGAAGTCGTCCTCGGATTGCTTGATCGTCCTCAAGTTCGCGGCGGGGATCGCGGCGCCGTAGGTGGGATACGTACCGTACACGACCGGAAGCTCGTATCGCTCACCGGTTCGGTTGTCGATGATCGTGACGCTGTCGGGCACCCGTTCCTCCTCTGCGGTACGAATCGCCGGCCCGACCGCGCGCGCCGGCGGATGAAATCGGTGACAGTTTAGGCTCGAGCGAGGAGCCGCGCCGCTACTCTACTCCGCCTGTCAGGCGCTTGACGAACGGGCTGGCGAGAACCGCCACCACTCCGGCCCCGCCCACGATCATGGCCACGTTCGAGAACAGGGCGGCCGGCGCGAGCGTCTCTAGCGACCCCGCGACCAGGCCCGCGATCAGGTTGCCGAGGGCGCTGGCGATGAACCAGATACCCATCATCTGCCCGACTCGGCCCCGCGGTGCCAGCTTCGTCATCGACGACAGGCCGACCGGGGAGAGTGCCAACTCGCCGCAGGTGTGCAGGAAGTACGTCACCACCAGCCAGGCCGGCGAAACCAGGTTCCCATTGGTCGCGTTGGCGGCCCCCCAGGCCAGAACGAAGAACCCGGCCGAGAGACCCAGAAGGCCGAGCGCGAACTTGAGCGGGATCGAAGGGTTGGCGTTTCGTCGCGCCAGCCAGGTCCAGACGGACGCGAACACCGGGGCCAGCAGGACGATGAAGAAGGAGTTGACGGATTGGAGCCAGCTTGCCGGCGCCTCCCACCCCAGCATGACCCGGTTCGTCATCCGCTCGGCGAAGAGGTTCATCGACGAGCCGGCCTGCTCGAAGCCCGACCAGAAGATGGACGCCAGGATGAAGAGCCAGAAGATGACCAGGAGCCGCTTCTTCTCCAGAGTCGTGTGTCCGCCGGCCACCAGCAGGAATACGAAGTACAGGACAGCCGTGGCGACGATCACGAGCCCGAGGCTCTGGGCCACGGTCTCGAGCGCCATGCCGATCACGCCGGTCACCGCGAGTCCGACGACCGCGATGACTACGATACCCACGATGGCGAGGGTCTTGTAGAAATTGCTCGCGCGCTGAGCGAGGGTGGCGACGTCGTCGCCGATCGAGAGCTTCCCCGCGTCGCCCAGGAACTTCCCGCCCATGCGATACTGGATTAGCCCCGCGACCATGCCGATCCCGGCAAGCGAAAAGCCGAGATGCCAGTTGTAACTCTCGCCGAACAGCCCGCATAGCAGCGGACCGAGGAAACCGCCGAGGTTGATCCCCATGTAATAGATCGAGAACCCCGCGTCGCGGCGCGCGCCGCCCTCGGGGTAGAGGTCCCCGACCATGGCGCTGATGTTCGGCTTGAGGAGCCCGGTGCCGATTACGATCAGGCAGAGGCCGAGGTAGAAGGTCGCGAGACTCGGGACAGCCATGCTGAAATGACCCGCGGCGATGATGCATCCGCCGACGAAAACGGCCTTGCGCTGACCCCAGAGCTTGTCGGCGATCCATCCGCCCGGAAGGGCGAGCACGTACACCATGGCGGTGTAGAGGCCGTACATCGCACCGGCCTGTGAATCGCTGAATCCAAGGCCGGGGTTCTCCCCTGACGCCGCGTCGACCATGAAGAGGACGAGGAGCGCGCGCATCCCATAGTACGAGAAGCGCTCCCACATCTCGGTGAAGAAGAGGGTGCCGAGACCCCGAGGATGTCCGAACCAGCTCCGATCCATGGGCGAAAACCCGGCCGGGCCACCTACGGTAGCGGCGCGGGGGTCGGCAACCTCGGTCGGCAGGTCATCGGGCATCGGTTCCTCCGGCTCCGGGGGGCGCAGGGCAGCGGACGGGATCGGGTCAAGGTGGCGCGAGGGACGGGTCGCTGACAAGGCCGCTGGTCCGTGAACCCCGCGCGGAGCGGTGTGCGGGGGGCGAGCTCGCGCGTACAATCGCCGCATGGATCCGCGGGAATTCGAGAAGCTGGGCGTGTTCTATCTGGGCCGCGTGCAATCCGGCGATGAAGCGGGAACGCCGCTCCTCTACGATTCCCGCGACCTGACGACCCACGCCCTCTGCGTGGGGATGACCGGCAGCGGAAAGACGGGTCTGTGCATCGGCCTGATCGAGGAGGCCGCCCTCGACGGTGTCCCGGCGATCGCGATCGATCCCAAAGGCGACCTCGGCAACCTCCTGCTCACGTTCCCGGAGCTCGGAGCGGCGGATTTCCGGCCCTGGGTCGAGGAGTCCCAGGCCCGCCGCGAGGGGCTCGATCCCGAGGCCTTCGCCGCGAGCCAGGCGAAGGCGTGGCGCGAGGGTCTGGCGGCGTGGGGGCAGGACGGCGAGCGGATCCGGCGCCTGCGCGAAGCCGCCGAGTTCGCGATCTACACGCCGGGGAGCACCGCCGGGCGGCCGCTCTCGATCCTGCGTTCCCTCGCCGCACCCGCCGCTGGTGTGCGCGAAGACGCGGAGCTCCTGGCCGACAGGGTCGGAACGACCGTGACGGGACTCCTGGGCCTGCTCGGCATCGAGGCAGACCCGCTCCAGAGCCGCGAGCACATCCTGCTGGCCACGATCCTGCAGGAGTTCTGGCGCTCCGGACGCGACCTCGACCTCGCGGAGCTACTCCACGCGATCCAGGAGCCGCCGGTCGAGCGGATCGGCGTCATGGAGGTCGAATCGTTCTATCCCGCGAAGGACAGATACGCGCTCGCGCTGAGGCTCAACAACCTGCTCGCCTCGCCCGGCTTCGCCACATGGCTCCAAGGAGAGCCCCTCGACATCGGGCGGCTCCTGTACACCGATTCGGGGAAGCCGCGCGTGTCGATCGTCTCGATAGCGCACCTCTCGGACGCCGAGCGCATGTTCCTGGTGACGCTCCTCCTCAACGAGGTCGTCGGGTGGGTCCGGGCTCAGCCGGGGACGTCGAGCCTGCGTGCGATCGTGTACATGGACGAGATCTTCGGCTTCTTTCCGCCGGTTGCGGAGCCGCCATCCAAGCGGCCGCTCCTCACGCTGCTCAAGCAGGCCCGCGCGCATGGCGTCGGAATCGTGCTCGCCACGCAGAATCCCGTGGATCTCGACTACAAGGGCCTGGCCAACGCGGGCACGTGGTTTCTCGGACGGCTCCAGACGGAGCGCGACAAGGACCGCGTGCTGGAGGGGCTCGAGGGGGTCGCGGCGGGCTCAGAGTCCGGCTTCGACCGCGCGCGGATGGGGGAGGTCCTGGCCGGGCTCGGGAAACGCATGTTCCTGATGCACAACGTCCACGAGCGGGAACCGGTGGTGTTCGAGACCCGCTGGGCGATGTCGTACCTGAGGGGACCGCTCACGCGGTCGGAGATCCAGCGCCTGACGCCGAAGGTCGGTGCGGGCGTGCCCGCGGACCCCGGGTCTTCCGCTGCCGCGGCCCCGCCCGAGAGTTCGGCGGCCCGGAAAGGACCCGAGCGTGGCCGCCCGATCGTCCCCCCCGGCGTAACCGAGGTCTTCGTCCCACCGCGGACGCCGGCTCCCGCGGGCCACCGGCTGCACTACGAGCCGTCCGTTTTGACGCTCGGCTCCTTCGTCGTCGACGATCGCGCCGTCGAGGACTCCCCGTCCCGCGAAGTCGCGGCGGCCGCACCGTTCACCGACGGGGCCCGGGCCGTCGACTGGGACGCGGCGTGGGTCCTCGCGCTCGCCCAGGGCGAGCTCGCGACCGGTCCGCAGGCCGGCGCCACGTTCGGCTCCCTCCCCTCACCGGCGGTGGAGAGGGAGAGCTACGCTGCGTGGAAGCGGGAGTTCGTCACATGGATCACGCGGACGCAGGAGCTGACGGCGTGGAAGAGCCTCTCGCTGGGACAGGTTTCGAAGCCGGGCGAGGACGAGCGCGACTTCCGTATCCGGCTCCAGCAGATGGCGCGGGAGAAGCGAGACGGCGAGCGCGCGAAGCTCGAACAGAAATACTCCGATCAGGCGGCGCGACTCAGCGAGCGGATCCGGAAGGCCGAACAGGCGCTCGCTCGGGAGCAGGGACAGGCCCGGAAGGCCAGGCTCGATACCGCGGTCTCGATCGGCGCGACCGTGATCGGCGCGGTGTTCGGCCGCCGTTCATTGGGCCGGGCGACGACGGCGTCGCGCGGTGTCGGACGCTCGATCGAGCAGGCAGGCGACGTCGGCCGCGCGACCGAAAACCTGGAGACCCTGCGGGCAGAGCTCGCCCGGCTCGACGCGGAGCTCGTGGCGGAGATCCGCGAGCTCGACGCCCGCATCGATCCGCTCACCGAGCCCCTGCGCGCGATCGCTCTGCGCCCCGAGAAGGACGACGTGGCGGTCAGCCTGGTAGCTCTAGGATGGCTTCCGTGGTGGATCGGGCCCGGCGAGACGCGCACGCCCGCACGCCCGGACATGGCCCGATGACCGCTACGCGGCAGCCACCTCCATGGTGCAGGCCGCGCAGCGCCTCGCCTTGATGGGGATCGTCGACAGGCAGTGGGGACACTCCCGCGTGACCGGTTCCTCGGTCTCTCCGGCCCGCCAGCGGTTGATCACCTTGACCATCAGGAAGATCGCGAACGCGACGATGAGGAACGTGATCACCGTGTTCACGAATAGACCGTAGTTGACGGTGACGGCGCCGGCGGCCTTGGCGGCCTCCAGGGAGAGATAAGGTCCAGCGGGCGTTCCTTCCCGGAGCACGGCGAACAGATCGGTGAAGTCGACCCCGCCGAGAACCAGCCCGATGGGTGGCATGATGATGTCGTCCACCAGCGACTTGACGATCGGAGCGAAGGCGACGCCGATGATGATGCCGATCGCCATGTCGAGAACGCTGCCCTTGAGCGCGAATTCCTTGAACTCCTTCCACATCATTTCACCTCCCCGAAGAGTCGGGAAGCGCCGGCGCCCCGTGACGACGGCGGCCCCCGTTCTTGAAGAGTGAATAGCGAGCGGTGCGAACGCGGACAAGGGCGATCGGCCCCGAGCGGGATTAGCTTGCTGCGCCGATGATCCGGGTCGCGGTGTTCGCCTCCGGCCGGGGGTCCAACCTCGAAGCTCTGTTCGATGCACTCGAAGGCCGGCAAGACGCGGCGGTCGTGCTGGTGGCGAGCGATCGCGCGGACGCGCCGGCACTCGACCGGGCGCGCCGCCGCGGCGTGGAGGCCGCGGTCGTGGATGCCGGCGACGCCGCGGGCATGCTCGCCGCGCTGGAACGCGCGGAGGTCGACTGGATCGTCCTCGCCGGGTATCTGAAGCGGGTTCCGGGTGAGGTCGTCCGCCGCTATCCGAGCCGGATCCTCAACATCCACCCCGCGCTTCTGCCCGCACACGGGGGGAAGGGGATGTACGGTGAGCGCGTGCACGCGTCCGTGTTGGAAGCGGGGGAGAAGGTATCGGGCGCGAGCGTGCACCTCGTCGACGAGGAGTACGACCGGGGCCCGGTGGTCGCGCGCGAGGAGGTGCCCGTCGAGCCGTTAGACACCCCGGCGACGCTGGCTGCGCGGGTGCTCGAAGTAGAGCATCGGCTGTTGCCCGCCGTCGTCATCGCGGCGGCCGAAGGGCGGATCCGCGTGGAGGGAGACCGCGCTTGGATCGAGGAGCCGGA
>JAICQP010000253.1 GCA_025937815.1 Gemmatimonadota bacterium
GACGACGCCGAAGCCGTGGCGCACGTGGCGCGGATCGCGATCGAGTACCGGCAGCGATTCCATCGCGACGTCTTCATCGACCTGGTCTGCTTCCGGAGATACGGCCACAACGAGCTCGACGATCCTTCGTTCATGCATCCCGAGATGTACAAGCGGATCGCAGAGCATCCGTCGAACTCGGAAGTCTACGCCCGGCGGCTGATCGAGGAGAGCACGATCGCCGAGGACGAAGTCGCAGCCATGCGAGAGGCTGCGAAGGGGGAGATCGAGCAGGCGCACGGAGAGGCCCGGCAGCTCGAAAAGCAGCCCTATGTGTCGGTGACGGGCGTCTGGGAGGGCCTGGCGTTCGGCTGGAACGACGATCCGGTCGACACCGCGGTGCCACGCGAGACCCTGGAGCGGATCGCGCGCGCGCTGACGACCGTGCCCGAGGGGTTTTCCTGGCACAAGCGTCTGGAGCGCCTGATGGCCGAGCGCGCCGCGATGGTGCTCGAGGATGGAGAAATCGATTGGGGATGCGGCGAGGCGCTGGCCATCGGCTCTCTCCTCCTCGACGGGACCCGGGTGCGCCTCGCCGGGCAGGATACGATCCGGGGGACCTTCAGCCACCGCCACGCGATGTACACGGACCAGGCGACGGGCGAAGGGTACGTGCCGCTCAACCATCTGGGCGAGGAGCAGGGCACGTTCCACGTCATCAACAGCCCGCTCTCCGAGAATGCGGCGCTGGGCTTCGAGTACGGATACTCGGCCGCTGACCCCTGGACGCTGGTCATGTGGGAGGCCCAGTTCGGGGACTTCGTCAACGGGGCGCAGGTCGTCATCGATCAGTTCCTGGCCAGCGGCGAGTACAAGTGGCGGCGCATGTCGGGGCTGACGCTCCTCCTCCCGCACGGGTACGAGGGTCAGGGCCCCGAGCACTCGAGCGCGCGTCTCGAGCGGTTCCTCGAGCTGTGCGCCGAAAGGAACATGCAGGTCTGCGCGCTGACCACGCCGGCGCAGCTCTTTCACTGCCTGAGGCGCCAGATGATGCGGAATTTCCGGAAGCCGCTCGTCCTCATGACGCCCAAGAGCCTGCTCCGACACAAGCTCGCGGTGTCGCGCGTGGTGGACTTCACGGACGGCGGTTTCCTGCCGCTGATCGACGACGTGTCGATCGAGGATCGGGAGGGAATCCGGAAGCTCCTGCTCTGTGCCGGGAAGGTCTACTACACGCTCCTCGAGGCGCGGCGCGAGCGCGGCATCGACGACGTCGGCATCGTGCGGATCGAGCAGCTCTATCCCTTCCCCGAAAAGGAGCTGCGGTCCGCGCTCGCGGGATATCCGGGGCTCGAGCGCGTGATCTGGGTCCAGGAGGAGCCCGAGAACATGGGCGCCTGGCGGAACGTCCGGCACCGTCTCGAGGAGTGCATTTCGCAGGCCGTGCCGCTGGAGTACGCCGGCCGGCCGGAGGCCGCCTCGCCGGCTACAGGATCGCACCACGTCCACGACGAGGAGGAGGCCGCGCTCCTCGAAGCGGCGCTCGGGAGCTGATGGACATCGTGATCCCCAACCTGGCGGAGTCGGTCACCGAGGGCGATCTCGGAAGATGGCTCAAGAAGGACGGCGACCGGGTCGAGAAGGACGACCTGATCCTGGAGCTCGAGACCGACAAGGCGACCGTCGAGCTCGCCGCCGAGGCGAGCGGCACCCTCGAGATCCTCGTCCAGGCCGGAGAGACCGTGCACGTCGGCGACGTGGTGGGGAGGATCGTGGAGGCCGGCGCCGGGCAGCCTGCGCCAGAGGAGAAGCCCGAACCCGAGAAACGGTCCGAGACGGAGAAGCCGAAGTCGGTGCCCGAACCGGCGCCCGGCGCGATGAAGGACGACGAGCCCCCGAAGCCCCCGCCCGAGAAAGAGCCCGAGACCGGCCGGAAGAAGGAGCCGGAAACCGGGCGGAAGAAGGAGCCGGAGACCGGGAGGGAAAAGGAGCCGGAGACCGGAAGGGAGAAGGAGCCGGAGACCGGGCGGAAGAAGGAGCCGGA
>JAICQP010000149.1 GCA_025937815.1 Gemmatimonadota bacterium
GCGCGTGCCGTGTGCACGATCGAAATCGGCACCCCCGAAGGGGAGGTGGAGCCGGTGGCCGTGCGGGTCGGCCGCTACGGCCCGTACCTGCAGCAGGGGGAGGGTCGGCGGGCGTCGCTGCCCGAGGGCCTTCCGCCGGACGAGCTGACGCTCGAGCTGGCGACGGAGCTCCTGCGGCAGGGGGAGCTCGCGGAGGAACCGCTCGGAGCGCATCCCGAAACGGGCCAGCCCGTCTATCTGAAGACGGGGCGGTACGGACCCTACGTCCAGCTCGGGGAGGCGGACGGCGACGGCAAGCCCAAGCGCGCGTCGCTCCTGCGCGGGATGGATCCTGCGTCGATCGACCTCGCGACCGCGGTGCGGCTCCTGTCGCTCCCGCGCGAGCTGGGGCGGGACCCGGGGACCGGCGAGCCGGTCGAGGCCCACGTCGGCAGGTACGGGCAGTACATCAAGCGCGGCAAGGACACGCGCTCGCTGCCGCCGGACCTCTCTTCCCTCGACGTGACGCTCGAGCAGGCGCTCGCGCTTCTCGCCCAGCCCAAGCGCCGGGCCGGAGCCGCCCGCGCCGAGCCGATCCGGACGTTCGACCCCTCGCCGGTGACCGGAGCCCCGATCGAGCTCCGCGAGGGGCGCTACGGGCCCTACGTCAGCGACGGCCAGACCAACGCCTCGATTCCCAAGGGCGTCGGGCTCGACGACGTGACGTTCGACATGGCCGTCTCGCTCCTCGCGGAGCGGGCGGCGCGCGGGCCCGCGAAAGGCGGGCGCGGACCGCGCGGCAAGGCGGGAGGGAAGGCGCCCAGGAAGAAGGCGGCGCGGAAGAGGACGTCGACCAGGAAGGCGTCGGGCAAGGCCGCATCGCGGAGGAAGGCATCGAAGAAGCAGGAACCGGTGCCCGAGGAAGGGCCGGCGGAGACCCCGTGAACGGGGTCACGATCGTCGGCGGCGGCCTGGCGGGCTGCGAGGCGGCGCTCCAGTGCGCGCGGCTCGGGGTGCCGTCGCTCCTCTTCGAGATGCGGCCCCAAGCCACGACCCCAGCCCATCGAACCGACCGGCTCGCGGAGCTCGTCTGCTCGAACTCTTTCAAGTCCACGGACGTCGAGAACGCGCACGGGCTACTCAAGGCCGAGCTCGAACGGCTCGGGTGCCGGCTGCTCGAGATCGCCCGCGCGGCGCGCATCCCGGCCGGGTCGGCGCTCGGCGTCGACCGCGAGCGGTTCGCGGCGCTGGTGACCGAGGCGGTGGAAGCGGAGCCCTTCATCACGGTCGTGCGCGAAGAGCGCGAGGAGCTCGTACCCGGCGAGGTGACGATCGTCGCCACCGGGCCCCTGACCTCTGACGCCCTCGCGCGCCGGATCGAGGACATCCTGGGCGCCGGAAACCTCGCGTTCTACGACGCGATCAGCCCGATCGTCTCGCGCGAGTCGCTGGTCGAGGGGGAGTTCTGGGCAGCCTCGCGCTACGGCAAGGGCGGGGACGACTACCTCAACTGCCCGCTCGACGCGGCCGGCTACGAGGCGTTCGTCGACGGGCTCCTCTCGGCCGAGCTGTACCCCCTGAAGGACTTCGAGCGGGACGCGATGTTCTTCGAGGGGTGCCTGCCGATCGAGGAGATGGCGCGCCGCGGCCGCGAGACCCTGCGCTTCGGCCCGCTCAAGCCCGTGGGACTCCCGGATCCTCGCACCGGAGTCGAGCCGCACGCGGTTCTCCAGCTCCGCCGGGAGAACGCCGGCGGCACGATGTTCAACCTCGTGGGATGCCAGACCCGCATGCGCTACGGGGACCAGAAGCGCGTGTTCGCCGTCGTCCCGGCGCTCGCCAGGGCCGAGTACCTGCGGCACGGCCAGGTGCACCGCAACACGTTCCTCCAGCACTCGGTCGCGCTCGACCCGTTCGGCCGGCCGAAAGGCGGTGGGTGGCCGGGACTGTTCTTCGCGGGGCAGCTCACCGGAGTCGAGGGATACGTGGAGTCGATCATGAGCGGCCTCCTGGCCGCGTGGAACGCGGCTCGGGTCCTCGGCGGCGAGCCGCCCGAGCTGCCGCCGCGCGAGACGATGATCGGCGGCCTGTACGCATACCTGCGCGAGGCCGACCCACAGCGGTTCCAGCCCATGAACGCGAACTTCGGCCTCGTCCCGCCGGCCGAGCGCGGAATCCGTGGAAAGCGGGAGCGACGCGCCGCGCAGAGCGCCCGCGCGCTGGCCGCCATCGAAGCCTGGGCCGAAGCCCGGGAGCCGGGTCCGGCCACGGTCGGCACGCGATGAGCGGGGGCTCGCTCGAGGCGCGCGTCGCGGACTTCCTCGAGTACCTCCGCGCCGTGCGCCGCTACAGCCCGAACACGATCGACGGCTACGGGCGCGATCTCGCCCGCTGGAGCGAGTTCTGCGCGGAGCACATCGGCACGACGGCGCCCGACCTCGACAAAATCACGTCCGAGGACGTTCGCGCCTATCTCGCCTGGGGCGCGCGGCAGGGCCTCGAGAAGCGGACGATCGCCAGACGTCTCGCGTCCCTGCGCGGGTTCTTCCGGCATGCCTGCCGCGAAGGGTGGGCGCGGCGGAACCCGGCCCAGGCGGTGGCCGTCCCTAAGCGCGGCCGGAAGCTGCCCGCCGTCATCCGCTCCGAGCCGCTCCAGGGTCTCCTCGACGTGGCGCGGGAGAAGGAGGGGTTCTACGCCCGCCGCGAGGCGGCGCTCCTCGAGGTGGCCTACGGCGGCGGCCTCCGGGTCGGAGAGATCGCCGGCTTGTCATGGGGGGACGTCGACGCGACCGGCTCCGCGCGTGTCGTCGGGAAGGGAGACAAGGAGCGCCGCGTGCCGCTGGGCCAGGCCGCCGGGGAAGCGCTACGCGACTGGCGGGCCGAGCTCGCGGCGGTGGGCGGCGGAGGGGACGGCGCCGTCTTCACCAGCCGCACGGGGCGGCGGCTGACCGTGCGGCAGATCCAGCGCGTGATCACCCGCGCGCTCACCCGCGCCGCCGAGCGGGAAGGGGTAAGCCCCCACACGCTGCGCCATTCCTTCGCCACCCACCTCCTGGACCGCGGCGCCGATCTCATGGCGGTCAAGGAGCTCCTGGGCCATGAGTCGCTTTCCACAACGCAGCTCTACACGCATCTTTCGCGCGAGCGGCTCAAGGCCGCGTACGAGGTCGCCCACCCGCATGCCTGATTCTCCAGACCGGAGCCCGATGACGCAGCACAGGATCCACGCCACCACGATCTGCTCGGTCCGCAGGGAGGGAGCGGTCGCCCTCGGAGGAGACGGCCAGGTCACGCTCGGAGACACGGTGATGAAGGGCCGCGCGGTCAAGGTCCGCCAGATGCACGACGGCCGGGTCATCGCCGGTTTCGCGGGCTCGGCGGCCGACGCGCTCACGCTGTTCGAGAAGTTCGAGGAGAAGATCCAGCGCTGGCCGACGAACCTGGCCCGCGCCGCGGTCGAGCTCGCCAAGGAGTGGCGCTCCGACAAGATCCTGCGCCACCTGGAGGCCATGCTGGCGGTCGCCGACCGGCAGACGAGCCTGCTCGTCTCGGGGAACGGCGAGGTCATCGAGCCCGACGACGGCATCCTCGCGATCGGATCCGGCGGCCCGTACGCGCTGGCCGCCGCCCGGGCGCTCCGGGACGCGACCGACCTCGGCGCGCGCGAGATCGTCGAGCGCTCGCTGACGATCGCGGGCGAGATCTGCATCCACACCAACACCCATCTCAGCATCCTCGAGCTGAAAACGGATTGATCCTCGTCACCGGGGCGACGGGGTTCGTCGGCTCGCACCTGGTCGAGTCGCTGCGCGGCGGGGAGCCCCTGCGGGCCCTAGTGCGCCCGGGATCGGACGTCTCCGCGCTGGAGGCGGCGGGCGTCGAGATCGTGCGCGGCGACCTCCGTGACCCGGACGCGGCGCGCCACGCGGTGCGGGGTTGCCGGGTGGTCCACCACCTCGCGGCGATCACCTCCCACCGCGGCGCCTCCGCGCGGGACCTCCGCGAGACGAACGTCGACGGGACGGCGCGGCTCGCCGCGGCCGCGCTCGATGCGGGCGTGGAGAGGTTCGTCTTCGCGAGCGCGATCAAGGTCTACGGAATCGCCCGGCGGGGGATCCTCGACGAGGACACCCCGCGCGATCCGGTTTCGACCTATGCCCGATCCAAAGCGCGCGCGGAGGACCTGCTCTTCAAGCTCGCGGAGGAGCGAGGTCTCCCCCTCGTCGTGGCGCGGCTCGGCGGCATGCTCGGAGCCGGCGCGGTCGGGTGGCTGGGGCTCTTTCGATCGATCGCCGACGGCAGCTTCCGCATGCTCGGCCGCGGCCGCGGTCGCTACCCGGCGGCGGACGTCGACGACGTCGCGGCGGGACTGAAGCGCTGCGCCGATGTCGCCGGGATCGGCGGTCGCGTCTACAACCTGACCGGCGAGGCGGTGACCCTGGCCGAGCTGGTCGACGCCATCTCCGACGCGGTCGGCGGTCCGCCTCGGCGGCGCCCGCTTCCAGCCGCGCCGCTCCACGCCTGGCGCATCCTGCAGCGCGGGGCGCTCTCGCTCACCGGCCGTTCGCTCCCGCGGTTCAGCCGCGTGGAGCTCTTTCTCGGCGATCGCACGTTCGACATCTCGAGAGCCAGGCGCGATCTCGGCTACGACCCGAAGACGGATCTACGCGAATCCGTCGCGCGGACGGCGCAGTGGTTTCGCGAGCGCGGGCTCATTCCGGCGCCGCACGTGAGGGCCGGCTATATTCGCGCCCCATGGACGAAACACTGACCGATCAAGCGCCCCCGGTACCGGAAGAGGTCGCCCCCGAAGAGGATCCGTACGAGTCCCTCACGCCGCGGCAGATCGTGGCCGAGCTGGACAAGTACATCGTGGGCCAGCACGAGGCGAAGCGCGCGGTGGCGATCGCCCTCCGGAATCGCTGGCGGCGCCTCCGCGTCGAAGAGGAGCTCCGCGACGAGATCCTGCCCAACAACATCATCATGATCGGCCCCACCGGGGTCGGAAAGACCGAGATCTCGCGCCGGCTGGCGCGCCTCTCCGACGCGCCGTTCATCAAGGTCGAAGCCTCCAAGTTCACCGAGGTGGGCTACGTCGGGCGCGACGTGGAGTCGATGATCCGGGATCTCATGGAGATCTCGGTCAACATGGTGCGCCAGGAGTGGGAGGACGAGGTCTACGATCAGGCCGAGCAGCAGGTCGAGGACCGGCTACTGGACCTGCTGCTCCCGCCGCTCAAGGGCGAAGAGGCCGGCGGGGCGATGCGCCGCTACCTGGTCGACAAGCTGGGGGTCGTCGAGGCCGCCCCCACAGAGCCCGCGACCGCGGACGCGCAGGCCCAGCGCGAGCGCTCGAGGGAGAAGCTCAGGAAGCTCCTGGCGGACGGAAAGCTCGAGGACCGCAAGGTGGAGGTCGAGACCAGCCAGACGCGCATGCCGTTCATCGAGGTCCTCTCCCCGATGGGGCTCGAGGACATGGACATCAACATGTCCGAGATGCTCGAGGACATGCTGCCCAAGCGGAAGAAGCGGCGCCAGGTCACGGTCTCGGAGGCGCGGCGGATCCTGCTTCAAGAAGAGCTCGCCAAGCTCGTCGACATGGACGAGGTCGTGAACGAGGCCGTCTACCGGACCGAGAACTCGGGCATCGTCTTCCTGGACGAGATCGATAAGATCGCCGGCGAGAAAGTGACGGGCGGCCCCGACGTTTCGCGTGAGGGAGTGCAGCGGGATCTCCTGCCCGTCGTCGAAGGCTCCAACGTGCAGACCAAGTACGGGCTGGTCCGCACCGATCACATTCTGTTCATCGCC
>JAICQP010000094.1 GCA_025937815.1 Gemmatimonadota bacterium
CGACGAGCTCCTCCACCGGACGACGGTCGAGACCCTGCGCTCCCGACTTCGATCCGATCCCGCCGCCCGCCAGGCCGTCGAGATCCTCGGGCTCAGGGAGGCGAGCGCGCGGATCGCGGGGCTCGTCCGGGAACTCCGCACCGCGGGATGGAGCCGGGCGCGCCCGATCGAGCGCTTCGAGGAGCGTCTGGACGAGCTCGAGCGGGAGATCGCCGGACCCCTCCCCCAGCGAATCGCGACGGCGGCCGCGGAGCTCCTGGCCGCGGCTCGCTCCGGTCCGCTGACGCCCAAGGGCCGCCCGTTCCTGCCCGCGTACGAGGAAGCCGTCGGCGCCTGGAGATCCTACCCTTCAGCCGGAACCGAAGAGGCGCTCCGCGAGGCCGCGCGCGCCCCGAGCCGGACCTGGCGCTTCCCCGACGCGACGCCGCTCCGCCACGCGGTCGTCGCGGCGATCGACGGGCTCCGCGCCGCGCGGAGCGAGATCGAGCACCGCTTCCAGCTCGGCGTGTGGCCCGCGCTCGCCGTCTCCGTCCGCGACGCCTACCGGGTGGCGAGAGCGGCGCGGCACGCGCTGGACTACGACGACCTGCTCCTCAAGTCGCGTGCGCTCCTCGTGGGAGACTCCGATGTCCTGGAGGGATTTCGCCGCCGGATGCGCGTGGTACTGGTCGACGAGCATCAGGACACCGACCCCGTGCAACACGACATCCTGCGCCTCGTGGTCGGCGACGATGCGCTGGCCGGCCAAGCGCGGCCCGGAGGTATCCGCTGGTGCGTGGTCGGCGACTCCCAGCAGTCGATCTACGGGTTTCGCGGAGCCACCGTAGAGGCCTTCGAGCGGCTGGCGCGCGCCGCCGCGGCGCGGGGGGCGCGCCGTCCGCTAGCCACCAACTACCGAGCGCGGCCCGAGCTGATCGAGTTCCTGAACGCGTTCTTCCCCTCGGTGTTGATCGGCGGCGAGCGCGAAGACGACATCGCTTACCTCCCGCAGCGGCCATCGCGTCCCGCCAGGGGCGGATTCTGCGTGGAGCTCCTGCACCCAGGTGACGCCGCTCCGGCGGCCGCAGAGGCCCGCGAGATCGAAGCCCGCGCCCTGGCCGCGCGGATCGCCGCCGCCTGCGAGCCGGATGGTCCGGAATCGATTCGAGTCGAGGATCGCCGCACTGGCGAGGAACGCCCGGCCAGGCCAGGGGACGTCGTCGTCCTGCTGAGGAGATTGACCCAGGTCGAGCCCTACCGCCGCGCGCTCGAGGGGGTCGGTCTCGAATCGATCGTGGTCGGCGGGAGCGGATTCTACAACCGGCAGGAGGTGTACGACGTGCTCTCGGCGCTCCAGGCGGCGCTCCTCCCCGGCGACCCCATCCCGCTCGTCGGCTTCCTGCGCTCTCCAATGGTCGGCCTCGCCGACGACGCGGTCTGGGCGCTGCTCACCGGCTGGTCCCACAGCGACGGGCCGCTGCTTCCCCGGCTCCAGGCGATGGCGGCGTCGGGCGCCGGCCTGAATGCCGAGGAGTCCGCCGCGCTCGCGGACGGGCTGGCGGTCCTCGCCGAGCTCCGACAGCGCGCCGATCGCGAGCCGCCGGCGGACACCGTCGGCTGGCTCGTCGACCGGACCGGATACGCGGCTGTGATCGACGCCCTTCCGGATCGCGTGCAGCGGCGGGCGAACCTGGACCGGCTCCTGACGCTCGCCGAGCGGGCTCCATCCGAGGGCGCGGTCCTCCTCTCGGACTGGATCGCGCTCCTCAAGAGGCGGGTCGAGCGCCCGCCCCGTGAGCGCGACGCGTCGCTGCCCGAGGCCGGCGACCGCGTGCGCGTCATGACCATCCACCAGTCCAAGGGGCTGGAGTTCCCGATCGTCGCGCTGGCGGACATCGGCGGGAAGATGCCGGAGGGCCTCGGCGGCGTGGCCTTCGATCCGGATCTCGGCGTGGTCTCCAAGTGGTGGGAGGACGCCGGCGTCGACGGCGAGCCGACGCTCGGATATCAGGCGGCGAAGGAAGCCGCGGCCCGGCGGGAGCGGGCCGAGGAGGGACGGCTCCTCTACGTCGCCTCCACCCGCGCGAGGGAGCACCTCATCCTGTCGGCGGGGGCGACCGATCACTGGTGGTTCGCGCGGGTGCGGGAGTTCGTCGGGTCGGAGCCGGGCGCGGCGCTGGCCCGCGCCTGTGCCCTCGAGTTCTGGCTGCCTCGCTTCGCCGCCGCCCTCGGCCAGTCGCCTCCGCTGGCGGACCCCGGCGTGGCCGTGCTGGAGCCGGCGCCGGCGGCTCCCGGGGAGGCGACCGCGCGCGAGCTGGCGGCTGTACTCGCGGGGGGCGCCGCTCCGGCCGCGGACTGGCCGGGGGCTCGGGCCCTGGCCGAAGAGGCCATGCGGCGCGGCGAGCGCGGCCACCGGGCTCTCGAGCGGATGCCGCTCGCGATCACCGCCGAAGACGAGCTCGCGGCCTGGCTCGCGACAGGCGGCGGCCTGGCGGAACCGGAAGCGCGCGCGCTCGCCGGCTACGCCCAGCGCCGCGTGCTCCCCGATCTCCGCGGCGCGGACCGGGTCGCGCGGGAGCATCCCTTTCGCTTGCGCGTTCCCGGCGGCGGCATCGTGACCGGGGCGATCGACGTCCTCTGGCGGGACGCGGCCGGCGGTTGGTGGGTCGGCGACTACAAGTTCGCGGAAGCCGACCCGGCCTCGTCCGCGAGGCACGCGACGCAGCTCGCGATCTACGCCCTGGCCGCCGCCGCGGCGCTGGGGCTCGAGGAGGTCGGTGGGCGGCTCTGGTACGTGGACCAGGACGAGCGCCGCGACCTCAGCTGGAGCGCCGGCGACCTGCGCGCGATCGAGCGCTCGCTGGAGGAAGCGTTCGACCGGCTGCCACTGCTCAGCGGAGCCGATCCGGAGCTCCCGGATCTCTGACCCGCTCGGCGGCTACTGCTTCGTCGAGTGGATCTCCATCGTCTTGTACATCTCGCCGTCGGGTCCCGGACCCCAGTTCTCGTAGTGGATGGTGCCGTCGTCCAGGAACCGGGTCGTGTTGCGGATCTTCTTCTCCAGCTCGCCCGTCATGGGGTCGGCGAGCGTTCCCTCCATCGTCATCGTCTTCGTCGTCGGATCCCACGATCCCCAGGAGACTACCGGTCCGGTGGACATGTTGTCGTGGAACAACGCGAAGTACTGCCCCTTGACCTTGTCGTACCCCATCACCTCGCGACCCTCGAAGGGAGCGCCGAGGAAATCCCCGTGGATCTCCGTCACGAGGTAGCGACCCCCCATCGTCATCTCGGCCGCGCTGGTGGCCGTCATCTGGATGGCCTCGGCGCCCGGCGCGGGATAGAAGGCGACGGCGTGGCTCCACGACCCGGCCAGCGGCTCCAGCACCGCGTGGTTCTCGTCCGGCGACACGGCCTCCATGAACGCCGCCATCTGGTCGGCGTCAGGATCCTGCGCGGCGAGCGGCCCCGCCAGGACGAGGCCGATTGCCGCCGCGAATCCGATGTCCGCGATCCTGCGTGCCATTTCGTTCCTCCGGTTGGGGTTCACTGGATCTTGGCGTCCCGCAGCGTGCGGGCCACCGGGATGTCGCCCGAGCGCAGATCGCGCGGCCGCGTCGGTCCCCGTTCGGTCACTAGGACGTCGAGCGCTTCCCACGCCACCTCCTCGAAGTACGGGTTCGCGATCGCCAGCGATGGTGGCGGATCCGCGAGAATCTCGACAGGGTCGCGCTCGTAGGATCTCGGCAGCGCGGCCAGGGCCGGCGGCAGGAACTTGCCGGTGTCGGCCGCGCAGACGACCGCCACTCCCCGCTCCCTCGCCCGGAGGGCCAGCGCGCGGGAGCCCCGCTTGTTGACCCAGCCGGTGGGAAGCAGCGTGTCGGCCCCCAGGACGAGCAGGCCCTCCTCCTCGATCGCCCCCCAGAGCCAGGCGTCCGTCCCCAGCGCGACGGGTATGCCGCGCGCCGCGAGCGCGGCCGCGAGACGCGTGCCCTCGCAGCCGGGGCGCGACTCCGAGACGACGACCCGGAACCAGGCCCCGCCCGCGAAGTGATCCTCGATCGCCCCCTGCACCGTGCTGGACGCCGAGTACGTGTAGATCGCCGGCGCCGAGCCCAGCGCCCGCCGCAGGTGGAGGCGCAGGGTCGCCTGCGCCTCGTCGAGACGCGCCCGCCACCGCCCGCCGATCTTCCCCACCGCCGCGCGCAGGGCGGCCTCGTCGTGGGCGTCGAATCGATCGAACTCGACGAGCATGTCGTTGGCGATCCTGAGGACGGGCGCCAGCGCGGCCTGCCGGCGGGCCAGCCGCTCGAGGCCGACGGTCGCCTCACGGGCCGTTCCCGGAGCGCCCGCCGACCAGCTCTCTCCCCATGCCAGGAGCGCCCGCGCCACTTCTGACGCGCCGCCCGACACGTCTCCCGCGATCGCCTCGAGCGCCTCCCACGCCCCCGGCGCCGGACGCCCCTTCGCGGCTCGCTTGCGCCGAGGGCTCGCCTGCCTGGGGATCCTCATCGGATGAGCCGCCGTCGGATCAGCCGGACCGAGAGCCAGAACGCGGCCAGCGTGAACGCCGCCAGCCATGCGCCGTTGACCCACATCGAGGGTTCCAGCGTCCCCGATGTCAGCGCGCGCATGAGGATCACGGCATGGGTCAGCGGGAGGAACCACGCGGCCCAGCCCACCCACGAGGGGAGGCCGTCCAGCGGGAAGAACACCCCGCTGAACAGGAACATCACGCCGATGACGAGCGTGAAGAAGTAGTTGAAGAACGTGTACGAGGGCGCGATCGCGGTGTACGCCATGCCCAGCGCCCCGAACATGATCCCCACCGCGAACGTCAGCGGCAGCACGGCGGCGGCCAGCGGGCCCGCGAGGAGGCCCAGCGGCAGCATGAACGCCAGGATCACCGCCCCCGCCAGCAGGCTCTTCGAGGCCGCCCACAGGATGTCGCCCGCGACGACCTCGCCGACCGAGATCGGCGTCATGACGATCGCCTCGTACGTGCGCTGCTCGTTCATCCGCGTGAACGAGCCGAAGGTGGTCTCGAACGAGGCCGCGTTCATGGCGGTCGAAGCCACGAGCCCCGGCGCGAGAAACGCGACGTACGGCTGGCCCTGGATCTCGTCGACGAAGCGGCCGAGGCCGAATCCCATGGCCGCGAAGAAGAGGAGCGGCTCGGCCACCGTGCCGACCAGCGATGCGACCGCGAAATCCTTCCACGACTCGAAGTTCCTGAGCCAGACGCGGAACGCGCCGGCGACCCGCGTAGTGAGTTGCGTCATTCGCGGAGCTCGCGGCCGGTCAGGCGGAGGAAGACGTCCTCGAGCGTCGCGCGCCGGTGGACCACGTGGTGCTCCGCGAGAACGGGTAGAAGGGCCCGCGCGCTCTCGCTCCGCCGGAAGAAGCCGAACACCTCGTCGCCCGCGCGCTCGACGTGATCGGCGGCCCCCTGGAGTAACGCCATGGCGTCCGAGTGCGACGGATCGGTCGAATAGAGCTCGACGACCTCGGCCCCGATGTGCTCCTCGATCAGGCCCTGCGGTGTTCCGCGCGCGATGATCCGCCCCTCGTCCATGATCAGGACGCGGTCGCAGAGCTGGGCCGCTTCCTCCATGTAATGCGTCGTCAGGAGCATCGTCACGCCCGCACGCTTCAGCGCCCGCAGCTTCTGCCACACCACGTGGCGGGCCTGGGGATCCAGTCCCGTGCTCGGCTCGTCGAGGATCAGGAGCTCAGGGTTCGAGATGAGCGCGCGAGCCAGCGTGAGGCGCCGGCGCATGCCTCCCGACAGGGTGCGGATGTGGGAGTCGCGCTTCTCCTCCAGCTGGACGAACTCGAGCAGCTCCTCGGCCCGACGCAGGCGATGCTCGCGGGGCAGCCCGAAATAGCGGCCGTAGACGAGCAGGTTCTTGAGCACGGTCAGGTCGGGATCCAGGTTGTTCTCCTGGGAGACGACGCCCAATCGGCGCTTGATGTCCCGCGCGTCTCCGTTCACCCTCTGGCCGAAGACCTCCAGCTCCCCGCCTCCGACCGACACGAAGCAGCAGATCATGTTGATCGTCGTGGTCTTGCCGGCGCCGTTCGGGCCGAGGAATCCTACGCACTCGCCGCGCCTCACGTCGAAGTCGATCCCCTTGACCACCGGCTCGGTCGAATAGGCCTTCACGAGCCCGCGCGCACGAACGAGAACTTCTTCGCTGTCCACGCGCGACAAGATAGGGCGGCCCATCATGCGGGCCACGGAACGCGAGGCTCAGCCGGGAATCCGGGTGGCGAAGTGCGCGACCGCGATCAGCTGCTCGCGCCACGACCCCTCGGGCCGGTGCCTGCGGATCACCTCGCGGAGCTCCCGTTCGAAGGCCGCCCGGCCGTCGGCCCCGAGCGCGCCGCCGCAGTAGGACCACGAGAACGCGTAGCCCACGTACGCGTCCTCGCTCATGGGGCGCTCGTGGGCGAACTCGACGGGAGGCTCCACAGCGAACGCCGGGTGGCGTGCGAGCGGGTCGGGGGTCGACAGCATGAGGCGCGTCACGGGCCGGCCGTACGTGGAATTGTACCGGCCGACGAGCGCGAAGACCTCGTCGGTGAACGCGTCGGGAACCACGACGTTCCACGTGACTGCCAGGACTCCCCCGGGCCGTAGCACGCGGGCGAACTCGGCGAGCGCCCGCTCCGGCTCCAGCCAGTGGAAGGCCTGCGCCACGGTGACGCAGGAGATCGACCCCGAGGCGATCGGCAGGCCCTCGGCGCGCGCCGCCACCGCCCCCAGCCAGCCCTCCGCATCCACCAGCCTCCGGGCCGCTTTCGCGAGCATCGCCAGGTTGGGCTCGAGCGCCGCGACGCGCGCTCCCCGCCCGATGAGCGATCCTGTCGCCTTGCCGGTCCCGGCGCCGATGTCGAGCACCGTGCCGGGGGCATCGCCGAGCCGCGCGAACAGCGAATCGAACAGCGCCTCGGGATACCCCGGCCGGAACCGGGCGTACTCCTCCGCCAGAGGCCCGAAGACCTCGGTCGGCTTCGCGCCTCCCGCTCCAGCGCTCACGGGTTGCGTCGGCCGCGAGGCCGTGGTAGCCATCGGCCATGAGTGAGCTCGGAACGTTCACGTTCGAGGGACCGGCGGGTGCGATGGAGGCCCTCTACAAAGCGGGGTCGCCGGATCCCGTGCGGGCCGCCGTCCTCTCCCATCCCCATCCGCAGTTCGGCGGGACGATGCACAACAAGGTCGTCTTTCGCGCGGCCAAGGCCTTCGAGCGCCTGGGGTACCCGACCCTGCGGTTCAACTTCCGCGGTGTGGGCCGCTCCGCCGGGACATTCGACGAGGGGGTCGGTGAGGCGGACGACGTGCGGGCGGCACTCGACTGGATGGCCGGCGAGCACCCCTCGCTGGCCCTCGTCCACTGCGGGTTCTCGTTCGGGAACGCCATCGGGACGCCCGTGGCGGCGGCCCACCCGCGGGTCGACTGTCTCGTCTGCCTGGGGACGCCCACCAGTAGCTCGACCAGGGGCCTTCCGTTCGAGCGGCTCGCCCGGGCGACGCAGCCCAAGCTCTTCGTGCACGGGGAGAACGACGAGCACGGCCCGCTCGACGAGCTCCGCGCCGGATTCGCGCTCGTGGCCGAGCCCAAGCGGCTCGTAGTGGTGCCGGGCGCCGACCACTTCTTCGCCGGGCACCTCGAAGAGCTGGAGCGCGCGATCGTCGATCACCTCTCCGACTCCGGCTTCGTCCCCTCCACGGCGGATTCGTCGCCCACGTAGTCGGTCCACAGCTCGAACCAGTACGCCAGCATCTTCCACTCCCCCCAGCGGTCGTAGACGGCCAGCATCCGCCGATCGGTGACGGGCTGGCGCGCCCGCGGGAAGTGCGCCCGGCGGACGAACTCGCGGAACACCGTGTCCACGCCGATCCGGTCGTACCTGCCGAGGAGGGTGAGGACATGGGCCGCCGCGTAGGGACCGAACCCGGGGACGCCCCGGATCTCCGCCTCCAGCTCGTCCGTCGTGCCCTCCCATGACTCCCACCTGGCGAGGTCCAGCTGCCCTTTCGCGATCGCCTTCGCGAGCCCGACCAGATACGCGGCCCGGTACCCCCAGCGGGCGCGGTCGCGGATCCGCGCGGCCCCCAGCTCGGCCACCCGCTCGGGTCCCGGAAACGCGCCGCCCTCGTCCGCCAGGTCGACCAGCTTCGCGACCATGGCCTTGGTTCCCGACCACTGCGTGTTCGTCGTGGCCAGCACCTTGACCAGGTCCTCGAACAGGGTGGGCGAGCGCAAGAGGCGGCCGAAGCCGCTCGCGGCCGCGCGATCGAACGGCGGACCTGCGCCGCGGCAAAGCGCGTGGAAGGCGGACAGGTCCTCGTCGAGCCGCAGCATGTGGCGGGCGTCCCGCTCGATCGCGCGCCAGGCCGGCGACGGCAGTCCCGATCGTGATCCGCGCCCCGAGAGGACCTCCATGTCGATCGCTCCGCCAGGACCCGCCGGCTGGCTCAGCCGGATCCGCGCGGCGCCGTCGCCGACCTTCCACGTGCGCTCCAACGATCGCTCCTCGGAATCGCCGCGGTTCGGGGCCAGCGCGTACCAGCCGTGGGAGTAGGCGGTGCCCGCGAAATCGAACCGCGGGACCGTCTCCATCGCGTGCGTTCGGGACCGCGTGCGCACCTCTCCGCTCGACGGATCGGGCATCTTCAGCCCTTCCGCTGGAGCAGCCCGCCGCCGACGGCGAAGGCGGCGATCAGTCCGCCCGCCCAGGCGGCGAAGTAGCCGCGCGGCGGGAGCACCGCGGTCAGGATCGGCGCCAGCCCGCCGGCCAGCGCGCCGCCGGCGAGAAACGCGACGCCGGCGCGGGCGCCGGCCTTGAAGCGCGAGTCCCGCGCGGCGGCGAGCCGAGGCCCGGACAGGAAGGCGCCGAGCGCGGCGGCGCCGCCGAGTGCCAGCGCCCATGCCATCGCCGTCGAGGCGACCAGCGACAGCCGGTCGGCGGGAAGGACCGAGAATGGCAGCACCGCGCCGGGAATCGAGAACGCCGCGCCGAACCGCAGCGCGACGGGACCCGCGAGGCCGTTCCTGGCGAGCGAGGCGCCGGCCAAGGCGCCGGCGGCTAGGAACAGGTAGAACCAGAGAAGCGCCCCCCAGGGCTCCGGGATCGCGAAGTAGAGGGGCGCGCCGGCCGCGGGGAGGATCGCCGCGCCCCCCCAGATGCCTGCGCCGCGCGTCGAGCCGCGCTTCATTCGAGCTTCTGGAGCCACACCTGGCGGCTCCGCGGACCGTCGAACTCGCAGAAGAAGATCGACTGCCAGGTCCCCAGCGCGACCTCGCCGTCCTCCACGGCGACCAGAACCGAGGAGCCCACGAGCGTCGACAGGACGTGCGCGGGCGAGTTCCCCTCGGCATGCTTCCAGGGCTGCCCTTCCGGCACCGCGGCCTCGAGTGCCGTGAGGATGTCGTCGGCCACGGCGGGATCCGCGCC
>JAICQP010000030.1 GCA_025937815.1 Gemmatimonadota bacterium
GAGCATCCACAGAACGCGCATTCCTTCCTCCTGCTTTACAGGTTGACTCGCTCCGAGCGAGAGACTTCTACTGCGCCCGCGTCGCTTCGGTCGCGAGTTCGAGGACCGAATCGGCCTCCGTGGTCGCATAGCGCGCGATGGTCGTTCCGACCAGACGATCTCCTTGGAGGCGGTAAACGGCATGCGTCGTCACCATGGCGCCATCCCGGCGGACGCTCTCGAAGGGGCCGGAATCCACGATGACGCTGTCTCCCGATGTCGTCACGACCCCCGGGATGGGGTCGCGGTCGGGCAGCATCAACGTCCATTCCTCGGGCGTGATCACGAACTGGCCGACAGTCGCCGTCGTGTCCTCACCGCTGACCGGGACCGAGCGCATGTCCCATGTGCCGGCGATGTCCGCGAGCGAGATCGTGGGCGCCGCCGCGACGGTATCGGCGGGCGGTTCGTTCGTGGGTTCTTCCGCGGGTTCGCTCTCGCAGTCGACCAGGAAAAGGCCGATGGCGAGCGCAAGGGAAAGGCGCAGCGCCTTCCGCATGGGGGATCCTCCAGGCTGGTTGGGGATGTGGTGAATCGACGTCAAACTATGTCGATCCGCGTCATTCCTGTCAAGCTGAATCGGGCGTGTGAAAGAGGAAGGCCCGACGTTCGCGAGAAGTCGGGCCTTCCGAATCGTGCCTTCAGAATGTGTTGGTGGAGCTGATCGGGATCGAACCGACGACCTCCTGAGTGCGATTCAGGCGCTCTCCCAGCTGAGCTACAGCCCCACTCCGGTACGAATATAGCGGCGGCCGAACTCCCCTACCAAGCTCGGCCGGGCGGCTTAACGGTGGCCGCCGTGCTCGTCCGCGGGCTTCTGGAACTTGATCATGCTGCGGTCGAGGGAGTCCCGCTGGTCCCACTTGGGACCCACGTGGTCGTCGGCCGGGTTGGCCAGCATGTCGCTCTCCTCGACCAGCTCGAACCCCGCCGCGGTCACCTCGCTCACGATGACGTCCGATGCGATCCGGTGGGACTCCAGGTCCCGGCCCTCCGCCGCCTCGGCATCGATCACGACGAACAGTCCACCCGGCTCGAGCTTGGCCTTCAGGGTCTCCAGCCAGGCCGGCACTTCCCCGGGATTGACGTCGTGGTAGTTCCGGTCCGTGAACGCGAGATCCAGGCTCGCGTCGGGCACCTCGGCGATGTCCGACACGTAGGTCACGTTCGCCTCCGGGGTAGCGCCCGAGGCGATCCGCGCCTGCAGGCTCTCGGGACGGAAGGACGACTGGGAATAGACCTTACCTTCCGGGCCAACGGCGTCGCTGAAGATCCACATGTGGTACCCGCCGCCCGACTGGATATCGAGGATCGCGTCTCCCTCCTCGACCCCCATCCATTCCAGCACCTCCATCGGCTTCGACGTCGCGTCGCGCTCCTTCTCGGCTGCCGGACGGCCCTCCGCGTCGAGGTCCACGGTGATCTGCGCGAGTGCGCTCTGCGGCAGCAGCGCGAGCCCGATACACGAGAGCAGGATTCGAATGCTCATCTTCACTCTCCTCGATTCATTGGTTTTCCTCGGCGGTCCAGAGAGAATGTGTGCTCCGGAGGGTCCGCGCGGTAGCTTCGCTTTCATGTCGGATCGGCACGACCACAGCGACATCGCCGGCCTGGAGGCGTTCCGCGCGTTCCGGGCCGAGATGAACGAGCGCCTGATCGGCTCGGGTCACCTGGGGATAAAGCGCTTCCTGGCTCTCGACGGGCAGGCATACCAGGACGGGGCCCTGGACGAACGGGTCAAGGAGATGCTGGGGCTCGTGGCGAGCCTCGTCCTGCGCTGTGACGACTGCGTCACCTACCACCTCGAGCGCTGCGTGGGGCTGGAGGTGACCCGCGAGGAGTGCCTCGAGGTGTTCAATGTCGGGCTCGTGGTCGGAGGGTCGATCGTCATACCGCATCTGCGTCGCGCCCTGCGGACGCTCGACGCCCTGCTGGCCGAGCGCATTCCCGGGAATTGACCTACTTGTGGTACGGCTCGCCGCGGAGGATGGTCCACGCGCGGTAGAGCTGCTCGACGAGGACGATCTGGGCGAGCTCGTGCGAGAGGGTCTGGGGCCCGAGGCTGACGCGCCGCCGCGCCGCCCGCTTCACCTCCTCGGATAGCCCCGCGGCGCCGCCCAGGAGGAAGACGAGCCGTGCTGTCCCTTCGACGGCCCCATCACCCACCATCGCAGCCCATCCCGCCGAATCGAGCGCTTCCCCCGCGGGGTCCAGCGCTATCAGCTCGTCCCCCGGACCGGCCGCGGCGGCCTTGAGCAGTCGCTCGCCTTCAGCCGCGATCGCTCCCGCATCGTCGCCCGCCCGCTTGACGTCCTTCCGCTCGACGGGGCAATAGCGGCCGATCCGTCCCAGATACTCGTCCATCGCCTCCCGAGCCCAGCCCGACCGCAGCCGGTCGACCGCCAGGATCACGATCCTCACGGTCCCGGGCTTCGATCAGGCGTAGATCCCTCGCAGCCGATGCACGAACGCCACCCGGTCGATGGCCAGCATGTAGCACGCGGTGCGCGGGCTCACGTCGTGGCTCTCGGTGTAGCGCATAACGTCCTTGAAGGAGTTCACCATGATCTTCTTGAGCCGCTTCTCCACCCGCTCGCGGCTCCAGTAGTACCCCTCGCGGTTCTGCACCCACTCGAAGTAGCTGACCGTCACGCCACCCGCGTTGGCGAGGATGTCGGGGATCACGAACACCCCCTTGTCCTCCAGGATCGCGTCGGCATTGGCCGTCGTGGGCCCGTTCGCCCCCTCGCAGATGATCTTCGCCTGGATGCGGGGGGCGTTGGCGCGGGTGATCTGGTTCTCGAGCGCGGCCGGGATCAGGACTTCGCAGTCCAGTTCCAGCAGCTCCGCGTTCGCGATGTGGTCGCCGCCCTCGAAGTCCTCCAGCACTCCGCCCGCCCGGACGTGATCCTCCGCGGCCTCGAGGTCGATTCCGTCCTCGTTGTGAACGCCCGTCGTGAAGTCGCTGATCCCCACGACCTTCATCCCGCGCTGGGCGCAGAGCCGGGCGGCGGTCGAGCCCACGTTTCCGAAGCCCTGCACCACCACCCGCGCGCCTTCCACCGGAAGGCCCTGCTGGCGGAGCGCCTCCAGTGTCACGAGCATGCAGCCGCGGCCGGTCGCGTCGCGTCTTCCCAGCGAGCCGCCCATCTCGATCGGCTTCCCGGTGACGATCGAGGTCACCGTGTGGCGGGCGTGCGCGCTGTAGGTGTCCATGATCCACGCCATCACCTGCTCGTTGGTGTTGACGTCGGGCGCGGGCACGTCCGTGTCGGGCCCGAGTATCGACATTATCTCCGCCGTGTAGCGTCTGGTCAGGTGCTCGAGCTCGCGCGTCGACATCCCGCGGGGATCGCAGACGACGCCTCCCTTGGCCCCACCGAACGGGATGTTGACCACCGCGCACTTCCAGGTCATCCATGCCGCCAGCGCCTTGACCTCTTCCAGCGTCACGTCGGGCGAGAAGCGTATTCCGCCCTTCGCCGGCCCCCGCGCGGTGTTGTAATGGACGCGGAATCCCGTGAAGACCTGGATCTCCTCGTCGTCCCGTCGCACCGGGATCGAGACGATGAGTTGCTTTTCGGGGTTACGCAGGATCGTGTACAGTCCGCGGTCGAGGTCGAGCAGCTCAGCCGCGCGGTCGAACCGCGACATCATCGATTCGAACGGATTCACCTCGTCGAGAGGGATGTCCTTGGTGAGCGTCACGTGGAATGCTCCTTGCCTTGGTCGGGCTGGATGATCGTATCGCGCTGGAAAGCGGGGTCGGGATCGGGATGAGAGCGAGAAAAATGTAAGCCCCGGCTTTCTTTGCGCAAGATCGCGGAGCGGACGATAAGCTCCCCCAAGAGGTGCAGGTTGGCGACCTCGGCGGCCTCCGGCGAGGACGGTTCCCGCGGGACCGCCGCCGAGAGCTCGGCCAGCGACCGCCGGGCCGCGGCGAGGCCTTCGTCGTCCCGCACGATGCCGGCGCCCATCCACAGGACGTCCCGGATCCCGCCGCGGAGCTTCTCCACGTCGGCGGCATCGGGCTGCCTCGCAGGCCGTGCCCGCGGCGGGGCCCCCCGAGGCGCCGCCTCCTGCTCCAGGAGCTTCGCGGTCGTATCGGCGGCGCGGGCGGCAAAGACGACCGCCTCGAGGAGCGAGTTGGACGCGAGACGGTTCGCTCCGTGAACCCCCGTACACGCCACCTCGCCGGCGGCCAGCAGGCTTGCGACTCCGGTCCGAGCGTCGAGATCGGTACGCACGCCCCCGCACATGTAGTGGGCGGCAGGCACGACGGGAAGCGGATCGGCCGGTGGGTCCAGACCCCGCGACCGGCACGTCTCGAGGATGTTGGGAAAGCGCTCGGCGAAGTGGGTGGCGGGAATCGGGCTGCAGTCGAGCCACACGTGCCTCGCGCCCGTGCGGCGCATCTCGGCGTCGATCGCGCGCGCCACGACATCCCGGGGCGCGAGGTCGGCCAGCGGGTGGTAATCGGCCATGAACGCGCGGCCCGCGCCGTCCCTGAGCAGCGCGCCCTCGCCGCGGACCGCCTCGCTGATCAGGAACGCGCGCGGCTCCACGGGATGGAGCGCGGTCGGATGGAACTGGACGAACTCCAGGTTCGCGACCGGAGCCCCGGCGCGGAAGGCCATCGCGATCCCGTCGCCGGTCGCGATCCGGGGATTGGTCGTGTACCTGTACACCTGCCCGCAGCCCCCCGTCGCCAGGTACGTCACGCGCGCGGCCACCGCTACCTGTTCCCCGGTCTCACGGTCCACCGCCAGCGCCCCGATGCAGCGCGGCCCCCGCTCCGCTTCGTCCACCCACAGGTCGAGCGCGAAGTAGTGCTCGTGTATCGCCACCGCGGCCCGCGCCGCCGCATCGAGGAGGCCGCGCTCGATCGCCCGCCCGGTCAGGTCGTCGGCGCGCACGATGCGCCTGGCCGAGTGACCCCCTTCGCGGGCCAGCGACAGACTTCCCGGGCGATCGCGCTCGTAGGTGAAGCGCACGCCGTACTCGATCAGCTCGCGCACCCGCTCGGGGCCGCTCCGGACGAGGAGATCCACCGCCGCCCCGTCGCACAGGCCCGCGCCCGCCTCGAGCGTGTCGGCGATGTGCGCCTCGAAAGAGTCGCCGGGGTCCATGACGGCCGCGATCCCGCCCTGCGCGTAGTTGGTGTTGGCCTCGGAGTCCTCCTTCTTGGTGAGCACCGTCACGCGGCCGTGCCGTGCCGCCTTGATCGCGTAGGAGAGCCCGGCGATCCCGCTCCCGAGGACCAGGACGTCGGTTTCGATCACGGTCGGTTTCTGCGTCAGTCCCGCCACGCGATCGCGTCAGCGATCTCGCGCCGGAGGAGGTCCGGGTCGCGGGGAACGAGGCGCCGTTTCAGGACGCCGGCGGGAGTGTCGCCGAACCACCCGGCCTCGCATTTCACGGCGTCCTTCTCGGTCATGACGAACGCGGCGCCGGGATGGGAGGCGCGCAGGCGCGCGATCTCCCGCGCGGAGTAGAGATGGTGATCGGGGAACGCCGCCAGCGCCGCGACCTCGAGCCCGCCGGCGCGCGCCAGATCGGCCGCCGTCTCCGGGCGCGCGACGCCCGCGATCACCACCACGGGGATCTCCGGATCGAACGGCTCGCCCCGGCGCGCGATCCAGGACGCGAGCGTCACGGGCCCTCCGGCTTCCCAGTCGGCGGATGTGCCCGGTAGCTCCCGCCACCAGGCGAAGTACGCCCTTCCGATCGAGCCCGGGGGCCAATCGGCGCCGCGGGGATCGGTCCCCACCACCACCCAGACGGCATGTGGTGGAACCCAGCTCGCCCGCTGGCGGAGCGGTCCGGCGGGAACACAGCGGGCGGGAGCGAAGAGATCGGCGCGCGTGAACGCGACCAGGTCGAGCGCACGTGGCACCGCGCGATGCTGGAGACCGTCGTCGAGAACGTAGAGGTCGGGGCGCGCTCCCAGCTCTTCGACCGCGCGCGCCGCAAGGAAGCGGTCGGCGGAGACGCCGACCCAGGCGCCCGCGCGCGCCAGGAGCGCCGGCTCGTCGCCCGCCTCTGCGATCCGGGCCGGGGTTTGTCCGGGCGCGAGCGCGAGGGGGGTCTCGGCCTGCCGTCCGTACCCGCGCGAGAGAACCCCGACCGTCGCTCCCGGCGGGGCGCCCTCCCGCACGATCCACTCGACCAGGCTCGTCTTTCCCCCACCCCCCAGGGTCACGTTGCCGACACTGATCGCGGCTGCCGACAGTCGCGCCCCCGAGCCGGGCGCCGAGAGCCGGCGCTCTGCCGCCGCACCCCAGACCCAGCCCAGCGGAGCGCCGAGGCCCCGCGCCACGCGCCCGGCCGCCCCGCCTCCGCCGTAGACGGCGCGCCGGGCCCATCCGTAGACGGGTGCGCGCTCCACGACCCTGCCGCCCCGGGGGCGACCCCTCACGTCCTCGCTGGCACGGCTCACGATCCGATCAGGACACCCGCGGGCTCGACCGCCTGGCCGGCGGCCTCCCAAGCGCCGCGGGACGCGCGCTCGTGGAGCTCGCGCAGGCCGGCCTCCAGCCGGCGCCTGCACTCCTCCATCTCCTCGCGGTCCGCGTCGGGCGGCACGAAGACGGGCTCCCCGTAGAGGATCCGGACGCGAGCCCCCGGCAGGGGGATCTCGAAGCGGTCCCACGAGTCGATCCGGTGGCAGCGGTCGGCGGCGGCCGCGACCGGCAGGAGAGCGTGGCCCGTATGCCTGGCGAGCGCCACCGCGCCGGGCTGAAAGCGGCCGTCGGAATGGGCGTCGGGTGTGAGCGCCAGGTCGCCACCGGCCGATGCGTGGCGCAGCATGGCGCGGAAACCCGCCACGGGGTTCCGCCGGCTCGAGCCCCGGATCGGCACGTAGCCCAACGGCCGCATGATCCGCTCGGCCATGACGCCGTCGGGATGGCCGGAGACCAGCACGCCAACGCCGCGCCGCGAGTGCGGCACGACCAGCTCCAGCATGCGCCCGTGCCAGAAGCAGTACAGGATCCCGCCGCTCGCGCGCGCATCCTCGAAGTGCTCGAGACCCTCGACGCGGATCCGCCATGTGCGGGTGAGGAGCCGCACGAACGCCGCCATGAACGGAGCGCTCCGGCTGGCGACCGCGCGCAGGACGGGGCGTCTCATGGCATCCCTCGCGCGACCTTCACGATACCCGGCTCAGCAGCCAGATCGCCACCAGGACCACGGCCAGCGCGAAGAGCAGCCCTCCGATCCGCGCCCGCTTCGGGCGCCGCGGAGAGATTCCCTTCCGGTCATTCCACACGCTCAGCGATCCCATGCCACCCGTCGACTCTCCGGTGAGGATGCAGCGGATGTGCAGGACGATACATGACGGGGAAGAAAAAGGGAAAGAGGAGCGGTGGGTCGACGGGTCCTAGACGGTGATGCCGCGCTCGCTCTCCCGGATGAAGGTCAGGAAGCGGACGATCTCCGGGTAGGGATGAAGCTCGCTCTCCGCGCGATCCAACGCCTGCCCGATGTTCAGCTTGGAGTTGAAGAACAGACGGTAGGCGCGCTTGAGCTCGGCCTTCACGTTCTCGGGGAAACCGCGCCGGTCGAGTCCCACGGTGTTCAGACCGAAGAGCGTCGTGGGGACCCCGGCGGCCTTCACGTACGGCGGCACGTCTTTCTGAACTCGCGACCCACCCCCCACGAACGCGTGCGCTCCGATGCGCACGAACTGGTGCACCGGCGTCATCCCACCGATGATGGCCTGCTCGTCTATGGTGACGTGTCCGGCGAGGTTGACCGCGTTGCTCAATATCACGCCGTTCCCGATCCGGCAATCGTGCGCCACGTGCACGTAGGCCATCAGGAGGCAGCCCTCGCCGATCTCCGTCCGGCCGAGGGCTCGGGTTCCGCGGCTGACGGTCACGTACTCGCGGATCACGGTCCCGTCCCCCACGATGCACACCGTCGGCTCGCCCTCGTACTTCAGGTCCTGCGGCTCGCCGCCGATCACCGCGCCGTAGTGGATCTGGCAGCGCTCCCCGATCGTCGTCCCGCGTTCGAGCACGGCGTGTGCGAAAATCCGGCTGCCCTCCCCGATCGTGACCTCGGGACCCACGATTGCATAGGGGCCGATCTTCACGTCGTCCCGGATCACCGCCGTCGGATCGACGATCGCGCTGGCGTGGATATCGACGGTTACCTGCCGCATCTCACTTGTCCACCACGGAAGCCATGAGCTCGGCCTCGGCCACTACCGCTCCGTCGACCCGGGCGGTACCGCGCATCTTGCAGAAAGTCCCCCGGCGCTTGACGAGCTCGATCTCGCATTCCAGCCTGTCACCCGGTCGCACGGGCTGCCGGAAGCGGACTTTATCGAGCCCCGTGAAATACACGACCTTCTCGGCCGGGTCGTCGACCAGGCTCATCAAGAGCAGCCCGCCCACCTGCCCCATCGCCTCCACGATCAGCACTCCGGGCATTACCGGATGTCCGGGGAAATGTCCCTGGAAGAAAGCCTCGGAGATGGTCACGTTCTTGATCCCTACGATCCGCCTCCCCTCCTCCATCTCGATGACCCGGTCGACGAGCAGGAAGGGGTAGCGGTGGGGCAGCACCTCCATGATCCGAGATACGTCCATCACCGCCGCGCGCGGTGGCTCCGCCTCCGGCACGCGCTTCAGCGGCTTCGCTCCGTTGCTGCTCTCAGAGCCCTCGATCAGCCGCTTGAGGATCCGCACCAGCTCCAGATGCGTCCGGTGACCGGAGCGATGTGCGATGATGTGCGCCTTCAGGTCCACGTTCAGGACCTTGAGGTCGCCCAGGAGGTCGAGGATCTTGTGACGCACCAGCTCGGTGGGAAACCGCAGGTGGTCCTCGTTGAGGATCTTGTCGTCGCCGATGACGATCGCGTTGCGGAGGTTGCCGCCGCGGATCAGCCCCGCCGCCTTGAGCTGCTCGATCTCGTGGAGGAACCCGAAGGTGCGCGCCGGGGCGATCTCCCGCTCGAACGTCTCGGGGGTGATCTCGAACGATTCGAACTGGTGCCGCACGAGCGGATGGTCGAAGTCGATGGAGAACGACACCTGCAGGCGATCCGAGGGCAGAAGCGTGATCTCCACGTCGCCCTCCTCGTAGAAGATCGGCTCCTCCACCCGATAGGTCCGACGCGGCGCGTCCAGCTCGGTCGTGCCGGCGTCCTCGAGCGCCTTCCAGAACGGCAGGCTCGACCCATCCGCGACCGGCGGCTCCCCCGCGTCCAACTCGATCACCAGGTTGTCGATGCCGCGCGCCGCGATCGCCGCCAGCACGTGTTCGATAGTCTGGACCTGGGTTCCGTTCACCCCGATCGTCGTGCCGCGCTCGACGCCCACTACGTGGTCCGGATCCACGGCGATCTGCGGATGTCCCTCGAGATCGGTGCGCACGAACCGGATACCTGTGTTGGCCGCCGCCGGGAGGAACGTCATGTGACACTGATTGCCGCTGTGGAGGCCCACGCCGGAATACGTGACGGGCCTGGCTATGGTCCTCTGGCGGTCGGATGTCATTCGCGCTTGAGCCTGGATTCCAGGGCCTTGAGGCGGTCGAAGAGCTCAGGGAGCCGGGCGAAGAGGGCGTAAGCGCGCATCTGCTCGCGATGGGAGCGAGCGGGGTAGCCCGAATACTCCGCGTCTGCCGGGACGTCGCCGATCACGCCTGCCTGCGCGCCGAGCCTGGCGCGATCGCCGATCTTCACGTGTCCGACGATCCCCACCTGCCCGGCTATGACGGCATGATCACCGACGGAGGTGCTCCCGGCGATGCCGACCTGCGCAACGATGAACGCGTTGCGACCGATCGAGACATTATGGGCAATATGAACCTGGTTGTCAATTTTCGTTCCATCCCCGATCACCGTGTCGCCCGCCGATCCACGATCGATCGTCACGTTGGCGCCGATCTCCACATCGTCTCCGATCGAAAGGCCGCCGCGCTGGGGCACCCGGTGGTGACGTCCGCCTTCGTCGGTCGCGTAGCCGAATCCGTCGGAACCCAGTACGGAACCGCTCTGAACGGTGCAGCGAGCGCCCAGCCGAGTGCCTGCGTGCAGCGTGACACGCGGGAAGATCCGACAACCCTCGCCGGTCTCCACCCCTGGCCCCACTATGCTGCCCGCCCCGATCGTCGTGCGCGACCCGATCTTCGCACCGGCGTCGATCACCACGAGGGCGCCGATGCTGACGTCCGCGCCGATATCCGCGGAAGGGTCGACGATCGCGCTGGGATGGATGCCCGGCACGGGCGCGTCCTCGGGAAGCAAGAGCTCGACCGCCCGCGCGTACGCCAGGTACGGGTTCGCCACGCGCAGCAGATTGCGGCCGTTGCCGTGGAAGGACTCGCCGACGATCAGAGCCGTCGCGCCGGACAGCTTCGCGGACTCCTCGTAGCGCGGATTGGCCAGGAACGACAGGTCGCCGGGGCCGGCGTGCTCGAGCGGTGCGACGCCGCTGACCGACACATCGGGATCGCCCTCGAGCCGGGCCTCGATGGCACCCGCCAGATCTCGCAGCTTCAGCGTCGGCACGGACCCTCCGGGATCCTGCTCGGATCCGCCGCTCAGCGCGACGGCGCGGGCTGGGACCTCAGCCGATCGATCACCTGTTGCGTGATGTTGAGGGCCGGATCTCCGGCCACGAGCGCACCGTCGTTGAGGTCGAAGATGAGGGCATAGCTCCCCTCGCGGCGAGTCTGCTCGATGACCTCGTTCACCCGCTCGATGATCGGCGCCATCAGCTCCGCCTGCTTCGCCGCCGCTTCGCCCTCCTGTCCGAACTTGGCCTGGAAATACTGCTGAATCTCCTGCTCGAGCCCGAGCATCTCCTGCTGCTTCTCGGTCTTGTTCTCAGGCGAGAGGATGACTTCCTGCGCCTTGTATTCGTCGAACAGTGTCTGCAGCTGGGTGCGCTTGGCGTCCAGGCTGTCCCGCCAGGCGGTCGCCGTCCGGTTGAAGGCGTCGTTCGCCTCCGTATATCCGGGGGCGGCCTTTATGATCTCCTCGGAGTCTATATAACCGATCTTGAGACTGGTCTCCTGCGCGCTCGCGACCGCGGGCAGCGCGAGCCCGATCACCAGCGCCACGAAGACGACCGTCATGCTTCGCATGGGATGACCTCTTTCTTTCGTTGCGGACGGCATGGCTGCGCCGCCGGAGTGTTCATCGGGAGAGATTCCCGAATCGGAAATGGAGCTGCCACCCCGGATCGGGATTGCCGCTGCCATCGAGCCGGTCGAAACCATAGGCATAGTCGAGGCCCATGGGGCCGAAACCAGGCAAGTCGATCTGAATACCCACCCCCGCCCCGCGCTTCAGGTCGGCGAACGTGACGTCGCTGAACTGGTTCCAGACATTGCCGGCGTCATAGAACACCGACGTGTATATGGTGTCGGTTATTTTTACGAAATGTTCGGCCGTCATCAGCAGGAACGCGTTCCCGCGGTCGTCGGTCCGGCCCTCCTCGTCGCGGAAGATATTGCCCGCGGTGTGCACGCCCACCCGATTCTCCGGGTACCCCCGCAGCCCCTTCGAGGGATACTGCACGCCCCCCAGGATGTACTGCTCGGTCAGCGGCACGAAGCCTGTGGCGTTGATCCCGCCCGTCCGCAGCGAGAGGTTCAGCACCGTGCGGTCGTTCAGCGTCGGCGCGAACCACGAGCTCTCGAACTCGTACTTCTGGAACCCCACGCTCCCCCCCAGGATCCCTCCCGCCATGTCCGTCTCGACGCTGTGCCTGGCGCCCTGGATGGGATGCAGCCGGGGCAGCCGGGTGTCGCGGACCAGGCTCAGCGAGACGCTTGACTCGGTTCGCGGGTACTCCCCGCGGAACCGGGCGTCGTCCCCGTCCGTGGCCTCGAGGTCGATGCGCTGCCAGGTGTACCCGTAGAACAGGCGTGAAGCCTCGTCCCACGGGAGCGGCGTCCCCAGGCGCACGTTGCCGCCCAGGGCTTCCTGCCGGAACGAGGTCCCGATGTAGCGCTGGTTGATGTCGAAGAACGAGGTCGAGAGCGAGGTCTTGGTGCCCATGAAGACCGGCTCGGTGTAACCCAGCTCCAGATTGTTGTTCCGCGAGCCGAACTCCCAGCGTATGCGCCCCGACTTCGCCTGCCCGAACAGGTTCGGCTGCTCGTAGCCCAGGAACCCGGACAGGCCGGTTCCCCCGCCGACGGCGGCCCCCAGCGTCAACGAACCGGTGCGCCGCTCCTCTACCTCGAAGGTCAGGTCGATGTCCCCCGACTCCTGGTCGGCCACGCGCGTGGTGGGCACGATCCCCGGCTCGAAGAAGCCCAGACCCTCGAGGGCCAGCAGGCTGTTCCTGACGTCCGTGCGACGGAACCGTTCGCCGGGCTCGACGAACAGGTGCCGGCGGATGACCGATTCGTGGGTCACCGTGTTGCCGCGGATCGCGATGTGACGTATCTCGGCCGGGTTACCCTCGCGAATCTGCCACGTCAAATCGACGATCGTCGTGTCGGGCCGCACGCTGCGCACAGGTTGCACCTGGGCATAGATGTATCCGTCGTCGGCGTACAGGTTGAGGAGGTCCGCCTGGGTCATGTCGACCGCGGTGGTATTGAAAACGCTCCCCGGCTCGAGCCGCAGGAAGCGCCGCAGATCCGCTTGCGAGAACCGGCTGTTCCCTTCGAGAGCGACCTCCCCGGTGCGGTACAGCGGGCCCTCTTCGACCTGCACGAACAGGCGCATGCTGCCGTCCTCCGGGTTCACCGCCATCGAGTCCGAGACGACCTGCATGTCGATGTAGCCGTGCTCGCCGTAGAAAGCCGGCAGTTTCTGGCTCAGGTCGGCGCTCCACTTGGCCTCGTCGAACTCGCCGTCCTGCCAGAACCAGAATCCCTCGGGCTTGGTCTCCAGCGCCTTGCGCAGGCGGTCGCCGGAGAATGCCCGGTTCCCCACGAAGCGGATCTCCGCGATCTCGACCTTCTCGCCTTCGTCGATCCGCACGAGAACCTCGGTCGAGTCCGCTTCGGAACGCGCGGGCTCGAGCGTCACGTCTGCCAGGTAGAACCCCTTCTCGGCATAGAGCGCTTCGATGTCGAGCGCGGCCTGATGAAGCCGGTGCTCGAGCATCCTGTCCCCGGCTTTGAACGTGATCTTCTCGCGGATGTCCTTCTCGTCGACATCGTCGCGGCCTTCCAGCTCGATCCCGGTGATGACAGGCGCCTCGTCGACCGTGATCACCGCCACGACACCGTCCGCTGCCGGCCGGGTATCGAGGCTCACGTCGTCGAAGAGCTGCGTGTTCCACAGCGCGCGGATGGCCTCCTGTATGGATCTGGTCGTCAGGAACGTGGCGCCTGGAAGGCCGGACAGCGCCGCCACGCGGGCCGGATCCAGGAGGGTAGCTCCCTCGACCTCGACCGCGACCAGACGCGGCGCGTCCTGCGCCTCGGCCGTGGCGGCCATGACCACAGAACCCAGCGCGCAGGCGGTGACCAGCACTCGAAACCGTGACACAAGCGAAAAAGGAGAGACGCGGTCTCTCCTTTCTCGAATCCGCCGGGCCGTGCATAACGGCGTCATCGCTGGCACTAGCGTCTCGCCGTCGGGCTCCACGGACACACTTACCGCACTTCCTCCTGGATCGACTGCTCCTCCAGAGGGGGCGACGACGAGCGGACGGTGAACTTGAGATGCTCCTCGTCGCCGACTTCAACCACGACGTCGTCACCGGGCGCGAAGCGGCCCTGGAGCAAAGCCTCGGAGAACGGATCCTCGAGGAAGCGCTGCATCGCACGCTTGAGGGGGCGCGCGCCGAACTTCTCGTCGAATCCCTTCTGCGCCAGGAACTTCTTCGCCTCGGGCGCGAGCTCCAGCGTCAGTTCGCGATCCTCGATCCGCTTCAGGACGTCGCGGAACAGGATGTCGACGATCTGGATGATGTGATCCTCGTTCAGCGGGTGGAAGACGATCACCTCGTCCAACCGGTTGAGGAACTCCGGATTGAAGGTCTTGTTGATCTCGTCCTTGACGGCCTCTTCGATCTGACCGAAGCGAGCACCCTCGGTCGGCTTCTGGAAACCGAGGGCACGCGAGCCCATGATGCGGCGCGCACCGATGTTCGAGGTCATGATCACGACCGTGTTCTTGAAGTCGATCTTCCGGCCGTAGTTGTCCGTGATGTGCCCTTCGTCCAGGATCTGCAGCAGGATGTTGAACACGTCCGGATGGGCCTTCTCGATCTCGTCGAGCAGAACCACCGAGTACGGCTTCCTGCGCACCTCCTTCGTCAGATAGCCGGAGTCCTCGTAGCCCACGTAGCCCGGAGGCGCTCCCAGCAGCCGGCTCACGGTGAACTTCTCCATGTACTCCGACATGTCGATCCGGATGAGCGCATTCGGATCGGCGAACAGGAACCGCGCCAGCGCGCGCGCCAGCTCGGTTTTTCCGACGCCGGTGGGACCCGAGAAGATGAACGACCCGATCGGACGCCGCGGATCCTTGAGGCCGGCGCGGGTGCGACGAATCGCCTTGGAGATCGCGTTGATGGCGGCCTCCTGACCCACGATGTGCTTGTGGAGCTCGGCTTCCATCTGCAGGAGCCGCTCGGTCTCCTCCTCGCGCAGCCGGACGACCGGCACGCCGGTCCAGCGGCTGACGATGAAGGCCACGTCCTCGGTGGTGAGGGTCGGACGATCGGCGTGATTACCGCGCTCCCATTCGAGTTTCTTCCGCTTGATGGTCGACTTCAGCTCGCGCTCGCTGTCGCGCAGCTTGGCCGCGGTCTCGTAGTCCTGCGCCTTGATCGCCTGGTCCTTGCGAGAGACGATCTCCTGCACCTCCTCCTCGAGCGCCAGGAGCTCGGGAGGCGGCACCTGGGTGGCGAGGTGCACGCGGGCGCACGCCTCGTCGATCACGTCGATCGCCTTGTCGGGCAGGAAGCGGTCGGTGATGTATCGCTCCGAGAGCCGCGCGGCGGTCTCGATGGCGTCGTCGGGGATCTCGACCTTGTGATGGTCGGCATACCGCAGACGCAGACCCTTGAGGATCTCCACGGTCTCCTCGATGGTGGGCGGATCGACCACCACCGGCTGGAACCGTCGCTCGAGGGCTCCGTCCTTCTCGATATACTTCCGATACTCGTTGAGGGTGGACGCTCCCACGCACTGGAGTTCCCCGCGGGCCAGCGCCGGCTTGAGCATGTTCGAAGCGTCGATGGCGCCTTCGGCGGCTCCCGCACCTACCAGGGTGTGCAGCTCGTCGATGAAGAGAATGATGTTCTGGGACTGCTTGATCTCGTTGATCACGGCCTTCAGCCGCTCTTCGAACTGTCCCCGGTACTTGGTGCCGGCGATGACCGCAGCCATGTCCAGTGACAGCACGCGGTGATCCCGGAGCGAATGCACGATCTCGCCGGAGACGATGCGCTGGGCGAGCCCCTCGACGATCGCGGTCTTGCCGACTCCTGGCTCGCCGATCAGAACCGGATTGTTCTTCTTGCGCCGCGAAAGCACCTCGATGACACGCTCGATCTCCTTCTCCCGACCGATCGTGGGATCGAGCTCACCCTCCCGGGCCAGGTCGGTCAGATCGCGGCAGAAGTGATCCAGGGCAGGTGTCTTCGACTTCTTCTCACTCGGCTTGGACGCCTGGCTTCCACCTTCCATCGAGCTCAATTCGCCTCCTAGCAAGCGGATGGTCTCGTTGCGCGCCACGTCTATCGTGACGTCGACCTCCTCCAGCACCTGCGCCGCCACGCCCTTCTCCTCCCGCAAGAGCCCCAGCAGCAAGTGCTCCGTCCCCACGTAGGAATGCTTGAGACTACGCGCCTCGGCCACCGAAAACTCCAGAACCTTCTTGGCGCGCGTCGTGTAGGGCACCTCGTCCGCGGTCATGTCGCTCTTGCCCGACTCCACCCGCTCCTCGATCCGGCTGCGGAGCTCCTCGAGATCGACGTTCAGGTTCGTGAGGATCGCCGCCGCCACCCCCTCGCCCTCCCGGATCAGCCCCAGGAGGATGTGCTCGGTGCCCACGTAGTCGTGACGCAGGCGGGTGGCCTCCTCGCGGGCCATGGAGAGGACCTTGCGTACTCGATCGGTGAAGTTGCTGTTCATCGTCCTTCCTTGGGGTGGCCGGGTTCTGCTTCATCCAATATCTCACGAATCAGCTTGGCCCGCTCGTGTTCCCTGTCGCGCTTGGCGAGCGCGCGGCCGGCCCGCTTCTCGAGGTGGGCTATCTGGGTCCAGAGCAGCAACTGATTCAACTGTCGTACCCTCATGTCGGGAAGCAGTTTCATGCTGACTCCGAGCCGCACCGCGGACAGGAGGTTCATCATCTCGTCGGTAGACATCGCCCGGGCGCACCGCAACAGGCCGTATGCCCTCCAGACCTTGTCCTCGATCTCGTCCAGGGCGTCCCGGGCGAGGACCTGCCGTGCGTTTTCCTCGTATTCGATCACCTGCCGGGTGATCTGGTTGAGATGGCTCACTAGTTCGGTCTCGCTCTTCCCCAGCGTGGTCTGGTTCGAGATCTGAAAGTAGTTGCCCACGACGTCCGAGCCTTCTCCGTACAGCCCCCGGAAGGTGAGCCCGATCTGCGCCAGGCCCTGCAGGACCTTGTGGATCTCGCGCGTCAGCACCAGCCCGGGAAGGTGGATCAGGACCGAGGCCCGGAGCCCGGTCCCGGTATTCGTCGGACACGAGGTCAGAAAGCCGAACCGCTCGTGGTAAGCGAACCTGATCCTCCGCCTCAGCTCCTCGTCGGTCCGCCGCGCGCTCTCCCAGGCCTCTTCGAGCTGGAGCCCGGCCTCCAGCACCTGGATGCGCAGGTGATCCTCTTCGTTGATCAGGAGCGCGACGCGCCCGCTGTCGCTGACGAGAAGCGCACTGGCTTCCTTGAACCGTATCATCTCCCGGCTGACGAGGTGCCGCTCGAGCAGCAGGTTGAGGTCGGTCTCCTGCAAGTCGCCGAGACGGAGGAACTGTCGCCGCGCCGAGCCGCCGTTGGATCCGGACGCCTCCCCGAACGCGTCGATGATCTCCCTCGTCACCTGCTCCTGCTGGGCGGCCGCGATCGTCTCTCGGAACGGAAAGTGCTCGAGGTTGCGGGCCAGCCGGACGCGCGTGCTGAGGATGATGTCGGCATGCGCGCCCTCCCCACTGATCCAGGACAGCCCGCCGTCCACGGCGCTCAGCAGGTCGTCTCCGGGTAGTCTCACAGCTGCTCCTCGGACTCTAACGCCGTGGCCCGTGCCGCGCGCCGATCCTCTTCCAGCACGGAGATACGATCCCTTAGCTCGGCCGCCAGCTCGTACTCCTCGTTATCGACCGCCTGCCGGAGATTGCGGCGCATCTCCAGCAGCCTGGCCTCGCGCTCGTCTACCGGTCCGATCGATTCGTCCTCCGTGATTCCCACGTGCTCGTTCGAGCCGTGGATCTTCCTGAGGAGCGCGCTCATCTCCTGCTCGAACGTCGCGTAGCAGTGGGCGCATCCGAGCCGGCCGGACTTGCGAAACTGACGGAACGTGCAGCCGCAGCGCGGGCAGGCCGTGTTCGCGTTCGTCGCCTTCGTGAAGATGGGAGCGCCCATCTCGGAAAGGAAATCCGAGAGTGGGACCTGCGAGCTCACGGGACTCGTCTTCAAACCGCGCTTCTGGGCGCACTCCTGACATAGATGGAACGTCTCTGTCTCGTCATTGACGATCTGAGTGAAATGGACGGTCGCTTTGTTCTGACCGCAATCGGCGCAAAGCATAGGCAGATCCGTTCCGGTTGACTTCCCAGCTAAACGACCCCTCGGCGGGGCCCGTTCAATGCCCGACCGGCGAATCGCGACTCCCTATCGCTTACTACCCCAGAGGCTCGAGCTGGATCGGGGCGAGCGTCCCGTCCTCGATATGGAGCAGTCGGTCGGTGCGCTCCGCCAGGCGCTCGTCATGCGTGGCGACCACGAACGCCACCCCCTTCTCGCGCGCCAGCTCGAACATCAGGTCGTGAAGCCGCTCGCTGTTGGGGCGGTCCAGGTTGCCCGACGGCTCGTCCGCCAGGATCACGACCGGATCGTGGACCAGTGCGCGCGCGAAGGCGACCCGCTGCTGCTCGCCGCCCGAAAGTGCGCTGGGACGGTGTTCGAACCGGTGCCCCAGACCCACCTCGTCGAGGATGGCCCGTGCCCGGCCATCCGCGACCTCCGGCGCCACCCCCTGGATCAGCAAGGGCAGTGCCACATTCTCGGCCGCGCTGAACTCCAGCAGCAGGTGGTGGAACTGGAAAACGAAGCCCAGCAACCGGCTGCGAACGCGGGAGAGCTCGGCGTCGGAGAGCCGGCTCAGATGCCATTCGGCGAGCAGCACTTCACCATGCGTGGGGCGATCCAACCCGCCCAGCAGATGGAGGAGCGTGCTCTTTCCGGCCCCGGACGCTCCGATAATGGCCACGGTTTCCCCGGCGGCGACCGACAGATCGACACCGCACAGTACCTTCACTGGCTCGGAGACGCCCGGATACTCCTTGTGGAGTCGCCGCGCTTCGAGAACCGTCCCCGTTTGCCACTCCTCCCGCGGGTTATTCATACCGGATCGCATCCACCGGCGTCATGCCCGCCGCCTGTCGCGCGGGGTAGATCGTCGCCGCCAGGGAGATGAGCAGGCTGGAGCCGACGATCACCGCGATGTTCAGGGGCTCGATCGACACGGGCAGCGTGTCGATGAAGTAGACCTCGCCGGGAAGCGAGATGAAACGGTATCTCGCCAGCAGCAGCGCCGCGACCAGCCCGGCCACGCAGCCGAGGGCCGTTCCCACGCCCCCGATCAGTGCTCCCTGATAGACGAAGATCCGGCGGATGGCGTTGCCCTGCATGCCCATCGACCGGAGGATCCCGATCTCCTTCGTCTTGTCCATCACGATCATGGTCAGGGTACTGATGATATTGAACGCCGCCACCAGTACGATGAGCACCAATATAACGAACATGGCCTTCTTTTCCAGTTTGAGCGCCGAGAACAAGGGCTGGTTCAGCTCGATCCACGTCGTGACGTAAAAGGGCCCGTCTATGCGCTTTACTACGTCCTCTCCGGTGTCGCGTGCATCCCACACGTCATCCACGCGAGCCGCCACCCCGTAGGCGATGTCGCCGGTCTGCAGGTAGTCCTGGAGCGCGACCAGCGAAACGTACACGAATTTGGAGTCGTACTCGAAGAGTCCGCTCTTGAACGTGCCCGCCAGCTCGAACTTCTGGAGCTTGGGGATCGTACCGTGGAGCGGCGACACCGACGCGACCTCGGGGGTCGTCAGCGTCAGCGTGTCGCCAGGGAACGCGCCCAGCCTGTCGGCCAGCAGGTATCCGAGCACGACCTTCGGGTACGGATCGTCGGGCGATTGCTCCAGATCCCAGTCGCCGGATATCACCTGCTCGTGCGTGTCCGCTACCTCGGATTCGTGACCCGGATCCACCCCGCGGATGACGGCGCCCTCGTTCCGTCCCCGCCCGTGACCGATGATCCCCTCCGTGTAGATGAAGGGGGAGGCTCCGACGACGCCCGGAGTGGAGCGCAGCTCTTGCGCCACCGCCCGGTATTCCGCGATCGGCTCGGAGTTGTACTTCTGGATCAGCAGGTGCGGCGTGTTCGTCAGGATCTTCTCCCGCAGATCGTCCTGCAGGCCGTTCATGACGCTCATCACGATGACCAGCGCCGCCACGCCAACGAACACTCCGCCGATGGCGATCAGGCCGATGACGGAGATCAATCCGCGGCGCCGCCGCTTCGACCCCAGGTAGCGGAGCGCGATCTTCCACTCGAGGTTCATGAACCCTCTTCCGGCCGCAGGGTCGGGAACAGGATGACGTCGCGGATCGACGCCTGATCGGTGAGGAACATGGTCAGCCGGTCGATGCCGATTCCGATCCCCGCGGTCGGCGGCATACCGTACTCCAGCGCGCGCAGGAAATCCTCGTCGACGACGTTCGGAGCCTCCTCGTCGCCTTCCGCGGCTTGCAGGACCTGCGCCTCGAACCGCTTGCGCTGCTCTCGCGGGTCGTTGAGCTCGCTGAACGCGTTCGCCCACTCCGAGCCGAACAGGTACGCCTCGAAGCGCTCGACGAGGCGCGGGTCCCGGGGATGGGCCTTGGCGAGGGGCGAGAGAACCGCGGGGTGATCGATCACGAACACCGGCCCTTCGAGACCAGGTTCGACCAGGCGGCTGAAGAGCCCGTCCAGGATCCTGCCGGCGCCTTCCTCGGGCGCGATGTCGATCCCCAGCCGCGCGGCCTCCCCGGCGAGCGCGGCCCTCGACAGATCGGACACGTCGACCCCGGCGTCGGCCAGGGCGTCCAGGAACGGCAGCCTCGGCCAGGGCCTCGAGACGTCGACGGTGCCGCCCTGGAACGTGAGCTGGGTGCCCCCGTGCAGCTCCTCGACCAGGCCGACCAGCATCTCTTCCGCCAGCTCCATGAAGTCCAGGTAGTCCGCATAGGCCTGGTAGAGCTCGAGCATGGTGAACTCGGGGTTGTGAAAGCGATCGATGCCCTCGTTGCGGAAGTCCTTCGCGATCTCGTACACGCGCTCCAGCCCGCCCACGATGCACCGCTTAAGGTAGAGCTCGTCGGCGATCCGCAAGTACAGGGTCGAGTCGAGCGCGTTGTGATGGGTCGTGAACGGCCTGGCGGCGGCTCCGCCGTAGACCGGCTGCAACACCGGGGTCTCCACCTCAAGGAACCCGCGCTGGTCCAGGAAGTTCCGCAGAAACCGGACGATGCGCGCCCGGTCGGCGAAAACCTCCCGGGACTCGGAGTGGACGGCGAGGTCGGCGTAGCGCTGGCGATAGCGGAACTCCTGGTCCGCCACCTGATGGTACGCCCGGGCTTCCCCTTCCCCCTCGACCACCTTCCCCAGGGGCAACGGCCGCAGAGACTTGGCGAGCACTACGATCTCCGTGGCGCGGATCGTCACCTCACCGGTCCGTGTCCGGAACAGCTGGCCGGCGACGCCCACGAAGTCCCCCAGGTCGAGGCAATCGAGAAGGGCGAACGTCTTCTCGCCCAGCTCGTCCCGTCGCAGGTACACCTGGATCCGGCCGGTCGCATCGGCGACGTGCAGGAAGGCCGTCTTCCCGTGCGATCGAATCGAGACGACCCGGCCCGCGACCCGCGCTGTGATCGGCTCGGCATCGTCACGAAAGGCCTCGAGCAGGGAGGCCGCGTGGTCGTCGACCCGCCAGCGCGCCGGATACGGATCGATGCCGCGCTCCTCGAGCGCGGCCAGCTTATCCCGCCGCACAGCCTGCGGATTCGTCTCGACGCTCATGCAGTCAATCGCCGGCGGCTGCTCGAGATGCGGACAGGGCGGTCAAAATGGTCGAGATGCGAGGCGCGCGACGAGGGGATTCCGAGGCGTGGTCATTCCCACGCCGCAGGAAGACACGAGGAGCGGAACGAGGCAGATCGGCCATTTTCACCGCCCGACCGAGCCGGCGGTTTGGCGTAGATATTCCTCCATGAACGGCCGGATCTCCCCCTCCAGGACCGATTGCACGTCGGAGGTCTCCCAGCCCGTGCGGTGGTCCTTGACCAGGGTGTAAGGATGGAGGACGTATGAGCGGATCTGGCTGCCGAACGCGATCTCCTTCTTCTCCGCCTCCAGCTCCTCACGGGACTTCTCGCGCTCCGCCTTGAGGAACTGGTAGAGCCTGGCCTTCAGCAGGCGCATCGCGGTTTCCCGGTTACGATGCTGGCTGCGCTCGGCCTGGCTCTGGACGACGATCCCCGTCGGCAGGTGGGTGATGCGCACCGCCGAGTCGGTCTTGTTGACGTGCTGTCCGCCGGCTCCGCTCGCGCGATAGGTGTCCACCTTGAGGTCCTTGTCCTGGATATCGACCGTGATCTCGTCCGCGATATCGGGGTACACGAACACGGATGCGAACGAAGTGTGGCGCCTCGAGTTGGCGTCGAAGGGGCTGATGCGAACCAGCCGATGCACCCCCTTCTCTGCTTTCAGGTAGCCGAATGCGTAGTCGCCCTCGACCTCGATGGTCGCCCGCGTGATGCCGCCTTCCTCGCCCTCCTGGATATCCACGACCTGATACTTGTAGCCGCTCTGTTCCATCCACTTCGTGTACATGCGCAGGAGCATCATCGCCCAGTCCTGGCTCTCCGTGCCTCCGGCGCCGGGATGGATGGTCAGGATGGCGCCCCGGAAGTCATCGGGGTCGCGGAGCATGGTCCGAAACTCGTATTGCCCGACACGGTCGACGAGGCCGGTCACGAGCGTCTCGAATTCCTCCGTGAACGCCTCGTCTCCCTCGTCGAGCAGCTCGATCATGTCTCGTGCGTCGCGGATCTCTCCCTTGAGGGCGTCGTAGCCCTCGACCCACTGCTGGTGCTGTTTAAGCTCGGAGAGGACGGCGCGAGCGCGCTCGTTGTCGTTCCAGAAATCGGGCTCCGCGCTCCGGGCCTGGAGCGCGGCTATTCGATCACGCCGCGAGGCGAGGTCAAAGATAGCTCCCGAGGAGATCCAACCTCTCCTCCAGGTCGCTCAGCTGGCGCCTGTACTCGCGGACGTCACTCATGACGAGGGAAGATAGCGGCTCACTTGGACCCGCGCTCCCGCGTCCCACCGCGGCCCGCGACCGCGCCCTCGGGGCGCACGTCGCGGCGGCGGTCGACGACGTACAGCGAGCCCGGGAAGGTCTTGGCGTAGCTCTTCATCTCGTTCGCGAGCTCGCTCACCCGGGCAGGATGCGTGAAACGCCGATGGACGTTCGTAACGCACCCGATGGAGATAGACATCAGCGGCGTCTCGCGGATGCTCCCCTGGCGGTCCTCGGCCAGGTAGTGGCCCCGCTCGCGGTCCTCGCGTGGGTACTGCAGCGGCATCAAGGTGTCGAACGTATCGATGATCGCCTTCGACACCGACTCGAGGTCCTCGACGGGCAGAGTGAAGATGAAGTCGTCGCCGCCGACGTGGCCGACGAACCCCCGGTGCGATAGTCGCCGCACTATGTCGCGCAGGATCGAGGAGACGATCCAGATGACGCGGTCTCCTCGATGGTAGGAGTGCTTGTCGTTGAACTCCTTGAACGAGTCGATGTCCGCATAGCAGACCGCGAATTTCTCACCGCTCGCAATGCGTCGCTGGATGTCGAGCTGGATGATCTTGGTGCCCGGGAGCATAGTGGTAGGATTCACCGCGACGTCTCGCGCGGCCCGCTCCAGCACCATGCGCAGGCGCAATTCCTGCTCGCGACCGGTCTGGGTCCCGCTCAGGAACTCGTCCGCGCCACGCTCGAATGCGGTCGCGATCTGCTCCATGCGGTGCTCACGGGAGAAGAACACGATCGGAACCACGGAGTTGAACGGATCGGCTTTCAACCTCGTGCAGAGGTCGGCGGCCGCGTCGAATCCGCGGTCCGCGTCGATCAGCAACAACTCGACGATCCCCCGCTGCAGTGCGTGCTCGACCTCCTCGGGTGTATCGCATCGACGGAGGTAGTTGCCGGGAACCGCGTCGAGGAATCCCTCCAGCGCCTCCGGGAACCGCTCGGCTCGCGAAAGGTAGAGGACCCGCAGGCTCATCGGGACTCAGACTCGTTGGCTAGTCGGGGTCGGCTGCCGGACGGAACGGGCGCTGCAGGCGCACGACATGGGGCTGCATCCCGCTGGTGACCGTCACGATCGCGTTGTCGCCGGGGGCCGGCTCCGGCACGATGATCGCGTCAAGGTTGGGATAGAGCTCCACGATGTCGACGATCTCCGTGCACGTGCCGCGCTGACAGCCGAACGAGAACAAGCCGGTTGCCAGGATGTCGGCGGTCACGCCCTCGTCGGTGTACACCGTGACACTGGCCAGCCCGGAAGTCGGCTGGCCGGTACGGGGATCGATCACGTGGCCGTACCTGCGGCCGCCGATCTGCACCGTGCGGTCGTAGAAGTTCGAGGTCGCCAGGCCCCCCGGCGGCAGCAGCATGTAGGCATAGTCCCGGGAGGGGTCATAGGGGTCCTTGAGCTGAATCGGCCAACGCCCGTTCACCGGACCGGGCCCGAAGAACAGCATCTCGCCCGCGAAGTCCATGATCCCCGCTGTGGCGCCAGCCGCCAGCATCGCCTCGCGCATCCTGTCGAGCGCGAACCCCTTGGCCGCGCCGCGCACGTCGAGCCGCATGCCGGGATCGGGCAGAAAGATGGTATGCGCGTCGGGGTCGATCTCGATCTTAGAGTAGCCGACGTGCGACAAGGCCTGGTGGATCTCCTCGGGCGTCGGCGCTCGGCCAACCTCGCCGCCGAATCCCCACAGCTCGGCGAGGGGGCCGATGGTCGGCTCGAAGGCCCCGCCCGTCCGGTCCGCCCAGCGGACCGTCGCCAACACGATCCGCTCCGTCCACGAGCTCACGGCGACGGGATGCTCGCCCGCCGCGTCGTTGATCGCGCGGATCTCGCTGTTGGGATAGTTCGGGATGACCAGCCGCGCGACCGAGTCGGCGGCCGCGAACGCCGCGGCCAAGGCGGCCTCGGCGATCGCCTCGCTGGGGGCGTCTGCGACCGCCCGGACCTCGGCCGAGAGCGCGACATGGGTCCCGAACACGGCCTGGTCGGACAGCATGTCGGGATCCTCGAAGA
>JAICQP010000088.1 GCA_025937815.1 Gemmatimonadota bacterium
CCCGTACGCTCCGCCTCGCAACCGATCCGAAGCGCGGGCATCGTCTTGATGCGCGGCCGATCACAGCCACGCGCGGCGAGCTCCGCGACGAACCTCTGGTAGATCGCCGGCTCCGCTTCGGGGTCCCACGTACGGACCACGGTGACGATGGGGAGGAACCCGTGGCGCAGAAGGAGCTCGAGACCGTTCAGGGCGCGCTCGAACGACCCGGCGCCGCGGAGCGCGTCATTGGACCCGGCGTCGAAGCCGTCCAGCGAGAGGCGGAACTCGAGCGACCACCGACTGGCGGCTGCCGCCACGGCCAGGGGCTCCACGTTTCGCGGCCTGAGGAGCGTGCCGTTCGTCAGCACGGTCGTGGGTCCGTAGGTGAGGGCGAGCGAGAGGATGTCCACGATCTGCGGGTGCAGGAACGGCTCGCCGCCCGTGAAGTAGTACTCGCGCACCCCCAGGGGGACGCTCTCTTCGAGCCGGGTCCGGATCTGGTCCAAGGAGAGGAGCCCGAGGGTGTCGTTCTCGGGCGCGCACGACAGGAAGCAGTGAGTGCAGCGCAGATTGCAGAGCGTTCCCGTCACCTGGAACCAGAGCGCGTCCAGGTGCCCGGGCAGGAGGACGGGAGTTGCCGCGGGGTCGGAATGCGGCAGGACGCCGGGGCGGCTAGCTTCGAACGTCATGCCCGCCTGGTTCGTCCGTCCCGCCCGCGCGCTGGGGCTCGCCGCGGTCCTCTCGTGCGCATCCGCCACGCGGGAAGCCACGCCACAGCTCGTGGACGTGGGGGCCGGCGATCCCGGGCTCCAGCTCGACATCCGCTACGCCACCGACGACAATTTCCTCAGCCGCGCCGTCTACGATGCCGCGCGCTGCCTGCTCGTGCCGGACGCCGCCGATCGGCTCGCCGCCGCCGAGCGCACGCTCAGGGCCGAGGGGTACGCGCTCGTCGTGTGGGACTGCTACCGGCCGCGGAGCGTTCAGTACGCGATGTGGGAGATCCTGCCGGACCCGGATTACGTCGCCGACCCGGAGCGCGGGTCGCGCCACAATCGGGGTGCCGCGGTGGACGTGGGCTTGCGCGTCCTCGACGGCCGCGCGCTCGTCCTCCCGACGGCGCACGACGACTTCACTCCGAAGGCGCATCGGGATGCGACCGATCTCCCACCCGAGGCGATCGAGAACCGCGAGCGGCTCGAGCGCGCGATGACGGCCGCCGGATGGATCCCGCTGTCCACGGAGTGGTGGCACTTCGACGCGCCGGGATGGGAGCGCTACCCGCTCCGAGACGACCCGCTGAGCGCGGCGGCCGGCGGGAACTGAGTAGATCGCCATGGCTCTCAGTCAGCCCCCCGGGTCGAGGGAACCCGCGCCCGTATCGCCTCGACTGCATCGTCGACGTCTTCGACCCAGGTGAAGAGCTCGACGCCGCTTTTCACGTAGGCGCCATCGGCGAGGCCCGTGAAGATCTTCCGCCAAGGATCGCTCCACACGACGAGCGGCCGCGTTTCCACGATCCCCTTCCGCATGCACTCCCATGCCACCGCGATCTCGACCAGCGTCCCGTTCCCGCCGGGCAGCGCGAGATAGGCGTCGCCATCCCGCACCAGGCGCTCGAGCCTGGCGAACAGCGTCGGCGCCTCGATCACCTCGCTGAGGTGCGAGTTGGGACCCGAGCGGAACGTGAACTCGGCGCAGGTGACGCCGATCGCCCGGCCGCCCGCCTCGCGCGCGCCGATCGCGGCTGCCTCCATCGTGCCGCCGTACCCGCCGTTCAGCACCGCGTATCCAGCCCGTGCCAGCGCCGCCCCTACTCGGCGGGCGCGGTCCATGTCCGCCTCTCCTCCCGCGCCGCTCCCGAATACCGAAACGCGAGGCGACCTCGTGCCGGCCGTCCCGCTCCCCGCTTCGACTGCCACCATGCGCTCAACCTAACGCACCCGCCCGGCGCCCGGAAACGAAACGAGCCCGCCGAAGCGGGCTCGGGGAGATGCGGCCCTTGATTTCAGGGGGGCCAGGGAAAGGATCAGACCTTGAATGATCTACGCTGAACCCGGGACTACGCCGAGAGGTCGATCAAAACGGGTCAGATGCAAGGCGCGCGACGACGGCCGAGCGAGGCGTACTGGAAGGTACGCCGCAGCGAGCGCCGAGGAGCGCAACGCGGCAGATGACCCGTTTTCATCGACCGACTAATGGATGAAGTAGAGAAGCTGCTGGCCCGCGATCGACGCCACCCGCCGATCGATATACGCGAACCCGTGGCTCTCCGACTCGATCTCGCTCACGAGCATGCCGAGGACGACCGAGCGCAGCTGCTCCCGAGTGGCGCGCTGCCGCTCGAGCCGCTGGCGATCGGCCTCCGAGGGCGCCGCGGGACCCGCGACCATGCCCGAGGGAAGCGAGCGCCGGAACACGTCCATCGACGGATCCTGGTCGCTCGCGCGGTACGCCACCAGGATGCTCTGCAGCTCGTCGAAGTAGGACTGGAGACGAGCGTCGTTCGCGAGCCCGGCCTGGATGTCCTCCGCCAGGCGGTCCCTGCGCTCGGCCGTGGCCACTTCGTCCGCGCCCGGCCGCGCGACCCGCATCGCGACCGCGCCCAGGCCGAATCCCAGGACGAGCATGGCGGCCAGCCCGACTACCCGGCGTCCCCACCGTCCCCACGCGCGAGAGACCGGGTTGCCGTGGATCTCCCGCCACATACGCTCCTCGAAGCCGTCCCAGATGTCCTGCGGGGGCTCGGGGTCCGCCATCGTCCGGCTCGCCTCCAGGAGCTCCGCCACGGCGCGCCGCTCGGACTGGCACGCCGGACAGCTCGACATGTGATCGACCAGGGCCGGCGACAGGGGAGCCGGACCGGCGCTCGCCGCCCGCTCCCACAGCGCTTCCTGGACGGTGTTACAGTGCAGAGGACTCATTCGGAATCACCTCCGGATCTTCCGTTCGCAGGATCTGACGGAGTCTCCGTATCGCGTGAAAGCCATTCGCCTTGACCGTGCCTTCGGCGCAACCCAGGACCGCGGCCGTCTCCTTGACGGACAGCTCCTCGCGATAGCGCAGGACGAAGGTCGCGCGCTGCATCTCGGGGAGCATGTCGATGGCCTGGCTCAATCGTTCGCCGATCTCCTCACGGGCGACGTCGTCGAGCGGAGAAGCGGAGCCGCTCGGCGCGTCGGGATACGGGGTTTCCTCTATCGGAGTCACGACGCCGAACCGCCGCTTCTCCCGCTTCTTCCATCCCAGCGACTCGTTCACCGCGATCCGGTACAGCCAGGACCAGAACGGGGCCCGCGGCTCCCAGCGCTCGATGTTCTGGTACACCTTGATGAACACCAGCTGGAGCACGTCCCGGGCGTCCTCGTAGTTCCCGACGAAGCGGTACGTCACCCGCAGCAGGTCCTGCCGGTAGAACCGCACGAGCTCGTCGAAGGCGGCGGCTTCGCCGCCCTGCGCGCGAGCCAGGATGTCGGGAGCGATCTCGGCCACCGGCCGTTCTCCTGACTGAGGGCTGGGACTCCACCCGTAAACGGTCGCCGGGGGGGCCCGGTTTAGCCCGGCGAGGCCGGCCTACTCCTCCGCCCCTCCCCGGGAAAGCGCTCGACCGACCCGGCGAAGTCGGAGATTGTACGACGCGGTCCACGCCAGGTACGCGACGACCAGGGCGTAGAGCACGATCTCGGAATAAAAGTACACCGCCGCTATGAGCAGGGCCGCGCCGATCATCAGGAGGTGCGGCGAGCGGGGGTTGGTGAGGAACCGCTTGACGTTAGGGAAGGCGACTCGGCTGACCATGAGCCCGGTGAGTATGAGCAGGCCGGCCGCCCACACCACCGCCGGCAGCCAATCGCCGAGGGGCGCCTTGAACAGGTGCACGTGGACGGCGACGATCGCCGCCGACACGGGAGTCGGCATGCCGATGAACGCGTCCCTGCGTGGCGGCGATACTGGCGCGTCCTCGGTCGTCATGACGTTGAAGCGCGCGAGCCGGAGCGCGGTCGCCGAGACGAATGCGAACGCCGCGATCCATACCAGCCGCTGCACGTGGGACGACCCCGCCATGTCCGGCCCGCCGGCGCCCCAGGCAAGGGCGAGGAGCGCCGGAGCCACACCGAACGTCACGACGTCGGCGAGCGAGTCGAGCTGCACTCCGATCGGCGAGTTCGTCGACACCAGCCGCGCCACTGCTCCGTCGAGCCCGTCCAATACGATGCCCGCGCCGATCGCGATCGCCGCCCGGTCATAGTCCCCCGCCAGGCTGGCGCTGACCGAGAAGAAGCCCGCGAACAGGTTGCCGAGCGTGAAGAGATGCGGGAGCAGGTGCACCCGGCGGCGGAGCCGCTCCCGCCGATTCCCGCGGCGTCGCCTCGGGGCGTCCTCCTCGCCCTCGACATCGGCTGGGACCGCCCGCCTCATGCAGGAGCCTCGCTCATCGTCGGCGCTCCCGATACCCGTTCCGCCAGGCTCGCCTCCGCGCCGTCTCGCACGAGCGCCACGAGCCGGTCGCCGGACGCGCAGCGCAGCCCGACGTGGCAGATCCGCACGTCACCTCCGCGAAGAAGGAGCAGCGGCAGGACGTCGGGCCCCAGATCGAGATCCTCGATCGTCCGCCGGGCGGCCGGCTCGCCGACCTCGACAGTGAAGATCGCCGCATCCCCGCGGTCTAGGTCGAGGCACCACTGGGCCACGTCGGCCTGCTCCGCGAACCCGGGCTCGCCTCCGATACTCCGAACGAGCCGATTCCGCGGTCCCTTTTCGCGGTCGATGAGAACGGGGTGCACGTCGGGAACGTGGTATTCGCTGGCCGCCAGCTGACAGGCCAGGAAGTTCACCTCCTGGTTCGCGGTCAGGCCGACCACCGCGCCCGCGTCCCCCAGCTGCGCTTCGTCGAGCACCTCGCGCTCGAGCGCGTTTCCCACGATCGCCGGCATGCCGGCCCGACGCGCGTGGGCCACGTTGATCGGATTGGCGTCGATGAGGAGCGGCTCCAGCCCATGCTCCCGCAGGAGCGACGCGAAGGTCCTCCCCAGCGCGTTGGCGCCAACCACGACGACGTGTCGGCTCGACGTCGCGGCCACTCCCAGCAGCCGGGCGACGGGCGCGGCCGTTATCCCCTGAACGACGACCGTGATCGCGATCGTCAGGAAGACGAGCGCGACGAGCGCTTCTCCGGCTTGAGGACTCAGACGGGCCCGGGTGACCGCGGGCGAACCGGTGGCCAGCAGGATCGCGATGAACGAAGAGATCGAGATCGCCACCACGCCGCGCGGACAGATCCACATGAGAAACAGCCGCTCGCGCCAGGTCAGATCGGTACGCACGGTCGACGCCAGGACGCCCAGAGGTCGGATCACCCACATGAGAAGGACGACCACTGCGACACCGCCCCAGCCAACGGCGGCGATCGTCGACAGGCGCAGGTGGGCGGAGAGCAGGATGAAGAGGAGCGAGATGAACAGGACGCTGAGCTCCCCCTTGAAGCGCCGCAGCTGGTGCTGGCGCGGGATCGATTCTCTGCGGACGGTCATCCCGGCGATGACCACGGCCGCCAGGCCCGACTCGCCGGCCAGCCGCTCCGAGACCGCGAACAGCGCCAGCACCCAGGCGAGCACCACCAGGTTCTCGACCTCGGGCTCCAGCAGCCGCCGCATTCGCAGGATGCGCCCCAGGACCCATCCGCCAGCCAGTCCGATCGCGACGCCGAGGCCCATCCGGATGGCGAATTCCTGCATGCCGGTCCATATCGACGAGTCGGCCGTGAGCATGAGCTCGAGGACGACCACGGCGAAGATCGCCCCGATGGGGTCGATGACGATCCCTTCCCCGCGCAGGATGGTGTCCAGCCGGCGCTGGACCCGTACCCTGTCGAGAAGCGGGTTGATCACCGTGGGCCCCGTGACGCTTACGATCGCCCCGAACAGGAGCGCGAGGCGCAATGGAAACCCGGCCACCAGGTGGGCGGCCGCGGTGGCGCCGACTACCGTGATCGCGGCGCCGATCGTCACCAGGTTTCGCACCGAGCGGCCCACGGCTGCCAGGTCCACGTAGTGAAGCTGAAGGCCGCCCTCGAACAGGATCAAAGCCACGGCGATCGTGACGATCGCCTCCAGCCCGCGGCCGAACGCCCGGGTATCGATCCAGCCCACCCCGTCCGGCCCCACGAGAATGCCCAGCCCGAGGAGCAGGACGATGCTCGGCAACCGGGCCTTGTGGGCGAGCACCTGGGCGAGCATGCCGACGGCGATCGCGACCGCGATCATCTGCACGAGCTTCTGGGCGGTCACCTCCATGGCGGCAACCTATCAGGCCACGTTCTCCGCGTACCAGTCGCACCAGCGTGTCAGGGGGCATTGGCCGCACAGCGGCGTGCGCGCCTTGCAGATCGCCCGCCCGTGCGCGATGAGGCGGTGATGGGTGGCGGCCCACTGGCCTTCGGGAAGCGCATCCATGAGCTCTTCCTCGACCCGGCGCGGCGTGTTCCCGTGGGCCAGTCCCAGCCTTCGCGAGACGCGGAAGACGTGGGTGTCCACGGCGATGGCCTCGATCGCGTGGACATTGGCGAGGACCACGTTGGCCGTCTTGCGTCCGACGCCGGGTAGCGTCATCAACGACTCCCTGTCGTGCGGAACCGTGCCGTGGTGCTCCTCCCTGAGAGCGCGCGTGGCCGCGAGGATGTTCCGCGCCTTGTTGCGAAAGAGCCCGCATGAGCGGATGTAGGATTCGAGCTCTTCCTGCGAGAGGCGAAGAACGTCCTCGGGGTGGGGATGGTCGCGAAAGAGCCTGGCGGTGACCTGGTTGACCCGCTCGTCGGTGCACTGCGCCGACAGGATGGTGGCGAGGAGAAGCTGGTAGGGGGTCTCGTACCGCAGCGCCGTCTCGGCCGCGGGGTAGGTCTTCTCCAGCGCGCGGAGGATCGCGCGGACGGTTCGCGGGCTCTTGCGCCCGCGAACCCCCGCCGACCCGGGCGTCAGGGAATGGCGCCGGTCTGGAGCTTGCCCTGCCGTTCCCGGCGTTCCCGCTCGATCGCCTCCCTGGAGCTCGACGGCATGTCCTGACCGCGCGTGGTATCGGGCTGGATCCGGTCGCCCGAGCGCAGTCCGAAGGGGTCGAGCATCTGAAGGCTGTCAGCGAACGTCGTCTGCGGCTCCCCGAGAGACGCGGCCAGCGTGACTTCGGGGGTCAGCGAGTCGCCGGCGTACACGAGACCGAAGTCCTTGTCGACCTGTACGGTCCGGTGCGTCAGCTGCTCGAAGCCTGGCTCTTCCAGGACGCGGAAGTCGTACTCGAAACCGTGGTACAGGTACAGGGACTTCACCTCGCCCGGGCGGAGAACCCCCGTGAACGTCGTAGCCGCGCCGAGGTGCTGGGTGGCGGTGGGCTCGATCTTCAGCATCTTGGGCTTGTCCGTGGCGTTTCTGACCTCCACGCTGCGCAGGTGGTAGGGGCTGCGCATCGTCGAGATGGGCCCGGAGCAGGCAGCCACGACGGCGATGGCGAGGGCCCCTTTGACGACCTTTGCTTGACGCATAGGGCGGGCCTCGCTAAGTTGAGTAGTTACCGCGTGTTATCCGACGCCACATACCAACTGCTTCCCCCGGGAGGGACGAATCCGCATGGCCGAGGTCCAGGTTCGCGAGGGCGAATCGCTCGAGAGCGCGCTCAAGCGCTTCCGTCGCGAGGTCAAGAAGTCGAATATCTTCTCCGAGCTCAAGCGCAAGCGCCACTACGAAAAGCCCAGCGAACGTCGGCAGCGCAAGCTCCGTAGCCGCAACCGTCGCGGCTAGGCCAATATGGCTCCTCCCGATTTCAAGGTCAACGACAAGGTCGTCCATCCCCAGTACGGGGGCGGATATATAGCCGGCATCGAATCGATCGAGGTCGGAGGCGAGAAGATCGAGTGCCTGAAGATCAGCTGCGTGTCCAAGGGCCGGAAGATCTTCGTCCCCAAGGGTAGCGTCGAGCTGTCAGCCATACGCCCCCCGCTCAACGGCCGCCGCTTCGCCGAGCTGAAGCGCACGCTGACCGGAGAGCCCGAGAAGCTCAATCGGAACTTCAATCGCCGCATGAAGGCCGTGAAGACCAAGCTGGACTCGGGTGACCCACTCCAGGTAGGCGAAGTTCTGCGCGATCTGTATCCCAAGTGGTCGGACAACTCCCTTTCCAGCTCCGATCAGCGGATCTTCGAGAAGTGCCGGGACTTGCTCGTGAGCGAGCTGGCGCTGATCAAGAACTTCTCCTACGAGGATGCGCTCGAATACCTCGAGGAGACGATGTCCTCGGCAGCGGCTTCATAGCTTCATAGCCAGTCCGGATCGCGCGCCTCGTCCTCTTCGTAGTCGGTGAGGTCGTCGAGGTCCTCGCCGTCCGGGTCCACCAGCCAGAGATTCTCCTTGCCGTCTGGTCTCCGTGACACGAATGCGATGCGCGCGCCGGTCGTGCTCCACGCCGGCGAGCGATCTTCCACGTCGTTGTCGGTAAGCCTGCTGGCCTCGCCTCCCGCGACCGTGGCCACCATGATCTCCGCTCCGCGGCCCTCGCCGGCCGTGTAGACGATGCGCGCCCCGTCCGGGCTCCAGTCGGGCTCGCTCTGCGTCTCGCTGCCGCCGGGAGTCAGCGCGCGCGGGGGCCCGCCGTCGGCGGGGACCAGCAGGATCCGCTTCCTCCCACCCTCCTCGCCCACGATGGCCAGCGTGCGCCCGTCGGGCGACCACGCGGGCTGACTGGCCGTGAGGCCAGCCGCCAGCGGACGCGCATTGGCTCCGTCGAGGTCGGCGATCATGACCTCGGATCGGGCCCCGCGCGCCATCGTGAAGGCGATCCGCCGATCATCGGGGGCGACGGCGGGGTCGCGATAATCCGCCCCTTCACCGCCCAGGATGCGGCGCTCGTCATTGCCGTCCAGGTCCATCGACCAGATCTCCTCGCGTCCCGCCGGTGGCCGGCGGGTGAAGAACACCCTCCGGATGCCCGGAGCGAAGAACGGCTGGGTGTCCTCTCCCTCGTCACCCGTCAGTCGGAGCTCGTTTCCTTTCCGCGCCACGATGAACCAGATGTCGGTGCCCCCGGCCAGCGAGTCCACGTCGTGCTTCGAGTACAGGATCCGGACCGAGGAGGGGAGCTGGTCGGGGGGCGAGTAGAGGCAGGCGCTCGCGGTGAGGAGCGCTGCCACCGCGAGACCGGGTCCCGCGACCGCGGTCGGGCCGGAGGTCGGGCCGGAGCGGTCGCTCACAGCTTGGGCAGCGTCACGCCGCGCTGCGCCTGGTACTTGCCTCCGCGATCGGCGTAGGAGATGTCGGGCGCCTCGTCGGATTCGAAGAACAGCACCTGCGCAATCCCTTCGTTGGCGTAGATCTTCGCCGGCAGCGGGGTCGTGTTCGAGATCTCCAGCGTCACGTGCCCTTCCCATTCGGGCTCGAAGGGGGTCACGTTCACGATGATGCCGCACCTCGCATAAGTGGATTTTCCTACGCAAATAGTGAGAACATTCCGTGGAATTCGGAAGTATTCCACTGAGCGGGCGAGGGCGAACGAATTAGGCGGGACAATGCACGTCTCGCTCTTCCAGTCCACGAACGAGCGCGGGTCGAAGTTCTTGGGATCGACGGTGGCGGTGAAGACGTTGGTGAAGATCTTGAACTCGTCGGCCACCCTCACGTCGTAACCGAACGACGAGACGCCGTAGGAGATCACGCCCTCCCGCACCTGGCGCTCGGCGAAGGGCTCGATCATCCCGTGCTCCTTGGCCATCCGCACGATCCAGTGATCGGGGCGGATGCTCAGAGCGCCTCGTTCATGCTTCCGCTGCGGTACCCCTCCAGGTCGCATGCCACCCACACGTAGCCGAGATCCTTGAGCTCCGCGGCGATCTGGTCCGCGGCGGCGACGAGGCGCGCGCGGTCCTCGGGCGGCACCTCGATTCGGGCCACGTCCCCGTGGTGACGCACCCGCACCACCGGAACCCCGGCTTCTCGAAGCACGCGCTCCGCGCGGCCGACACGGCTCAGCTTCTCGGTCGTGATCGCCTCCCCGTACGGGACGCGGGACGCGAGGCAGGCGTTCGCGGGCTTGTCGGCGGTGGGGAGTCCCAGCCTTCGCGAGAGCTCGCGGATGTCCGCTTTGGTGAACCCCGCCTCCTTGAGCGGCGACAGGACGCCGC
>JAICQP010000187.1 GCA_025937815.1 Gemmatimonadota bacterium
GGCGCGGCCGCGAAGAAGGTACACGGAGGATAGTCCGCAGATCTCCGGGATCAAAGCAAAGGGGCTCGACGACGCCACACCATTTAGCGGGTGACGCAAACGTGCTCACCACCCGCAAGTGCGGAGCGGCATAGCAGATGTTGGCCCGCAGGAGTGATTTTATGCGACCCGGTCTCTGCACGCTGCTTGTACTCGCGTCGACTCTTCCGGGAACGCTCTCTGCGCAAACGCCGGTCGTCGACTACCACCAGCATCTCTTCAGTCCGCCGGCCGCCGCGCTCGTCACAGGAGATCTCGATTCACCGGGCATCAGCGCGCGCGACGTCGTTGCGCTGCTCGATGCCGCAGACATTCAGCGCGCGCTGGTGCTATCGGTCGCGTACACGTGGGGCAAGGCGAGCCGGGCGCCGGTCGAATCCGAGTACGAGCACGTCAAAGCCGAGAACGACTGGACGGCGCAGCAGGTCGCGCAGTATCCGGACCGGCTGCGCGCGTTCTGCAGCTTCAATCCGCTCAAGCCCTACGCGCTCGAGGAGTTGACGCGCTGCAGCAGAGATCCGATGCTGCACAATGGCCTGAAGCTGCATTTCGGTAATTCCGATGTCGATCTCGACAATCCCGAGAACGTCGCGCAGGTCCGAAAAGTCTTTGAAGCTGCCAACGGCTTTCGGATGGCCATCGTGGTGCACATGCACACCTCGATCGACAACCAACGGAAATACGGCGCGGACGAGGCACGTGTGTTTTTGAATGAGCTACTGCCGGCCGCGCCCGACGTGCCGGTACAGATCGCGCATCTTGCGGGAGCGGGTGGCTACGACTCGGCGATAGACTCGGTGCTGAGCGTTTTCACGGATGCGATCGTGGGGGGAGATCAGACTCTGAGGAATGTATGGTTCGATGTGACGGGGGTGGTCCAACCGGAAATGTCGCCGGATGAGCTGCAGCTGATCGCGGCGCGCATCCGCCAGATTGGCGTCGAGCGTGTGCTATACGGCTCGGACGCAGCCGCAAGCCCTCTCATGTACCCCGAGGCGGGCTGGGCCGCGTTCCGGCGACTCCCACTGAATGAGGACGAGTTCAGTGTCATCGCAAGCAACATCGCACCGTATATGAGTGATTGACCGGGGGAGAATCGTTCGACGGCGGGAAGCGGGGCACGGTCCAACGTTCGTCCTCAACAAGCGCCTGAAGCTGTAGGGGACGATCCCGAGCGAGGGGAGGACGTGGGCAACGCCGAACCCGGGAGCCCGAATCATGCGAGATGTCATCTTCGGCGGAGCAAACAGCCTCGACAACTATCTCGCCCGGCCCGATCACGCCGTCGACTGGCTGATGTGGGGGGAGGACGCCGCGGCGGTGACGGCGGAGGTCTGGAAGACGATCGATACCGTCCTGATGGGGAGGAAGACCTACGAGGTCGCCGCGCGAATGGGCCAGGCGAACGGATACCCGGGGGTCGAGAACTACGTGTTCTCCCGGACGATCGAGGCGCCGACAGACAGCGAGGTCGTCATCGTTCGCGAGGATGCGGTCGGCTTCGTCCGCGACCTCAAGGCACAGAAGGGAAAGAGCATCTGTCTGATGGGCGGCGGAGAGTTGGCGAGGTCCCTGTTCGAAGCGGATTTGATCGATGTGATCGGATTCAACATTCATCCTGTGCTGCTCGGGGCCGGCATTCCGCTGTTTCATCCCATGAGCCGCCAGATCGACCTGGAGCTCGAGGAGTGCCGGGCGTTCAAGAACGGCTGCGTGTACGTGCTGTACCGCGTCAGGCACGACACTCCGCCATGACCGAGGATCGCCTCCCCCAGCGCCTGACCGTCGTCTGGTTCACCGACCTGGTCGCGCTGGTCCGCCGCTTCCAGGCCGCGGTGCGGGCGGCCGTCTCCGCCGACAGCGGGCAGATCGTCAAGTTCGGCGCGCTGGTGGAGTCGCCGAGCTCAAGCGCAAGTTCGGCCTCGCCTGAGCAGTATGGCGACCTGATCCTCGAGCCTGGTCAAACCCGTCCTTTGAAGGCCGGCGACTACTTTCTCCCCGTAGACGAGTTCCCCCGCGGGTCAGATGCTTAATAAGGATGCGCGGCACACCAATATCGATGCGGAACATGGCGTCATCGAAGTGCAGCTACGCGAGATAAGCCAGTTGTTCGAAACGCTCGATCCTTCACCATTTCACGAGAAGGACCTGGACCGCAGCGCCGAAGACTACATAGTCGACAGCCTAAGAGAGCTCCCCTCTAAAGCGCCGTGCACACTGATGGTCTATCTCGAGCAGCCTGCGGGTCATCCAGATGAGGAGCGGGCGGTCGGGGAGGCGATCCGCACTCACTTCGCACGTCGATCGCGCTTTCTGCGCCGCGATCTTCATCAACTCCTGCGCCGCGGATTGATCAGTCTCGGCATCGGCTTTGCCTTTCTGGTCCTTCTCTTTGCTATCGTTCAGGTCACAGGCCTGGTCAGGGCCGAGGCCGGCTTTGCGACGCTGGTGCGCGAGAGCATGGTGATCATCGGTTGGGTGGCGATGTGGCGACCGCTGGAGATCTTTCTCTACGATTGGTGGCCCATCGTCGGTGAGTGGCGTTTGCATGATCGCCTCAGCCGAATCAACGTGCGGATTGTCCCCGCAAAGGATCTACGGAGTACTCCATGAGGTCCCGGCTCGTCATCGCAATCCTAGCACTCCTCGCCCCGCTGGCCGGCTCGAGTGTCCAGGCGCAACCGGCGTCGGCCTTGATCGACACGTTCATGAACCGTGCAGTGGAATACGGTCAGTTCAATGGCGCCATTCTTGTCATCGACCGCGGACGGCGCGTCTACGAGCGGGCGTTCGGCGAGGCAAATATGGAGTGGCACATTCCGAATACCGTCGACACCCGTTTCGAGATCGCATCGATGACCAAGCCCATGACGGCGATCGTCATCATGCAACTGGTGCAGGAAGGGAAGCTGCGGCTGGATGCGAAGGTGTCCGAGCACCTCCCGTACTATCCGACGGAAACCGGACAGCGAATGACCGTGGAGCAATTGCTCAACCACACGTCCGGCCTGCAGCAGGACATCGGATTCATCGACGACCCGATCGCCGCCGCCATCAACGCGGACATGCTGTCGAACGATTCGCTGGTGAAGCTCATCTCCAAGCGGCCGTTGCGTTTCGAGCCAGGGACGAGCTACGGCTACAGCAGCGACGCCTATGCGGTGCTCGGCGCCATCATCGAGCACGTGACGGGTCGCCCCTACTGGGACGTTCTCCGCGAGCGTGTATTGCAGCGCGCCGGGATGTCGGAGACCGGGGTCAGCGTGCTTCGCCCCATTGTCCCGCTCAGGGCATCGGGGTACGCGCAGACATGGGACGGATATGAGAACGCACCGCACATCGGCGTCACGCCGGCAGGAGGGCTGTACTCCACTGTGGGAGACATCGAGCGGTTCGATCGGGCGCTCTATGGAGACACGTTGGTCAACGAAGGGTCCAAGCGGTTGCTCTTCGCAGCGCGCCCCGTGATCACCGCCTACGGCTGGAAGACTTCGGAAGATACGCTCCCGAGTGGTGTCACTCGACCAGTACTTCGCACAACTGGGGGTCTCCCGGGCTTCGGCGCCGTCATGGTACGTGTGCCCGCGTTGCAGCGCACGATCATCATGTTGACCAACATCCGTACCATGACGTGGCGGCTGGAAGACTTCGCCGCCAGCATCGGCCGCATCCTCGACGGGGAACCCTACTCGTTGCCGAAACGGTCAGTTGCCGAGGCGCTCGCGTCGGACGTGAAGGACCGGGCGTCGCCGGAACTGATAGAGCAGCACTTCGAACAGATGCGTGCGGACACTGCCCGTTACGCGCTGTTGGAAGCCGAACTCAATCGGCTTGGATACCATGCGCTGAACTCCTGGCGAGACGTGCCCCGCGCGATAGAAGTCTTTCGGCTGAACGTCCGAGCCTTTCCGGAGTCCGGGAACGTGTACGACAGCCTGGGTGAGGCCTATCTCGCTCAGGGGGATACGGTCCGCGCGCGAGACAATTATCGCCGATCGCTCGAACTCGACCCCAATAACAGCAACGCCGCGGACATCCTGGGGCGCATCGGCCCATAGCGCTGAATCGGCGAGGAGAGGCTGGGTCGTACGGGACACCTGCGCTCGGCGGTGAAGCTGACAATCGGCTTATCCTTTCATGCGGTTGCGTGCTCACTCGTTCAGTAAGACTATGTAGGCAACGATCGGAGTCCCGCATGGCGACAGTGCCAAAGCAGAAGCAGATCGTTGGTCTCGTAGCCTGGCTCGTTGTCAC
>JAICQP010000175.1 GCA_025937815.1 Gemmatimonadota bacterium
GCGTCCGGGATCGCGGTCCCGCCCGAGGAGCGCGAGCAGCGTCATGGAATCGAGACCGCCCGAAACGGCGAGGACGACGCGGCTCTCCGGCTCGATCCCGAAGTGACGGCGCCAGTGGCTCCGGAAGCGCGCGCCGAGATCCTTCGATCGGCCGCGGCGCCGGGAAGATCGGGTGGTGGCGGCGGCAGGATTCGAACCTGCGACCCAGGGCTTATGAGTCCCTTGCTCTACCAGGCTGAGCTACGCCGCCACAGTCGTGCACGAAAGAGTCGGCGAAACGCGCGAACGAGAGAAAGAGAAAGGGGTCGGCTCGAACTCGTCGGCCAACCCCTCTCTGACTTGGTAGCGGGGGCGGGATTTGAACCCGCGACCTTTGGGTTATGAGCCCAACGAGCTACCAGACTGCTCCACCCCGCGATGTGGGGCTAGAAAATAGTGGCTCCGCGCCGGGTGTCAAGGCGTGGAGAGGGGCGCCAGAGGGTTGGCCGCCGCCCGCATCGAGTCGGCGGCCGCGGCCTCCTGCCGAGCGGCTCGGGCGGCCAGGGAATCGGCCACCGCCTCGCGGATCCCTTCGGGCACCGGCACGATCCGGTACACCATGTCACCGGGAAGGACCATCCCCTTCTCCCGGGCCAGCGTCTCGAGCGCGTAGTCGTCGTCGGACAGCCGCTGGCGCTGGAACAGGAGCTCCCGGTTCTCGCGCTTGAGCTCCGCGATCCGCTCCTCGGTCTGGCCACGCTCGACCCGCAGCATGAAGAGATGCCAGGGCCGGTGATCTCCCACGAAGAACGCATAGCCCACGAGCGCCGCGACGATGCCCAGGAACAGCGCCTTCTGCCGGCGCCGCTCCCGCCGATCCGCGAGCCGCTTTCGCGTCACGCCCGCCTCGCGAATGCGCCGCGGCCCGCGTACGTGGCGCGTTCCCCGAGCCGCTCCTCGATCCTGAGCAGCCGGTTGTACTTGGCGGTTCGCTCGCCGCGCGCCGGAGCACCTGTCTTGATCTGTCCGGCGGCGGTCGCAACCGCGAAGTCGGCGATGAACGTGTCCTCGGTCTCGCCCGAGCGGTGGGAGATCACCTGCGCGTAGCCGGCTCTTCGCGCGACGTCGATGGCGTCCAGCGTCTCGCTCACGGTTCCGATCTGGTTGAGCTTGATCAGGATCGCGTTCGCCGCGCCGCCCTCGATGCCGCGCTCGAGCCGTTCGGGATTGGTGACGAACAAGTCGTCGCCGACGAGCTGGACCTTCCCTCCCAGCCGCTTCGTGAGGACCACCCAACCTTCCCAGTCGTCCTCGGAGAGACCGTCTTCGATCGAGACGATCGGATAGCGGTCGGCCAGGCGCTCGTACTCGTCGATCAGGTCGTCGAAGGTCATGGGATCCGATTCGCGCTTCTTCCAGCGGTATTGCCCATCGGCGAATAGCTCGGTGGCGGCGACGTCCAGCGCGAGCGCGACGTCCACGCCGGGCGCGTACCCTGCGGCCTCGATCGCCTCGACCAGCGCGTCGAGCGCCGCCTCGTTGGAGTCGAGATCGGGCGCGAAGCCGCCTTCGTCGCCGATCCCGGTCGACAGGCCGCGCTTGGTCAGCACGCGCTTGAGCGAACCGTAGACCTCGGCGCCGGCGCGCAGCGCCTCGGCGAACGTCGGCGCCGAGAGCGGCGCGACCATGAACTCCTGGATGTCGACCGTGTTGTCGGCGTGCGCGCCGCCGTTCAGGATGTTGAGGAGCGGCACCGGGAGAAGCTCGCCGTCGCCCAGCGATTGGAAGAGCGGCTCGCCGGCGGCCTTCGCGGCCGCTGCCGCCGCGGCCATCGAAACCGCGAGCAGGGCATTGGCCCCGAGCTTCGACTTGTCGCGGGTGCCGTCGAGCTCGACGAGCCGCGCATCGAGCGCCCGCTGGTCGCCGACGTCCATGCCCATCACCGCCGGCGCGATCGCCGTCCGCACGTTATCGACCGCGCGCAGTACGCCGGCTCCGAGGAAGCGCGATCTGTCCCCGTCTCTGAGCTCCAGCGCCTCGTGTTCGCCGGTGGACGCGCCGGATGGGACGATCGCCCGGCCGCAGGCCCCGTCGTCGGTATGGCATTCGACTTCCACGGTCGGGCGCGCGCGGGAGTCGAGGACCTCGCGGGCCACGAGACGAGCGATCTTGGACAAGGGAGCGCTCCCCGATCTAGGTGGAACCGGAGCCGCGGCGTTTCGCGGCCTTCGCGAGCGATGTCGAGTGCGGATGGGTGGAGAAATCCTACCCGGAGACCATCCTCCGCGCAACAGCGCTCATCGGAAATGATCCCATCCGGCGCGCTCGATCGAACGTTCGGCCCCGTCCACGCGGCCGACGATCCCATGACCATCCTCGACGCTCCCGATCCGCGTCAGCGGAATCCCGAAGCGCGACTCGAACCGAGCGACGTGCGAGGCGATCGATCCGGGCGGCGCGCAGGCGGCGATCTCGAACTCCTCGCCGCCGTGGAGCGCCCACTGCCCCGCATCCGCCCCGATCCGCGCGGCCGCGTCGAGCGCGTCGGCGTGGACGGGAAGGCTCGCCGTGTCGATCGCGATCCGGACTCCGCTGCGGTCGGCGATATGCGCGAGGTCGGAGGAGATCCCGTCGGATACGTCGATCAGCGCATCGAGCGGAGCGCGGTCGGCGAGCCACGCGATCTCCTCGAGGCGCGGCTCGGGGTAGGCGAGACGCCGCACTGCGGGATGCGCGCGCGCGGCAGCAAGACGCGCGGGGTCGCTCCCCGCTCGGGCCAGGAGCTCGACCGCCGCCGCGGGCGCGCCGAGGGCGCCGGTCACCCATACCTCGTCGCCCGGCTCCGCGCCCCCCCGACCCGGCGGAGCGCCGCGCGAACAGCGGCCGAGAGCCGTCACGGTCAGGTGGAGGGGCCCGTCGGTGCGCGACAGGTCCCCGCCCAGCACCGGGCAGCTCGACCGGATGGCGAGATCACGGATTCCCCTGTAGATGCCCTCCAGTCTCGCTTCGAAGGCAGGCGGCGATCCCGCCGCCGTCACCAGGACGCCGATCGGCTCGGCGATCGCGGCCGCGAGATCGCTCAAGCTGGCGGCGAGCGCGCGATGCCCCACGGCTTCGGAATCGAGCCAGTCGAACCGGAAGTGGACACCCTCCACGAGAGTGTCGGCGGTCCACGCCCACGTATCGCCCGCCGGGCCTTCGATGGCGGCCACGTCGTCGCCGGCGGCGATCCGCCCACCCGCTCGCGCGACCGGGCCCAGCACCTCGATGAGCCGTTCGATCCACCCGAACTCCCCGCGCGGACTCACCTCGGGTGTCGGACGTCGACGACGATGCGCGACGGGTCGCCGAACCGGGCGAGGCGGAAGGCTTCGGGCGAGCGGACCGCGAGTACCCAGGTGACCACGGCCTCGAAATCGCAGGTCCGGACGATCTCGATGACGGCCGGGAGACCGGTCGCGCGGCGGCGATCGGCTATCGTCGGCTGACCGGATTCGGTGTGCGCGTTCGTGGGGGTCATCCGGACTTCGAGCCAGGCATCTCCGGGCAACGGCACCGGATCCCCCGAGCCGCACGCGCGCACCGGCCTGTCCACGTACTCGACGTGAACGCCCGGCGTGGGCCCCTCGAGCTCCCACACGACGCGGTCGAACCCCTCGTGCCGCGCGGTCCGTACGCTGACGAGCGTCGAGATCCCGGCGTCTCCGGACGGGATGTCGACGACGCCGGCCGTCCACGCCCCGGTCCCGGCGGCCGCTGTGTCGGCATCGGCGGGAGCCGTGTCCGCCTCCGCCGGGGCGGTGATCGTGTCGCGCGCGATGGCCGTGTCGCGCTCCTCGACCGCGATCTCTCCGGCGGCGTCGTCCATGCCGGGGAGCACGGGATCCTCGAGCGAGATCGTGTCGCGGTTCGCGGGCGGCCCTGGTTCCAGCCCACCCCCGCACGCGACCGGCAGGATGAGCGCCGCAAGGAACGCCCATGCCCTCACCGATGCGCCTCCCGCCAGGCGAAGCGGCTCACGCCGGCGGGCGTCGACGCCCACACGACGCCGTCCTCGGCGAGGATGTGGAGAACCGGCGCGCCGGCCAGGCCGTCCGCCTCCGTCCACTCGTCCCACTCCCCGGTCCCCGGCCGCCACCTGCTGAGACCGTGCGCCGACCCGATCCATACGTTCCCAGCGGGATCGACCGCCAGCGCGTACGCTTCCGTCACCCGGCTCCCCCCGGATCGCCAGGTGCCCGCGCGGCGGTCGAAGACCTCCAGGCCAGTGGCGCCCGCCACGAGCAGGAGCGTGTCGGTCGCGGCCAGCGCGCGGATCGCGCCGCCCCGATATTCCACCCGCGCCATCTCCGCAGGCACGCGCGCCGCCTCCGCGAGCGGCGCGGCGACACCCGGCGCGGGAGCGCGGCGTCCCGCGAAGAGACCCGCATCCGCGACCGCGTACAGGGCCTCGGCCGTGGCCGTGACCGCGAGCACCTTGCGGCCCGCGAGCAAGCGGCCGGCGACGGCGCCCGTTCCGCGATCGATCGCGGTCAGGCCGTCGTCCCCACCCACCCACAGGAGCGATCCGTCCCGGGCGAGCGCGTACGTCGCGCCCGCCCCATCCTGCGGCCAGCGCCGCTCCCAATCCTCTCCCGTCCCACGAACGAGGCCGTAGTCCGTCGCGAGCCAGATGGTGTCGCCGAAGGCGAGCGCGGCGTGCGCGGCCGCCGACGGAAGGCCCTCCACCTCGGTGGGAACCGCATACGACCACGAGGCGAGGTCGGCGCTCGCGTGGGCGATCCCGGGCGGGGCTTCGGCGCCGGACGCGAGACCGATGCGCACGCGACCGGGAGCGAGCGACAGATCGGCCGCGACTTCCGAGCCGCGCGACAGCCCCGGCGCGAACCAGTACCCCGCGTCCGATGCCGCGACCGGTCCGCCGGCCGGGCCAGCCAGGCCGAAGTAAAGCGCCTCCCAGTGCTGCACGGCCTCGGCC
>JAICQP010000084.1 GCA_025937815.1 Gemmatimonadota bacterium
GTGACGAATCGGACGCGGGCCGTCGAGACGCTGCGGCTGAAGGTCGAGGAGCTCCAGTCACTGAATTATTCGGAGATCGCGAGCGGAAACGACACGGCCACGATCGGGGGCATCACCTACAGCCGCGCATGGACGGTCACCCCCAACTCTCCCGCCACGAACCTCAAGTCCGTCACACTGACGGTCACCTGGGGCGATCGGCAGGGGAATCACACGATCTCCAACCAGACGATCCGGGCGCAGTAGCGATGAATAGACGCGGGTTCACGCTGGTGGAGATGCTCATCGCCATGGTGATCGTGGGGATCATGGGGATCGCGCTGGCCGCCTTCCTGCGCGCCCAGCATCAGACGATGGTGCGCCAGAACTCGGGCGTGCTGGCGACGCAGAACGCGCGCGCCGCAATGGACATGCTGGCCCGCGAGCTGAGGAACGCCGGCTACAGCCCCCGAGGCGCCTTGAGCGGCGCGCAAATCCAGGCGATGGACGCCGACAGCGTGTCCTGGACCGCGGACATGAACGCGGACGGTGACACGCTGGACGCCAGCACGGGCCTCTGGGACGAGCGGGTCGCGTACTTCGCGCAGGGGTCGAGCCTGATGCGCGCCGCCGGCGGGGCTGCCGGCGTCGCGGTCACGGACGACGTCGACTCGCTACGCATTCTCTACTACGACGGCGAGGGCGTGGTGACCGCGGATCCCGCGGTCGTCGAGCAGGTGTGGGTGCGCTTGTTCTACTCGACCCCTGACGGGGTGCAGGCCGGCGTGATCGAGTCCCAGGTCGCGCTCAGGAACAACATCTATGCGAACTGAGGAGCCATGAACGATCCGTTCCGCTTCATCGTGATGCGTCCCCGAAGCGACCGCCGCGGCTTCGCGCTGATCGCGGTCCTGGTCGTGATGGTCGTGCTCGGTCTCATCGGGGGCGCGGCGCTGAAGCTCACCGCCGGAGACCAGAAGGTCACGCGGCTGTTCGCCGACGCGAACCAGGCGGACGCCGCCGCGGCCGCGGGGCTCGAGCACGCCATCTCGGTTTTCCAGAGCGACGGCACGTTTCCATTCACGGCGGCGATCAACGGCTACAGCTACACGGCGACTCGAACGGTCGACCTCTTCGACTACAACAGCGACAGCGTCGCCGATACGGTCTACCTGGCGAGCGACGGCACGTACAACGAAGCGGGCGACGGCCACATCGTCTACATCCTGGAATCGACCGCCACGAAGGGCTCGTTCAAGGCGGTCCAGCGGATCCGCGTCTCGAAGCGGACGCTGACCATCCAGGCGCCGGCCGCCCTGACGAGCAACGCCTCCGCCACGCTGCAGGGGAACATCACGATCGACGGCCGGAACCATACGGTCAACGGCACGCTGGACTCGGACAACGGCAACACGGGCGCCTGCGACGAGAACAAGCCCGCGGTCACGATGACCGATTCGACCAACGTCGTGGACGCCAATGGATCGGTGAACCTGGACGGGCACTCCGACTACGCGTCGGGGGATCCGCCGTACACGAACACGGACGAGGGGATCATCTACGTGACGCCCGAGGACGTCCTGGGGCTCGAGCCCGGCGACCTCGACTCGGCGGCCCAGGATGCGGCCACGTACGTCGCGCCAGATACGCTGTCGGGACTCGTGTACGTGAACGGCGACTACGGCGCGGGCGAAGCGGGAGGCAACGTCGTGAACGGCACCGGGATCCTCATCGTCCACAACCCGCTCTACAACCCGCGGGAGCACGATCCGGCCGATCCTCTCTACGACGCCGCCAAGGTGTCCGATCCGAGGTATGCACCGGCGAATCTGGGGAATATCAACGGCGGGACGTTTCACGGGCTCATCATCGCCGACAAGATCGACAAGATCAACGGAACCATCGACGTCATCGGCTCGGTCGTGTCGCTGTCGGAGATCGACGTGACGATCGTCGGCGCCGGGACCGCGAGAGTCCTCTACTCCTGCTCGGCCCTCACTCAGGCCGCGAACTCCTCGCCGCTGCCGCCCGCGCGCCTCGCCTGGTCGGCGGACTGAGCGATGCCGTGGTCGGCAGGTATGTGATCTCGGTGGACTAGCTATCGTTGGCGTGCCGTTTCCCGCGCGGCGCGAACCCACACGCGAACGCGCGCCGGCTGGACCGGCGCGCCGGCCGTCGAGAGGCGACGCGCCACGCTCTCCGGGTCGACCTCCGCCAGGTCCTCGACCGACGTGATTCCTATCGATTCCAGGCGTGACGCGCCCTCCGCGCCGATCCCGCGCAGGGTCGCGAGCCGCGCCCGTTCGATCCAACCACGGACGCCATTCGCGTCGGTCCCCAGCGAGGCCGCAAGATCGCGGGAATCCGCTTCGGCTAGCTCCCACGGATCGTCGATTCCTACTCGCGCGAGCGGGACCGTGGGCGCTCCCAGGTCCGCCACCGTGGGGACCACGCTGGCGATCGTCTTGGTGTGCATGGCCGCGATCGCAACCGCCGAAAACAGAATGGCGGCCAGCGCGGTCGCGAGGGCCACGCCGGGTGGTGTGCGAGCCGGCTGGACTTCTCCCCGATCGCGTTCCTCCGCAGGGGCTGCGAGGCCCGCCGAGACCAGCGCCTGCCATGCCGCGAACGCCTCCAACGCGAAGAACGGGAACCCCAGAAACCCCGCGACCGGCATCTCGAAGAGCTTGAAGTCCTCGAATCCGGGCACGGTGTAGATCCACTTCCCACGGGCGCCCAGGTTGAACGCCTCCCACAGGAGGCCGACCGTGAGCCCCGCCATGAGGAGGCGGAGGATCCGGCCCGGTCGGCCGCGCTCGAGGTCGGCCAGAAGCGAGCGCTCGGGCGCTCGACGAAGGACCCAGGGATCGACGAGGAGGAAGACGCCTCCCCAGACGAGGGGGAAGAGCGCCCTCGGCCAGACGAGGGCCAGCGCGAGCATGAGCGCGCCCAGGGCCGGCAGGATGGGGGCGCGTGGGAGCTGGACGCCTCGCGTGCGGAGCTCCCTCGCGATCCCCAGCGAGTCGAGGAGTCGCTCGGTCACGATGATCGCGGGGATGACGGTCGCGAACGAGAGCGCGATGCCGAGCCACCGCGCCGCGGAATCCCGGGGCAGGAAGACGTAGTACCAGTTCTCGAGCCGCAGGTTCAGGAGCTCGAAGAAAAGCCAGAATGGCACCGACCAGGCCAGAGCGCTGAGTAAGAAGGCCGGACTGCAGAGCAAGAAGCGGCCGCCGCGCGCGGCGACGGCCGCTGCCAGGAGCGCCAGGGTCGGGTACCACGCCAGCGGATACAGCCACGTCGCGAAGGGCTCGATCCCCGCGAACGCGCCGGCCATCGAGCCGCTCAGGACGACGACTCCGGCGATCGCGGCGACCCCGATACCCGTACGCGAGACGCTGCCTGTGCTGCTCGAGAGCTACTCCCAGTAGGGTTCGTGCCCGTAGTAGACGAACACGCTCCGACGGTACTCGAGGTCGGACGCGTCCGGCCAGTCGTCCTTGTCGAATCCCGGCGCCTCTTCGAGGCGCTCGCGATCGATGTCCAGGACGAAGCGGTGATTCTCCGGATCGACCCGCATCGCCTCGAGCGGGACCGCGAACAGCTTGTCGCCGATCCCGAAGAGGCCGCCGAACGACAGCACCGCGTAGGCCACCCGTCCGTTATCCAGGTCGATCATCAGCTCCTCGATCTTTCCCAGATCCTCGCCGTACTCGTTGACCACCGGGTCGCCGATGATCGTGCTTGCCGAGAGCGTATGGGGGATAGGGGTCTCCGTCCCCTGCTCTTCTGCGCGAATCCGCTCATCTGTCCGCATGGAATGCTCCTCCGGTCGAGATTCCAGCCCCGTCCGATCGACGGAGCTTCGGAACTCAGTCTACGAGTCGACGCGTGGCCATGATGTCAGCAGGCGGACATCTACCACGAAACGTCGATGAGCCGGCCCGACCGCTCCTCGAATCGAAAGCGAATCGCGAACGGCGTCCAGCTCTCCGCGGCGGGGACGAAGGCGCGGCCGAACCGAAGATCGCGCAACGTCACGACCGCCACGCCGTTCCCTTGCTCGACGGCGGCCACGGGCACCCGGGCCCACCACAGGTATGCCTGTCCCTCGCGCGTGGCGAGGGCGCGCGCCACCCAAGGGTGGTCGAATCGGCGGTCGACCCGGTCCGTGAGCGCGGCCCTGGGCGGTATGCCGCGCAGGCGGTAGACGGCGATCCGCGGCTCGGGCTCCTCCAGCGGAGCGATGGCGATCCCGCTCCATCGCCACGGCGCGCCGAGGCGCGGAAAAGCGACCGCCTCTGCGATCTCGCGCCCGCTCTCGCGCTCGGACTCGGCGACCGACGACACCGCCCCCCGGTGGACGGCGGCGGCCGACGCGCCGTAGACGAGGAGAGCGAGGAGCCAGACCATGACCGCGGCGCGGCCGCGCGCGGGCCGGAGCCGGGAGACGACGAGGACGCCGACGGGTAGCGCCCACGTCACGAGGTCGACGATGAACAGCCAGTCCAGCGCGAAGCGCTCGCTCGAGAACGGGTAGAGGAGCATGGTGCCCCACGGCGTGACGAGATCGTACAGCAGGTGCATGGCGACGCCCGCCGCCGAGACCAGCGCCAGCCAGCCGAATCGCGTCCGCCTGCCGTAGGCCCACCACAGGCCGGCCGCGAGCGCGACCGGCAGAACGACGAGGCCGAGCAGCGAATGCGTCAGCCCGCGATGAAAGAGGATGTAGGCCGCGTCCGAGCGCGCTTCGAGGACGATGTCGATGTCGGGCAGATTGCTGGCCAGTACGAGGGCGAGGGTGGTGCCGGGGGGCCGCCGGGAGCCGGCCGCGCGCGACAGCGCCCAGCCGGTCAGCGTATGGCTGACGTTGTCCAGCTCAGCGTACGACCGGGAGGCCGGCGCTCCGCCAGGCCCGCATTCCGCCCGGCACGTTGCGCACGTCCTCGAAGCCGGCCCGCTTGAGCACGCTGGCCGCGACGGTGGAGCGGTAACCGCTGCCGCAGATCACGGCCAGCGGCCGCCCGTTTCGCGGCACCTCGTCCAGCCGGTCTTCCAGGAGCCCGCCGTGCACGTGGATGGCGCCGTCGATGTGTCCTTCGCCCCATTCGCCGTCTCCGCGAACGTCGAGGACGTTCACCTGGGCCCCACGTTCGAGCGCGGCGGCAAGCTCGGGAATCGACATCTGCGGGAGGGTCGCGATCGGCAGGCCCTCCTGCCGCCAGGCGTTCATTCCTCCCTCGAGCCAGCCGCGAATCCTGTCCAGCCCGACTCGCACGAGAGCGCGCACTGCGGGATCGACGGCGAAGGGGGTCTCGGTGACGAGGAGGATCGGTTGATCGTACGGCACCACCCACGCGGCCCACGTCGAAAGACTCCCGTCGACGCCGATTCCGAGGGCCCCGGGAACGTGCCCGCCGCCGAACGCCAGCTGATCGCGCAGGTCCACGACGACATTTCCGGCCTCGACGAGGGCATGGAACTCCTCGACCGGGATCGGATCCCGGCCCGGCAGGTCGCCGAGGATCGCGGGCCCCTCCGAGTTGAGGGTCTTCATCCGCCGATAGTAGGGCGGGAACGGCGGCGCGGAGCCGAGGATCTTCTCGACGAACGCTCCCTCGGAGAGCTCGGGATCGAGATACGGATTGGCGACGCGCTCGAAGCCGAGGGTCGACAGTGGGCGCGCGCTCATTCCGGCACCGCACATCGAGCCCGCGCCGTGCCCGGGATGGACCTCGAGCCCATCGGGCAGTGGAGCGAGCTTCTCGCGCACGCTCGCGAACAGCCGCCGCGCGAGATCCCGCTTGCTCTCCTCGCCGAGCAGGTCGGGGCGGCCGAGCGAGCCGACGAACAGGAAGTCGCCGGAGAGCATGATCTCGGGCATGTCCGGGGACCGTCGCGTGTCGTACGCGAGGAAGGAGAGGTGCTCCGGCGTATGGCCCGGGGTGTGGAGCGCCTGGATCAGCACCGATCCGATCTCGATCCTGGACCCGTCCTCGAGCTCCTGGTGCGGAAACGCGACCTCGTATTTCTCGCCCCCGTCGTACGCGGACAGGCACAGTGCGGCTCCCGTCCGCTCGGCGAGCTCGCGCGCGCCGCTGGCGAAATCCGCGTGGATGTGTGTCTCGAGGACATGCGTGATCTCGACGTCCTGATCGGCCGCGAACGTCTCGTAGACGTCGACGTCGCGCCGTGGGTCGACGATCGCGACGGCGCCCGCACCCGGGCATCCTACGGCATAGCTGAATTGGGAAAGTCCGGAATCCTCGAAACGCTCGAACAACATCGTCCCTCCATCGCTGGGTGCGCCCCGAATGTATGCCGATGGAAGGGAAAGCGCCGAGCGCCGAGGCGCCGCCGGCGGGTCCACGAGACCGGGACCCGCCGGGGCCGTCCTCAGCCGAGCGGGTGCTGGTGGATCTGGGCCGGGGCGGCGGTCACGTCAGTCGATCGGACGGACTGGATGACTGCTTCCATGTGCGCCTGCGACGGCATCGAAACCGCGACGAACGCGGCGATCACGATCCAGTATGCGGCGGCGGCCAAGAGACCCGAAACGATGGTACGCATGGCATTGCTCCTTTCCGTATGGGATCCTCTTCTCGTCCTGGCATACGGTGAGAGCGGCGAAACGGTTTCAGGGTTGCAAGGCGGGAACGCTTTTTTTCTGCGGCGGGGGGCTATTCGGCGGTGAGGTAGTCGGCGATCGGGGGCCCGAAGGCATCGGGATGGATGAGAAAGGAGTCGTGGCCGGTCTCGATGTCGAGGACCAGGCGTCCCGTCGGGTTGCCGGCTTGAACGAACGCACGCGACAGCTCGTCGATCTCCGATACGGGGATCAGTACGTCCGTGGTGACCCCGATCAGCAGCGTCCGCGCGCGGATCGTCCGCACGCCCTCCACCAGTCCGCCCCGTCCGCGCCCCAGGTCATGCAGGTCCATGGCCCGCGAGAGGTACAGGTAGGAGTTCGCGTCGTAGCTCCGGGGATACTTCTGGCCCTGATGCTGTAGATACGACTCGATCTCGAACTGGCCGCCGAAATCGAAGAGATCTCCGTCGTGCCACGCGCGGCCGAAGCGGTTCGTCCATTCGACGTCCGACCGGTACGTGATCGTCCCGATCTCGCGCGCCAGCGACAATCCCGCGGCGGGCTGGCCCGTTTCGTAGTAGCGGCCGCCGCGCCATGCCGGATCGAGCATCACCGCGCGACGCTGCACGTGCCGCAGGGCGATCGCGAACGGGTGTGTCATGCCGGACGCGCTGATCGCGATCAGCCTGTCTACGCCGTCGGGAAACAGGGCGCCGTACTCGAGCGCCAGCATGCCCCCCATGGAGGAGCCGATCACGGCATGCAGGTGACCGACACCGAGGTGCGCCAGCAGGTCGTGCTGAAGACGCATCATGTCGCGCAGCGTGACGAGCGGGAAGTCCAGCGCGTACGGTTCGCCGGTGGCGGGATTCTTCGAGGACGGGCCGGTCGAGCCGTGGCAGCCGCCGAGCACGTTGCAGCAGACGACGAACCAGCGGTCGGTGTCGATCGGCTTGCCGGGCCCCAGCATCTCCTCCCACCAGCCGGGCTCGTCCCCGGGATCATGACGCGCCGCGTGGGCGCTGGGGGACAGACCGGTGGTGAGGAGCACCGCGTTGTCGCCGCGAAACGCCCCCCAGGTCTCGTACGCGGTGACCGGGCGCTCGATAGAGCGCCCCGACTCCAGCGTGAATCTCCCGGGCATGGTCCATGTCTGACGATGCGGCTCTTGCATGGCCGAGCAACCTAACCGGGGTCGATCAGGTCCTCCAGCGCCCGCAGGTGGGCATCGAGCGCGCGGCGGCCGGCGGGCGCGAGCGCGTACCACGTGACGGGCTTGCGATCGCGGAACTCCTTCTCGACCGATACATAGCCGGTCTCCTCCATGCGCCGCATGTGCGCGCCCAGGCTGCCGTCGGTCTCCCCCGTCAGCTCGCGTAGACGCGAGAACGACAGGCGGTCCCAGCGCGAGAGGAGCACCGCGATCGCCAGGCGTACACGGTGCTCGAGGAGGCGGTCGATCCGGGAGAGGGGTTCCCGGACCTCGGCGGCCCGCGGCTTCCTAGCTCTCGTCACCGGCTGTCCCGCCGGCGAGGCTGGCTACCATCAGGCCCGCCGCGATGACGATGCCCGCGGCGGTCCACGGATACGGGAACCCCTCGAGGAACGCGAGCGCGACGTACACCGCCGCCGCGACGACGCCCATCCACTTGAGCGCCGGGACCATGTGCACGCCCGCCAGCCAGTAGCTGAGCGCGACCATGAGCAAGATGGCGTGCGAGGAGGCCTCGGGGGTGGAGCCCCAGCCTTCGGCCCCCAAGCTGAGGAGGAAGATCGCCACCCCCATCCCGGCCCAGTGGAGCATGTGCCGGCGGCCCGTCTCCTCCGACTCCTGCCCGATGGCGCGAGCTCGGCGGGCACCGATCCACGCGCTCAGGAGGAATCCTGCGACCCCCGCCACGAGCCAGTACAGCCCGGCGCGCTCCGGCGCCACGTCGATGATCGCGAACCCCCCGACCGAGATCGCCGCCCAGACCCAGAGGATCGCACGAGGCATGGCGCGCCGTTCCGCGCGCCGCACGACGTCGCGGACGTACCCCAGGTCCTCCCGCGCGTCCGCGCTCAACGCGCGCTCCCCGACGGCTCGCGACGGAGCGTCATCTCGATGAAGGGTCGCCAGGTATCCTCGCCGGACCGGCGGAACGCGCCGGTCTCGTGCCAGACGTCCGGCTCCGGCTGACGGATCACGTAGCGGACCTCTCCGCCGTCGGGGGTGGCGAAGCCCCACGTCAGCGTGCCGCCCTCGTCCACCTCCGCGCGAGCGTCGACGAAGCGGCCGGACTGCCATGCGGCGACCCGGTATCGGCCGGCCTCGTCACCCGCCGACATCACGGCGAACGCGCGGAAAGCGACCTCCCCGAGCTCGCCTCCGGAGGCCAGCTCGCGGCCGGTCCCGTCGACGACCAGGAGCGACCCCTCGAGCGCCGGCCGTACCGCTTCGCTCTGGTGGAGGACGCGCGTGCCTCCCCGGTCGGTGATCGTGGCCTCACCGGCCCAGTTGCCGGCCAGCCACGCGAGCGGCTCCATGGCCGCCCTGGCTTCCTCGGGCACGGGCGCCTGCGCGAGGCCCGCGGGTGCCGAGACGACGGATAGGGCGCCCGCGATGAGGGCGCTCCGAAGCATGCGAACGGACACGGCTACCTCCGGAGAACGTGGTTGCTGTAACGACCAGAGTACTCTGGATTCTAGAGCAGATTGCGGCGCGCGTCAAGCGGCCGTGCATTTTGGCCTCACCGTCTATGGCGACCCCCGAAACGCACCCCTTCCGGCTCGCGATCGCGCAGATCGACGTCGTGGTCGGTGACATCGATGGCAACCTCGAGCGGATCCGCTCGGCACTCGCCGCGGCCGAGGAGGCCGCTCCCGACCTCGTGGTCTTCCCCGAGCTCGCGATCTCGGGATACCCGCCGGAGGACCTGCTACTCCGCTCCTCGTTCCTGGAGGCCGCGCGCGAGGCCCTGGACGCGCTGGCCCGGGACGTGGGCGAAGCGGTCGCGGTGGTCGGCTACCCCGAGCAGAGCGCGGACGTCCACAACGCCGCCGCGATCCTGCGGCACGGGCGCGTTCGTCACGTCTACCGCAAGCGATACCTGCCGAACTACGGGGTCTTCGACGAGAACCGCTACTTCCGGCGCGGCGAGTCGATCCCCGTCTACCGGCTGGGGGACGTGACGCTGGCCGTCAACATCTGCGAGGACATCTGGTACCCGGGCGAGCCGCTGGCCGTGCAGGCTCTGGAGGGCGACGCGCGCCTGGCGATCAACCTCTCGGCCTCGCCGTATCACGCGGGCAAGGGACACGACCGGGAGCGCATGATCGCCACGCGCGCGGAGGACAACGCGATCGTGGTCGCGTACTGCAATCTGGTCGGCGGCCAGGACGAGCTCGTGTTCGACGGACAGTCCCTGGTCGTCGACGAAGACGGCGAGCTGCTCGCCCGCGGAGCGGCCTTCGCGGAGGAGCTCCTCCTGATCGACCTGCCGCTCCAGCGCGTGTTCGAGGAGCGGCTGCGCGACCCCCGGCGGCGCAAGGCGGAGCTGGGAGGCGACGCTCCACCGGTCGAGCGGGTCGACCTGGGTGAGCGCCGGACCGGCGAGCGGCCCCCCTTGCCCCAGCGCGCCGCGGTCGATCCCGCGCCCGCCTCGCGCACGGCCGAGATCCTGAGCGCGCTGACGCTCGGGCTGGGCGACTATTTCCGGAAGAACGGCTTCCGCGAGGCCTGCCTCGGCGTGTCGGGGGGAATCGACTCGGCGGTTACCGCGGCGATCGCCGTTCGCGCCCTGGGGCCCGAGCGCGTGCACGGCTTCTACCTGCCGTCGCGCTACTCGTCCGAGACGAGCCGCCGCGGCGCGCGCGAACTGTGCGCGAACCTGGGGATCGCCTACCGCGAGATCCCTATCGACTCGATCCTCGAGTCGTTCCTCGCCGTGCTGGAGCCGGAGTTCGGGAATCTGCCCGCCGACACCACCGAGGAGAACCTGCAGGCCCGCATTCGCGGGAACCTCCTGATGGCGTACTCCAACAAGTTCGGCTGGCTCGTGCTCGCGCCGGGGAACAAGAGCGAAATGTCGGTCGGGTACTCGACGCTGTACGGCGACATGGTGGGCGGCTTCGCGATCCTCAAGGATCTCTTGAAGACCCGGGTGTACGAGGTCGCCGAGGAGATCAACCGGCAGAGCGGGCGCGAGCTCATCCCCCGCGAGACGATCGAACGCGCGCCCACGGCGGAGCTCAAGCCCGGCCAGAAGGACACGGACACCCTGCCTCCCTACGACGTCCTGGACCCCATCCTCGAGGCGTACGTCGAGCGCGACCTGGGGCGGCGGGACATCGTA
>JAICQP010000243.1 GCA_025937815.1 Gemmatimonadota bacterium
CCGCGGGTAGCGTCGGGTCGTTGCTGAACTCGATCAACCCGCCCCACTTGGCGCGGTTGCGGGTCATCGGCGGGATGTCGGGCCAGTCCTGGAGTACAGGCGTGTCGTAGATCACGAAGCAGGTCACCGAGCCCTTGAAGATGAAGCGCTCCCCGAAGGCCCCCTGTTCGTAGCTGTAGTGCCCGCTGATCGAGCCGTCGGCGTGGCGCTTGGCGGTGAACGTCAGCCGGTTGTCGACGGGGAAGCCGAAGAAGCGCGGGTCGGTCGTGAAGTGGTAGCCGCCCGAAGCGGTCTGCACGACCGGGCTGCCGGATAGCTCCAGCCCGGTCGGCCCGGCCGGGTCGCCGCCCGAGGGGTCGGTGCCGCACGCGAGCAGCAGGGAGGCGCCAAGGACCAGGGTCGGATGAACGAAGCGCATGCGCGAGCCTCCTTCGAGAATCGGTTCGGCTGGGCCACGGTGCGGGGCGGCCATCGCCTCGCCTGCTGTCAGCCTATCCCGCGCGTGCCCCGTGGTCTTGAAGCGAGGCGGGATTTTGGAACGCAGGCAACGGGACGCGGGCGAACGGGGTTTGGATCGGCATGGGGAGCCCACACGTGCCGGTCACGATGGGGAGCGCGAGCGCGCGGACGCGCGTCGCGGGCAGCGTCGACGTCACCGAGGCGCGCTTCCCGCCGGGCGCCGTCCTGGAACGCCACGTCCACGAGCGGCCGATCGTCTGCGTCATGCTGGAGGGCTCCTTCGACCACGTCGGCGACCGGGGCAGCCGGGACTGCAGTCCCGGGACGGTCCTGATCGAGCCGGCGGGCGATCCCCACGGCAACGCGATCCGCCGCGCGGGCGCGCGGGTGCTCGTCGTCGAGCCCGAGCCGAGCGACGAGCTCCTGCGCTCGGTCGAGGGACTACTGGAGGCGAGCGCGTACTTCCGGCATCCGGGGATCGTGGCTCGCGCGCACGCGCTGGCGACGGAGCTGTCGGCGAAGGACGCGGCCGCGCCTCTGGCCTTGGAGGCCGGAGCGCTCGAGCTGCTGGCGGTCGCCGCGCGGCTGAAGACCTATGCGCGCGGGGCCGAACCCGCGTGGCTGCGCCGGGTGCGCGAGATGGTCGACGACCGCTTCCGCGATCCGCTGCGGCTGTCGGACCTGGCCCACGAGGCGGGAGTCCACCCGGCCCACATGTCGCGCGCCTTCCGGGAGCGCTACCACGAGACGATCCACGCGCGGGTCCGAAGGCTCCGGCTCGAGTGGGCCGCCCAACGACTCGCCGAGACCGACGACCCGATCGCCGCCATCGCGCTCGCTGCCGGGTTCGCGGACCAGAGCCACCTCACGCGGGCGCTCAAGGGCCGCAGCGGCCTGACGCCTGCCGCCTATCGGCGTGAGCGGAGCTGAGAGGCCACGGGACGATCGCGAGCCCTGGCGGCGGAGCAGCCCGGCACCCCGTGTGCTAGGTTTCCAATCCGCTTGTCCGCGATGCAGGATGGCGATCGGAAAACAGGGAGCTCGTGCCAACCATTCACGGCGAATTCCATCGGACCGGAACCATCGGCTGGCTCCGCGCCGCTGTGCTGGGAGCCAATGACGGCCTGATTTCCACGGGGAGCCTGGTCGTCGGAGTCGCGGCGGCGGATCCCGGGCCGGGGGCGATCTTCATCGCCGCGCTGGCGGGGCTCGTCGCCGGCTCGCTGTCGATGGCGGCCGGGGAGTACGTGTCGGTCAGCTCGCAGTCGGACACCGAGCGCGCGGATCTCGACCGCGAGCGCAAGGAGCTGGCCGCCGATCCGCAAGCCGAGCACGCGGAGCTCACCGGGATCTATGTGGCACGGGGCCTCACGCCGGAGCTCGCCGCCGAGGTCTCACGGCAGCTCACCCTCCACGACGCCGTCGGGGCCCATGCCCGTGAGGAGCTGGGGATTCATGCCGCGACCCGCGCGAGGCCGCTCCAGGCGGCTCTCGCCTCGGCCGGCGCGTTTGCCGTGGGTGCCGCTCCGCCAGCCCTGCTCGCCGCGTTCTGGCCGCCCGCTACCCTGAGCTGGATCGTCATGGGAAGCACGCTCGTTCTGCTCGCGCTTCTCGGCTCCGTGGCGGCTGCCCTGGGCGGGGCACCGCTGGGACGCGGCGCCTTGCGGGTCACACTCTGGGGCGCGATCGCGATGGTGACGACGGATCTCGCCGGCCGTCTGTTCGGAGCGGTTACCTAGATCAGTCAGAGCGAGAAGTCCGAGACGAAGTCGGCGATGGCCGCGCTCGTGTCGAGGTCGGGGGACTGCGGGCCGAAGCCGGGATCGAACTGGACCGGCGAGCCCGGCCACACGTGGCCCCCGCCGACGACCTCGTACCACAGGACGTCGGCAGCGGCGTCGCACGCGTCCCAGTCGTGGAGCGTGACCCGCGTGGTATTGAAGTCGCCGTCGTCCGGCAGCTCGGACAGCGCCTCCTCCTCCGCGCAGCCGTCGAACTCGGCCCAGATCTCCGCCGTCGTC
>JAICQP010000142.1 GCA_025937815.1 Gemmatimonadota bacterium
CACGCCTGGCGGGCCGCCTCCGCGCGAGGTGGGCGACTCGCTCGTCGGGCCGACGGCCTACACGGTGGACGCCAGGGACGAGCGGGAGTGGCGCTGGTTCGACTTCTCGCGCGGCGCGGCGGTCGAGTCTCCCGGCCCGCGCGAATGGGACGTGGCCTTCCGGCGGCACGACGTGCTCGTGAACGGCGGCGAAGGATTCGGCGGGGAGGGCGGAGCGATCGCACTGGAGGGCGTCGCATTCGACGGTCTCGCGGAAGTGCCCGCAGGCGGATACCTGCCGTCGCAGGCGGGCCGCGACTCGACGAATCCCGCGTTCGAGGACTGGTACGACTACGGCTTCACGAGCCATCTGCTCGAGCCGAAGCCCGTCGTCTATGCGATCCGCACGGCGGACGGCCGCTACGCCAAGCTCGAGATCCTGAGCTACTACTGCCCCGAAGCCGTTTCGGGTTGCCTGACGTTCCGCTACGCGTATCAGGGCTCCGGCGCCCGTTCACTGCGGTGATCGGATGAGCGCGCCTTCGCTGCCGCCCCCCGTCGGAAACGGCCACGCGGTCGTCGACGCGGTCGTGGTCGGAGCCGGGCCGAACGGTCTGGCCGCGGCGGTCGCGCTGGCGCGGGAAGGGCTCCGGGTGGTGGTGCTCGAGGCGGCGCCCACGATCGGAGGCGGGGCCCGTACGGAGGAGCTCACGCTCCCCGGTTTCCAGCACGACGTCTGCTCGGCGATCCTGCCGCTGGGGATCGGATCGCCGTTCCTCGGTTCGCTTCCGCTCGCCGACCACGGCCTCGAGTGGATCCACCCGGAGACCCCGCTCGCGCATCCGCTGGAGGAGGGCGCGGGCATCCTCGAGCGCTCGATCTTCGCGACCGCCGAGGGGCTCGCGGAGGACGGGCCGGCCTGGCGGTCGCTCTTCGGACCCCTGGCGGGAAACTGGGACGAGCTCGCCACCGAGGTGCTCGCCCCGCTCCACTGGCCGCGCCGGCCGGGCCCGCTGCTTCGGATGGCCGCGGGAGCGGCGCGGACGGCCGAGGGACTGGCGCACTCCCGCTTTTCTACCGATGCCGCCCGGGCGCTCTTCGCCGGGATCGCCGCGCACGGCATCCAGCCGCTCTCCCGGCGGCCGACGGCCGCGGTCGCGCTCCTCCTGGGGGCCGCGGCACATGCGGTGGGCTGGCCCATGGCGCGCGGCGGGGCCGGCAGGGTGCCGGCGGCGCTGGCCTCGCTCCTGACGTCGCTCGGCGGCGAGATCCTGACCGGGCGCCAGGTGTCGTCCCTGGCCGAGCTGCCGCCCGCGCGTGCCGTCCTCCTCGACGTGACCCCGTGGCAGCTTCTCAGGATCGCCGGTTCCTGGCTCACTCCCCGGTATCGCCGACGGCTCGCCGCGTTCCGCTACGGCCCTGGAGCCTTCAAGCTGGATTGGGCGCTCGACGCGCCGATCCCCTGGCGCGCCGAGGCGTGTCGCCGAGCGGGGACGATCCATGTCGGGGGGAGCCTCCCGGAGATCGAGGCCGCCGAGAGGGCGGTCATGGAGGGCCGGGCGGCGGAGCGGCCGTTCGTGCTCGTATCCCAGCCGACCCTGTTCGATCCGGGGCGCGCGCCCGATGGCAAGCACGTCGCGTGGGCGTACTGCCACGTGCCGAACGGCTGGCCGGGCGACGAGACCTCCGCCATCGAGGGGCAGATCGAGGCCTTCGCACCGGGCTTCCGGGAGCGGATCCTCGCGCGCTCGGTGAAGGGGCCGCGGGAGATCGAAGCTCGCAACGCGAATTGCGTCGGGGGCGACATCGCCGGCGGGATGATGGACCTCAGGCAGTCGTTCGCGCGGCCGACGTCGCCCGTCGCCCCCTATGCCACCGAGCTGCGTGGCGTGTACCTGTGCTCGGCCTCGACTCCGCCGGGCCCCGGGGTCCACGGCATGTGCGGATTTCACGCGGCGCAGGCGGCGCTTCGGAGCTTGTGACTGGGGTTCGGCACCCCGAAAGGCAGGACGGGCGATCCGGCAAGCCGGACCGCCCGCGTGACAGGTGGGAGCCTTTGTGGATGGTCGGCGAAACCCGGATCGCTCGTCCCGGACGGGCTCGGCGGCCCGGATTCCGCGTCAAGCTCGAACCCACTATATCCGGCGAGAAATTGACTGTCTGTCGGGTAGCGAACAGACCCCGGAAATGGTCAGCACGCGCGACGCCCGGGGCGATCTCGCTCCTGGCGGCGGCGACTCTCCTGTTCGCTGCCGTTTCCGCGGACGCGCAGGAACCTCGTCTCTTCTTCGAGTCGGACGGCGCCGGGATACCGGTCGTTCTGGTCGCCGACTGGGCCCACGACACCGGCAGCTGGTTCCGGATCCTCCCGCTTCTCCGCGCACCGGAGCGGCGCCTGATCCGCTACGATCCGCGCGGGCAGGGCCGTTCCGAGGCCCCCGCCGACGGAGACTATTCCCTGGCCGCCCACCGCGCGGACCTCCTGCGCCTTCTGGACGGGCTGGAGATCGACCGCGCGCACCTGGCGGGGACGGGCCTCGGCGGATCGATCGTGCTCGGGTTCGCGCTGGAGCACCCGGAGCGGGTTCTCTCGGTGACCGCCGCCGAGCCGCGCGTCGAGTGGGAGGCCTCCGATCGCGACCCCTGGTCCCAGCTCCTGGAGGCCTGGGAGCGGATCGGGCGGCCCACGCTCGGCGAGTACACGAGCGTCCTCGTCGAGCGCTGGCTCGGCACCGAGTTCGCGACCCGCAACGGCTGGGTTCTCCCGTGGTACGATCTGATGCTGAGGCGTCAGAGGGCCGCCGACCTGATCGCCTCGATGCGGGCCTGGCTCATGGAATCGGCCGCCGCTCCTCCCGCCCCCTCGGGGGTACCGGCACTGGTCGTCTTCGGTGAGGAAGGAATGACCGCGGCCGAAGGGGAATGGCTGGAATCCGCCTTCCCCGGCGCCTGGCGCGTGCGTATCGATGGCAGCCGGCACGAGCCCGCGCTCGACGCGCCCGAGGAGCTGGCCCGGCGACTCGACGAATTCTGGCAGCGCGCCGCGCCGTGACGCCGATTTTGCGCTACTCGGCCCTTGACGATCGCGCGGCCGCGCGTATTTTTCATGGCGCTTCACAATCCGGACATCACCGGCGCTGAAGACTCGGCGGCGAACGTCGCCCGAGCCGAAGCGTCTTCGTGTCTCAGGTTGACACGGGTAGTCCGGGTTTGTATTTTTACGATCCCCCCGAAATGGGCACGGGATCCGCTCTCTGACAACTGAAGTGTCTGTCCTAGTAGCCGAAAAACCTCTCTCGAGAGGATTTTGGTCAAGCTACTAAGGGCGCACGGTGAATGCCTTGGCTCGAGCAGGCGACGAAGGACGTGGCAAGCTGCGATAAGCCCCGGGAAGGCGCAAACAACCTATGATCCGGGGATGTCCGAATGGGGAAACCCCTCGCGCTTCATCGCGCGAGATCCGTTGACTGAATCAAATAGGTCTTCGGAAGCCAACCCAGGGAATTGAAACATCTCAGTACCTGGAGGAAGAGAAAGCAATAGCGATTCCGTGAGTAGCGGCGAGCGAAAGCGGAACAGCCCAAACCGTTGTGGTGCAAGCCTGCAAGCGTTGCCACAGCGGGGTCGCGGGAACTGCGAGGATGTCGTTGCAGCGGCGTCCGGGAGTCACAAAGGGGATCGTTAGCCGAATCATCCTGGAAAGGTGACCCACAGAGCGTGAAAGTCGCGTAGGCGAAAGCGACTCCCTCTCCCGTAGCAGTCTCCCAAGTAATGCGGGACCCGAGAAATCCCGCATGAATTCGCGAGGACCATCTCGTAAGGCTAAACACTCGCTCGAGACCGATAGTGAACCAGTACCGTGAGGGAAAGGTGAAAAGGACTCCTGACGGAGAGTGAAATAGAACCTGAAACCGTGTGCCTACAAGCGGTAGGAGGTCGGTCGGCCTTCGGGTCGATACGACTGACTGCGTGCCTTTTGCATAATGAGCCGGCGAGTTGCTGCTACGTAGCGAGCCTAAGGGGAAACCCCCCGGAGGCGTAGCGAAAGCGAGTCCGAAATGGGCGACCGAGTTGCGTGGCGCAGACCCGAAGGGTGGTGATCTACCCATGGCCAGGTTGAAGCGGAGGTAACACTCCGTGAAGGACCGAACCGGTGAAGGTTGAAAACTTCTCGGATGAGCTGTGGGTAGGGGTGAAAGGCCAATCAAACCACCTGATAGCTGGTTCTCCCCGAAAGATATTTAGGTATCGCCTTGCGTAAGAGTGTGCCGGAGGTAGAGCACTGGATGGGCTAGGGGCCCTACCAGGTTACCAAACCCAACCAAACTCCGAATGCCGGTCACACGTTTCGCAGGAGTCAGCTGCTGGGGGATAAGCTCCAGTGACGAGAGGGAAACAACCCAGACCGACAGCTAAGGTCCCAAAGTCCTGGCTAAGTGACAAAGGATGTGGATTTGCACAGACAACTGGGAGGTTGGCTTAGAAGCAGCCATTCCTTGAAAGAGTGCGTAATAGCTCACCAGTCAAGTGGATCCGCGCCGATAATTCACGGGACTAAAGCCAGGCACCGAAGCTTCGGGTCGAGACGATCTGCGGATCGTTTCGGCGGTAGGGGAGCGTTCCATGCGGGCAGAAGCGATTCCGGAAGGAGTCGTGGACTGCATGGAAGTGATGATGCCGGCATGAGTAGCGATAATGGGGGTGGGAAACCCCCACGCCGTAAACCCAAGGGTTCCTGAGGAAGGTTAATCCGCTCAGGGTTAGTCGGACCCTAAGGCGAGGCCGAAAGGCGTAGCCGATGGAAAACAGGCGAACATTCCTGTACCAGTTCACGCGCGTTACGAGCTATGGGGTGACGCAGAGGTGAATCCCCATCCGGTGATGGATGTCCGGGTGCAAGGCTGTACGGAGGTCGGGTAGGCAAATCCGCCTGACTATTCCCGAGAGCCGATGCGGAGGGCAATTAATGCCCGTAAAAGGGGAGTAAGCTCACTGCCAAGAAAAACCTCTATGCCAGTTCGTGGGCTGTCCGTACCGTAAACCGACGCAGGTGGGTGGGGAGAGAATCCCAAGGCGCTCGAGAGAACTCTGGCTAAGGAACTCGGCAAAATGACCCCGTAACTTCGGGAGAAGGGGTGCCTGGGGGGGTGAACACCATGCGTGGTAAGCCCGCCCGGGCCGCAGAGAATCGGCCCAAGCGACTGTTTACTAAAAACACAGGACTCTGCTAAGTCGTCAAGACGACGTATAGGGTCTGACGCCTGCCCGGTGCCGGAAGGTTAAGGGGAGCGGTCAGGGCTTCGGCCCGAAGCTGCGAACCGAAGCCCCGGTAAACGGCGGCCGTAACTATAACGGTCAACAAATGGGTGCTGCCGCCCAGAGGCCGTTACAAAATCTGGCTGTATGCTGGAAAGTCTGAGAATCCCGCGCTACTCGCTCTGACGAGACCCTCCTCGCGGGAACGAGAGGAGAATCGTCGATGAGCAGTGAAAATGCGACGGGTGCAGACAATCAGCAGGAAAGGCCGCTCAACCCCTGGTATGTGACTGGTTTCGTCGACGCCGAAGGTTGCTTCAGCGTCAGCGTTCGACCTCATCCGAATCTGGAGAGGCCCACGCGCTGGCTGATGGCCCCGGTGTTTCAGGCGTACCAGCACAAGGACGGGATCGGCATTCTTGAAGCCCTCCAGGGCTTCTTCGGGTGCGGAACACTGGTTCCAAAGGGTCCGAACAGCAACGTGATCACGTTCTCTGTTCATGGACTGGTGAACCTGAGCACTCGAGTCATCCCGCATTTCCAGGAGTATCCCCTGCGAACGTACAAGGCTTCCGAATTCTCAAAGTTCCGTGAGATCGTTCTTCGAATGAAGAACGGTGAGCACAGGAACCACGGGGGTCTGGTGAAACTGGCGAGAATCGCCTTCACCATGAACCCTCATGGAAAGAATCGGAAGTACACGCTTCAGCAGGTGGAGAGCGGAATCCTCAGAGGCCATACGCCGGACACGCAGCTTGACATGCGTGAAGAGATGGTCCGATCTGCATGGCGACATGCAGCTAACACGAATGCCTAAGGTAGCGAAATTCCTTGTCGGGTAAGACAACAACTTGCCCACTCGGGAAGCGATTCCTGAGTTAAATCCGGCTCATAACGGAGAAGCCGTCAGCCAGTAATCCAGGCCCGGTGATTCCGTGGGAAGTCGGTCTCGCAAAGACATCGCGAGGCTTGACCCCGTAACGACTGATCGTCCTTCGGGACGTGAGATCGCGATCCCTGTCGAGATCGCGCGGCAACGCGCGGACTTGGCAAATTCACGGACGCGATCA
>JAICQP010000021.1 GCA_025937815.1 Gemmatimonadota bacterium
CCCGGGGGTCGTGACGACATCGGGAGACAGCGTCATCGTGGATTCCGGCCCCTTCGAGAGCGTCCGCCGGGATGGCGCCATGGTGACGACGCATGCCGGTTACCGCCTCGAAGGAGATCGTCTGGTCGGCACGACCATCGCGCGCTATGCGACCACGGAGGCCGATTCGGTCCTCGAGCTCGCGACCGAAGCGACGCGGGCCCAGTAGAAGTCTCTCGCTCGGAGCGAGTCAACCTGTAAAGCAGGAGGAAGGAATGCGCGTTCTGTGGATGCTCCTTGTTTTGATGTGTTTGACGACCGGGTCGGTTCTCGCGCAGGACCCGGTGGTGGCGGATCCGGCGCACTATTCGGTCGTGTTCGAGAATGACCAGGTGCGCGTGCTGCGCATCCGGTACGGCCCGAACGAGCAGAGCGTGATGCACTCCCACCCGGACGGCGTCGCCGTATACCTGGATGATATCAGCGGCGAGTTCACGCTCCCCGACGGACAGGTCGTCAACGCACAGGGCAAGGCCCGCGAAGCGGTGTGGACAGAGGCCGGAGCGCATCAGCCCAGGAACATGACGGACCAGCCGTTCGAGCTCATCCAGATAGAGCTGAAGCCCCAGGCGGAGGAGTAGCGCGCCCGGAGTCTTCACGGCGAAGAGTCGTTCGGAACGCGGCCGGGGGGCTTATGGCTTTCCCGGCCCGTTTCTTTAGGGGATCGGCGGGTAGCGAAAGGCCTCGAGGGTCGCCATGCTCGCCGGCCCGGCACCTCGACCCGGACCCGTGTATGCTGAGGCGCCATGATCGAGTGGCGCTCGCGTTGACGCTGTGACCCCCGAGATCCTCATCCTGCTGGCGATCGTCGCTGCCGCGGTGGTCCTATTCACCTTCGAGGTCGTGCCGGCCGACGTCACCGCGCTCGGGGTCATGCTCTCCCTCGCGCTGACCGGGATTCTGTCACCGGAGCAGGCGTTCGCGGGCTTCGGCAGCCAGGCCGTGCTCATGATTCTCGGGCTTCTCGTCATGGCAGCCGCCCTGCTGCGGACCGGCGTGGTCGACATGGTGAGTCGCGCGATCCTGCGCCGGGCGGGGACCGACCCCGGCCGGCTGCTCCTTCTCGTCATGGTGTCGGCGGCGGTCCTGTCCTCGTTCATCAGCAACACGGCGGCCGCGGCCTTCTTCCTGCCGATCGTCCTGGGGCTCGCCCTGAGGGCGAGCATCAGCCCTTCGCTGCTCCTGCTCCCGATGGCGTTCGCGTCGATCCTCGCCAGCCCCGTCACGCTGATCAGCACCTCCTCGAACATCGTCGTGAGCGGGATCATGGACCGTTACGGACTCGAGCCGATCGGGATGTTCGAGCTCACGCCGCTGGGGATCCCCATCGCGTGCGTGGGGATCCTCTACATGTTGACGATTGGAAAGCGCCTGATCCCGCAGCGGACGGCCGGGCGCGAGCTCACGGAGGACTTCGGCCTGGGTCCCTATCTGAGCGAGGTCGTCGTACAGAAGGGCTCCAAGCTCGCTGGCAAGACGCTCGACGAGTCGGGGTTCGGCCGCGATCTGGATCTCACGGTGGTGCGCGTGATGCGCGAGGGCAAGAGCCCGATCCTGCCCCAGGGAGACACCGTCCTGCGGGAAGGGGATGTCCTCATCGTGGAGGGGAACAGGGAGGAGATCCTCAAGATCAAGGACACCGCCGGCCTCGACATCCGCCCCGACGTCGAGCTCTCCGTGGCGGGACAGGAGGAAGAGGGGATCGTCCTCGCCGAGGCGATCCTGGTACCCGGGTCCCCGCTGATAGGGCGCACGCTGAAGAGCTACGAGCTGAGGGACAGGCACGGGATCCAGGTTCTCGCGATCCATCGTCACGGCGTGTCCTTGCGCGACAAGCTGAGCCGCATCCGGTTGCGCCTCGGCGATGCGCTGCTGCTTCAGGGTACCCAGAACCGGCTGTCCAGCCTGCAGGACAGGAACGTCCTCCGGGTGGTCGGGGCGCAGCTCGAGGAACGGCTGCGCATCCGCCACGCGTGGCCGGCGATCGGGATCTTCGCCGCGGCCATCGCGATCGCGGCCACCGAAGTGGTGTCGCTGGGGGTCGCCTTCATGGCCGGCGCGGTCCTGATGTTCGTGACCCGCTGCCTGACTCCCGAGGAGGCATATCGGGACATCGAATGGGGGGTTCTGATCCTCATCGGATCCATGCTCGCCCTGGGAGCCGCGATGCAGGAGACGGGGGCCGCGGAGCTCCTGGCGGGCTACATCGTCGACCTGGCGGATAGCCCGGATCCGACGTGGCTACTGACCGGCTTCTTCCTCCTCACGGTGATGCTGACGCAACCGATGTCGAATCAGGCCGCGGCGATCGTCGTCCTGCCGCTGGCGCTGGAGACCGCGTTCGCGGCGGATCTCAACCCGCGCACGTTCGCTATGATGGTGGCGGTCGGCGCAAGCGTCTCCTACCTGACCCCGCTCGAGCCCGCCTGCATGATGGTGTACGGGCCCGGCCGCTATCGCTTCTTCGACTTCCTGCGTGTCGGAGCGCTGCTCACCCTGGCCATCTACCTGATCGCGATCTTTCTCGTCCCGCGCCTCTGGCCGCTGTACGGCTGACCGCGTTGACACCGGCGCGGCCCGGCGATAGCATCGTTTCGCACCACGCTGACTTTCGACCGGGGAGCCGGATGAGGACACTGCCTACGTTTGTCGCGATCGTCTCGCTGGCGCTCGCCTGTGGCGAGGATCCCGCTGCTCCGCGGCAGGCCGGACCGGTCGCCGCGGTGTCCCCGTCCGTGGCGGCTGCCGCACCGACATGTCCCTGCTGGGACGCGGAGGCGCTGGTCGGAGCCCTGCCCACGACGGACATCTGCATCGACCAGTCCGCGACCGAAACGCCGTTCCTGTCCGTCGACCTCTTCGACCACTCCGCGGCCACTCAGACGCAGGCCTTCACCCGCTACGACGCGGGCTCGCCTGAAGCCGGATCCTGCCGGCTGGCCGTCGTGGGAATGCAGGGCCTCGTGCGGGAGATCGCCGCGGAAACCGGGTTCCCGCGCGCGGGCTACGAGGGGTGCGTCGCGCTTCTCGCCGAGCGGGCACGGGCGACCGCCGCCGGCTGCTGAGCCCCGCCCCATCCGATTTCTATGGTTCGATCTACGCGATGGTGCGCCGCATACCGCCCGGCCGGGCGACCACGTACGGGCACATCGCGGCCCTCTGCGGGAAGCCGCGCGGCGCGCGGGCGGTGGGATGGGCCCTCCACGCGCTTCCGGACGGAAGCGACGTCCCGTGGCACCGGGTCGTCAACAAGAGCGGCGGTATCTCCATCTCCAAGGTCGGCCTGCCGCCCGAGCTCCAGCGAGCGCTCCTTGAGGCCGAGGGCGTGGAGTTCGAGCCCGACGGGCGCGTGGATCTGAAACGCTGGGGCTGGACCGGGACGGACGCCTGATCGATACGCGCGGTTCGCCCGGCCGCCTTTTTGACACCCCCCTGGATCGCCGAGCAGGGCGCGCGCCGGCGTGCGCGTTTTTTGCCGGGCCCGCGGGGCGGGGGTAGCTTCGTCACCTCATGGGGGAAAACGGAACGATCAAGGTCCGCCTGCCGGACGGGTCCGAGCTGGACGCGCACCGGGGCGTCTCTCTGCGCGAGATCGCCGAGCGGATCGGCCCCCGGCTCGCGAAGGCCGCCTACGCGGCCGCCGTCGACGGCCGGGTGATGGATCTCGAGCGCAGGCTCGAATCCGACGCCACCGTACGTATCCTCACCGAGCGCGATCCCGAGGCGCTCGGGATCTACCGCCATTCCACCGCCCACCTCATGGCTCAAGCTGTCCAGCGCCTGTGGCCCGATACCCGGGTCACGATCGGGCCGGTGATCGAGGACGGGTTCTTCTACGATTTCGAGCGCGACGAGCCCTTCACCCCCGAAGACTTCGCGGCGATCGAGGCCGAGATGGACCGGATCGTCATGGAGGATCACCCGATCGTGCGCGAAGAGATCTCGCGGGAGGACGCGCTGCGTCTGTTCCGCGAGATGGACGAGCCCTACAAGGTCGAGATCATCGAAGATCTGCCCGAGGGCGAGACGCTGACGATCTACCGTCAGGGCGACTGGCTCGACCTGTGCCGCGGTCCGCACGTCCCGAGCACCGGCCGACTCGGGACGTTCAAGCTCCTATCGGCGGCGGGCGCGTACTGGCGGGGCGACGAGCGCAACCGGATGCTGACGCGGATCTACGGCACGGCGTTCTTCAAACGCGGCGACCTCGAGGAGCACCTGGCGCGGATCGAGGAGGCCAAGCGCCGGGACCACCGGAAGCTCGGCAAGGAGCTGGACCTCTTCAGCTTCCACCCCAATGCCCCGGCCAGCCCTTACTTCCATCCCAAGGGCGCCTGGATCTACAACCGGCTCCAGCGCTTCATGCGCGATCTGTACGCCGACGGCTGGCCGCACGACGAGATCGTCACCCCGCAGATCTACGACGTCGAGCTGTGGCACATCTCGGGGCACTACGAGAACTACCAGGAGAACATGTTCTTCACCGGGGCGGACGAGCGCGAGATGGCGGTCAAGCCGATGAACTGCCCGGCTTCGACGTACGTGTACGCGGCGCAGAAGCGATCGTACCGGGACCTGCCGCTTCGCTACGCCGACTTCGGGCGACTCCACCGGTACGAGAAATCGGGTGTGGTCACGGGGCTCTTCCGCGTGCGCACGTTCGTGCAGGACGACGCCCACATCTTCTGCCGACCGGACCAGATCCAGGAAGAGGTCACCTCCCTGATCCGACTGGTGCAGTACGTGATGGAGGACGTATTCGGATTCACGGTGGGGATCGACCTTTCGCTGAGAGGCGACAAGCGGATCGGATCGGACGCGGCCTGGGACGTCGCCGAAGACGCTCTCAGGCAGGCGCTGGTCGCCAACGGGCTCGAGTTCCGCGAGGTGGCGGGGGAGGGGGCCTTCTACGGCCCCAAGATCGACTTCCAGGTCACCGACGCGCTGGGCCGGAAGTGGCAGCTATCGACGATCCAGTGCGACTTCAATCTGCCCGAGCGGTTCGATCTCCACTACACCACCCCCGAGGGCACCGACGAGCGGCCGGTCGTCATCCACCGGGCGATCCTGGGCTCGATCGAGCGCTTCATGGGAATCCTCATCGAGCATTACGCGGGCGCGTTTCCCACGTGGCTGGCGCCCGAGCAGGTGCGGATCGTGCCCGTCAGCGATGCGTACAACGAGTACGCTCAGACAGTGGCGGAGCACCTTCGGCGGACGGACCTACGGGCCCACGTGGACGAGCGGCGCGAGGGAGTGGGGTACAAGATCCGCGACGCCGAGGTGCACAAGGTCCCCTACATGCTCGTCGTGGGGGAGAAGGAAGTCGGCTCCTCGAAGGTGAGCGTGCGCTCGCACGCCGAGGGGGAGCTGGGCCAGATGGACCTCGACCACTTCGCAAAGCGGCTTCGCGACGAAGCCCAGCCGCCCGCGCCCTGAATCTCGCCTCACGCTGGATCGCCTGGGTACGAGCCCGAATATTCGGATCGACGTTCGTTCTCCGCGACCGGCGCGGCCTCCGGTATCGACTCGAGTACGGCGAGCCGTTCTCGCGCCTGGCAGGCGTGCCAGCCTGGCGTCGGGAGCTCAGCGACGACCCGATGATGCTGGCCTACATCGAGCGCATCCTGCGTCCGGGAGATGTGGTCGTCGACGTGGGGGCCTCGATCGGCGTGGTGGCGCTGCTGGCGGCGAAGATGGGCTGCAGAGTCCTGGCCATCGAGGCGGAGCGCGCGAATTACGACCGACTCTGCGGGAACATCGCACTCAACGAGCTGAAGGTCGAGCCGCTGCGGCTCGCGATCACGGACCATCGGGGCACAGCGACTCTGTACGTTTTTCCGCCTCACCGTCGCGGACATCATACGCTGGCGCGCGACGAAGCGGCGATCGCGACGCAGACGGTGGAGTGCACGACGATCGACGAGCTCCTGGATCGGAGGAGGATCGAGCGCGTCGACCTCCTCAAGGTAGACGTCGAGGGCGCCGAGCCCGAGGCCTTCGCGGGAGCGGCGGAATCACTCGCCAGGGGCGCGATTCGGAGGATCATCTTCGAGATCTCCCGCGAGCCGCTCTTGCGGATGGGCCACCAGGTCGAGGACGTCATCGGTCCCCTGCAAGCCGCGGGGTATTCGATCCGCACGTTCGAGGGAGAAGCGGTCGTCGGAACGCCGGAATGGGGATTCGCGAATCTCGTCGCGGTGGCTCCTGCCCACTGATGTCGCCCCGAATCGTGGCGAGAAATCGGAACGGATAGCCGGCAGCACGTGGGGACGAGCTACGGCTCGCGCACCAGGTAGAGTCGCCCGTCCTCGACCCGGTAGATGAGGGGCGCGACCGAGACGGCGGGATAGCGGGCGCGCAGCCGCCGGCTCTCGGCGACGACGAAGTCGATCTCATCCCCGATCTCGAACAGGGGGACGGATTCGCGAAAGTGGCGCTCGGCTTCGTCCCGATCCCATCCGACGTCGACCAAGCCGGCGATGAAGTCGTCGCGGCGCGAGGCGAGACCCGACATGCCACACTCGGTATGCCCGATCAGCGCGATCGACCGCACGCCGCCCACGGCGATCGCATAAGAGACCTTGAACTCGCTCGGGCGGAGGTTCGCCCCGCCGGCCCGCAGGATGTAGGCGAACTGGTCGGGAAGGCGCAGCTGCTTCCTGTGATCCATGCACATTCCGATCAGGAGCGCGGCGCGGTCGTAGCGGTCGAACGGCCGGTCGAGGTTGTGGTACTCGAGCAGCCGGCCGACGGGGGTGTCCCGCAACCGCGAGGGGATGTCGTACGAGTCGCGAACCGGGAGCAGCCGATCGGGCTCGGAGGGGCGGCTCACGAGACGCTCCCGAGGCGGCGCGAGACGCGGCGGGCGCGATCGGCGACCCGCCGGGCGAGACCCGGGATCCTACGGGCGGTCAGCCGGGCGGCCGGTCCGCCCACGCTGATGGCGGCCAGCACGCGCCCAGCGTGGTCGTGGACGGGCGCGCCGACGGCCACGTAACCCGTCTCGAGCTCCTCGACCGCGGTGGCCCAGCCCCGCTCGCGCACGCGCTCGAGCTCGCGCTCCAGCCGGGCCGGATCGGTGATCGTCCGCGGAGTGAGCCGCCGGAGCCGGCGGGCACCTCGCCCCGGGGGACGGCCGCGGCTCCCGGCCGCCAGCAGCACCTTCCCAGTGGATGTCGCGTGGGCGGGCCAGCGGGTCCCGACCTCGGAGCTGGCGCCTACCAGCGCGGGTCCCTCGACGCCGTCCAGGATCAGGATCTCGTCCCCGACCAGAACCTCTAGCGAGGCCGTCTCGCCCGTTTCGCGGACGAGCGCCTCGAGCTCGGGCCGGGCGGCCGTAACCAGGTCGTTCGACCGCAGCGCGAGCGCACCCAGCGCGATCGCCTCGCTGCCCAGCCGCCAGGCGTCGGATTCCGGGCTCCGGGCCACCATCCCCTCGGCCTGGAGAGCGGTCAGCAGGCGGTAGGCCGTCGTCTTGTTCAGCCGGGCCTCCCGCGCGAGCTCGGAGAGCCCCCATTCCGGTCGCTCGTCGCTGAACACCTTGAGCAGCGCGATGGCTCTGCGCACGGACTGGGTGCCGGCGTAGGGCAGCGAAGGCGAGGTTCTGGTGGCCATCCGGATCCTTCGTCTTCGGGGTCGCGGGGGACGGCACCGTACCTTGACGTGTCCGGGACGGGCCGTCTACTTTCGGTTCATATTATGAACTGACGGTTCAAATTTCCAGGGCACCTCCGTTCACCCTGTCGTTCCCCATCGAGGCCGCGATGACGACTGCCGCCGTCCGAACGACCCCCTTTCACTCGCGCACGGCAGCGCTCGTTCGCGGCCATACCTGGCGACACTGGGCGGGGTACGTGGTACCGGCCTCCTACGACCTGATCCATGACCTCGAGTACGCGGCCATCCGCGGAACTGCCGGCCTGATCGACGTCACGCCGCTCTTCAAGTACCGGATCCACGGCCCGGCGGCGCGGGCGCTGCTCGATCGGGTCGTCACCCGCGACGTCGCGCGAAGCAAAGTCGGCCAGGTGCTCTATACGCCGTGGTGCGATCCGGAAGGCAAGGTGCTCGACGACGGGACGGTCACGCGGCTCGCGGAGGACCTCTTCCGGCTCACGTCGGCCCATCCGAACCTGCGGTGGCTCCATCAGAACGCGGTGGGCATGGACGTCGTCATCGAAGACGAGACGTACGACACGGCGGCCCTGTCCCTCCAGGGCCCCGCCGCTCGGCAGATCCTGAACCTCGTCGCGGACAGGGACCTGACGAAGCTCAAGTTCTTCCGGGCAGCGGAGACGTCGCTGGGGGCGATACCCGCCACGGTGACGCGCACGGGATACACCGGTGACCTGGGGTACGAGATCTGGGTGGCGAACGACCGCGCCGAGGCGCTCTGGGACCTCCTGATCGCGGCCGGGGCGCCGCACGGCCTCCAGCCGACCGGCCTCCTCGCGATGGACGTGGCGCGCATCGAGGCCGGTCTGATCCTGATCGACGTCGACTACGTGTCCGCGCGCCGCGCGCTGATCGAGCGGCAGAAGTCCTCGCCCTTCGAGCTCGGACTCGGCTGGACGGTGGCCAGGGACAAAGCGCCATTCGTGGGTCAGCGGGCGCTCGAGCGGGAACGCGTGGCGGGCTCGGCGTGGGCGCTTCGCGGCCTCGTCGTCGACTGGGACGCGCTCGAGGAGCTGTACGCCGACGTCGGGCTCCCGTCGCAGGTCCCGGCCTTGCCCTGGCGGACGAGCGCCCCCGTGTACGTCGGCGGCAGGCAGGTCGGCTACGCGACCAGCGGCTGCTGGTCGCCGCTCCTCAAGAAGTCCCTCGCCCTCGCCCATCTCGAGGCCCCGCACGCGGCGCCCGGCACCGAGGTCGAGATCGAGGTCACGGTCGAGCACCGCCGGAGGCGGGCGCTCGCCACAGTCGCGAAGACGCCGTTCTTCGACCCCGAGCGGAAGCGAGCGTGACGATGCAGATCGCCCGCGTGTGGGACGCGATCGTGATCGGGGGAGGGCACAACGGCCTCGTCTGCGCCGCCTACCTCGCACGCGCGGGTCGCAAGGTCCTCGTGCTCGAGCGCCGGCCGATCCTCGGCGGAGCGGCGGTCACCGAGGAGATCTTCCCGGGATTCAAGTTCTCGGTGTTCTCGTACGTGGTGAGCCTCCTGAGACCCGAGATCATCCGCGACCTCGACCTGCCCGGGCACGGCCTCCACATCGTCCCGCTCGAGAGCACGTTCAACCCGCTCCCGGATGGCGACTACCTGGCGACCTGGGCCGACTCCGAGGAGACGCGGCGCGAGCTGTATCGTCATTCGCCGCGCGACGCCGACGCCATGCAGGAGTTCGGCCGGCTGATGCAGCGGATGGCGATGGCGGTCAAGCCTCTGCTCGCCACCGAGCCGCCCGATCCCGCGTCGCTCCATCCGCGGGAGCTCCTCGCGATGGGCAGGATCGGCAAGCACTTCAGGGATCTGGGGGAGAGGGACCTGCACGCCCTCGTCAAGCTCATGACGATGAGCTCGGCGGACTATCTCCGAGAGTGGTTCGAGAGCGAGGCGCTGGTGGCGGCCAAGTCGGCGAGCGGGATCATCGGGACGTTCCTGGGACCGCGCTCGCCGGGCACAGCCTATGTGCTCCTCCATCACTACATGGGCGAGATCGACGGGGTCTTCCGGGCGTGGGGCTTCGCCCGCGGGGGCACGGGCGCGGTCAGCGAGTCGATCGCCTCGGCGGCGCGCGGCTTCGGCGCCGAGATCCGGACGGACGCGGCAGTCGCGTCGGTGATCGTCAAGGGCGGCCGAGCCGCCGGCGTCGCGCTCGAGAGCGGGGAAGAGCTCAGGGCGCGGACGGTGATCTCGGGGCTCGACCCGCGCCGGACGTTCCTCGAGCTGGTCGAGCCGGCGGATCTGCCGTCCGACTTGGTCGCGGCCGTCGAGCGCTTCCGGTTCCGCGGCTCCTCGGGCAAGGTCAATCTCGCTCTCTCCGAGCTCCCCGACTTCAGCGCGCTTCCGGGAGCGGGGCCGCACCTCAAGGGAGCGATCGCGATCGCTCCCAGCGTCGATTACCTGGAGCGCGCCTACGACGACGCAAAGTACGGCGACTTCTCGCGTCGCCCGTTCATGGACATCGTGATCCCCTCGATGATCGACCCCACGATGGCGCCGCCCGGGAAGCACGTGATGTCGATCTTCGTTCAGTACGCGCCTTACGCGAGAACGGGAGGCTGGGACGACCGGAGCCGCGAAGCGTTCGGCGACGCCGTCGTCGACACGCTCGCCGAGTACGCGCCCAACATCCGCTCGGCGATCCTTCACCGGCAGGTGATCACGCCCGCCGACATCGAGGCGGTCACGGGACTATCGGAGGGCAACATCTTCCAGGGGGAGCTGGCGCTGTCGCAGCTCTTTTTCCTGCGGCCCGCGCCGCAATGGGCGGACCACCGGACGCCCGTCGGAGGCTACTACCAGTGCGGCTCGGGGACCCATCCGGGCGGCGGGATCATGGGCGCGAGCGGGCACCTGGCCGCGAAGGCCATCCTCGCGGACGGCGGGCGATGAGGTACGACGCGATCGTCCTCGGCTCGGGACCGGAGGAGCTGGTGGGCGCCGCGAGCCTGGCCGGCGGTGGACGCCGCGTGCTCGTCCTCGAGGCCGGACCAGAGATCGGGGGCGCCGCGGCCGCGGAGGAGCTTCTGCCGGGGTTCCGCGTCGATCCGGTCCACGCCGACGCGGGATTCCTGGATCCCCGCGTCCTTCGCGATCTGGAGCTCGACCGCTACGGCCTCGCGCTCCTCGCACCGGACCCTGTGCTCGCGGCGCTCGCGGAAGAGGGCGGCGCGCTCACGTTCTGGCGCGACCCGGCGCGCACCAGAGTCGCGATCGCCGATCGCTCGGCGCGCGACGCGGGCCGCTGGGAGGCGTTCGCCGAGCGGATGGAGGCCTTCGCGCGGATCCTGGAGGAGGTCGCCGGCCGGCCGGCGCCGCGCCCGGCCGGGCCGCTCCGGGAGCTCGCCCCGTTCCTGGGCCTCGGCCGCAGGGTGCGCGCGCTCGGCCGCAGCGACATGACGGAGCTCTTCCGGGTGTTGCCGCTTCCCGCGTACGACCTGCTCGAGGACACCTTCGAGGACGCGCTCCTGAAGGGCGCCCTGGGCGCCCTCTCCGTGCGCGGTCTCTTCCAGGGTCCGCGGGCGCAGGGGACGGCGCTCGCCCTGCTCCACCACCTCGTGGGCAGCCCCACCGGCTGCTTCGGGACCCGCACGGTGGTAAGAGGCGGCGTCGGAGGGCTGATCGAAGCGCTCGACGGAGCCGCCCGCGCGCGGGGGGTGGAGCTCCGCGTCGACTCGAAGGTCGAGCGGATCGAGATCGAGCGGGGGCGAGCGGTTTCGCTGCGCCTCGCGGACGGCTCCGGGGTGGCGGCGCACGCGATCCTGTCGGGGATGGGCGCGGCGCGGACTCTCCTCGACCTGGCGGGTCCCACCTGGCTCGACCCCGACTTCGTCCACGCGCTCCGCCAGATCCGGTGCCGCGGCGGCTTCGCGCGGATCCACCTCGCCCTCTCCGAAGCGCCGCGGTTCAAAGGCCTGGCGGAGCCGGCCGCCGGCACGATCGTCCTCGCCCCGAGCCTCGACTACGTCGAGCGGGCGTTCGACAACGCCAAGCACGGCGAGGCCTCCGAGCGCCCGGTGCTCGAGGCGCGGATCCCGTCGCTCGCCGATACCACGCTCGCCCCCGCCGGACGCCACGTCATGTCCGTCGACGCGCGGTTCGTCCCGGTCGACGGACGCGATAGCTCCGCGGGATTCGCCGGAGCGACGGCGGGGGACGCGCTGGCGGACCGCGCGGTAGCCCTCATCGCCGAGCGGGCGCCGAATCTCCCCGGCGCGATCCTGGGGCGGAAGGTCCTCCTGCCCGCCGACATGGAGACGCGCTACGGTCTCGACGGTGGGGATCCGTACCAGGGAGAGCTGGCGCTCGACCAGCTCCTGTTCATGCGCCCGGTGCCGGGGTGGTCCAACTACCGCACGCCGATCCAAGGCCTCTACCTTTGCGGCAACGGAACCCATCCGGCCGGCGCGATCACGGGCGCTTCGGGGCGCCTCGCGGCGGGCGCGGTCCTGGCGGACCTGGAGGGACACGGATGACGGCGCAGAACGGCGACACCCGCGAACATGCCTCGCGCGGCGCGGCGACGGGGTTCCTCGAGACGAAGGAGAGCTACCGTCCCGGCTCGCGGACGCTCCCCGGCTTCTACTACACGGCGCCCGAGGTCTTCGCGGAGGAGGAAGAGCGGATCTTCCTGCGCTCCTGGCTCTGCGCCGGCCGCGAGGAGGAGATCGCGGAGCCGGGCGAGTACTTCCTGGTATCGGCCGCGGGCGAGAGCGTGATCGTCGTCCGCGGGGAGGACGGGATAGCGCGCGCCCACCACAACGTGTGCCGGCATCGGGGGACGCGGCTCTGCGAGGAGGAGCGGGGGCGGCTGGGTCGCTCGATCCAGTGCCCGTACCACGCCTGGACCTACGCGCTCGACGGCCGCCTGATCGGCGCGCCCGACATGGACACGGTCGAGGGCTTCGCCCGAGCCGACTATCCCTTGCATCCGGCGGCGACCGCCTCGTGGGGTGGCTTCCTGTTCGTTCATCTAGGGGTAGATGCCGAGCCCTTCGAGGAGGCGTACGCGCCGCTTCTCGACCGCTTCGCGCGCTTCCGCCTCGACACCCTCCGCTCCTGGCGGCGGATCGAGTACGACGTGAACGCCAACTGGAAGCTCCTGTTCCAGAACTACTCGGAGTGTCTCCACTGTCCGGTGCTCCATCCGCGCCTCACGCAGCTCACCCCCTACCGTTCGGGTCACAACGACCTGGTCGAAGGCCCGTTCCTCGGGGGATACATGGTGCTCGCCGAGAAGGGCGGCAGCATGACGATGAGCGGTCGATCGTGCTCGCTCCCGGTCGGCGAGCTTCCCGAGGAAGACCTCGAGCGCGTCTATTACTACTCGATCTTCCCCAACCTCCTCCTCAGCCTCCACCCCGACTACGTGATGGCGCACCGGCTGTGGCCGGCGGCGCCGGACCGGACGCGGGTCGTCTGCGAGTGGCTGTTCCATCCCGACGCGCGGGACGCGGCCGACTTCCGGCCCGACGACGCGGTCGAGTTCTGGGACGCCACCAACCGGGAAGACTGGCACATCGTCGAGCTGGGACAGGCGGGGATCTCCTCGCGCAAGTACGGCCCCGGTCCGTATTCGGCGCGCGAGAGCCTGCCGGCGGCCTGGGACAGAGAGTACCTGCGGCGCTTCGAAGACGCGTGACCGGCCGCTATGCGTCGGGCTCGGGCGCGAAGCCCGCATAGCGATCGGTCTGCTCGAGCGGTGAGGAGACGTCGCCGACCGCCCCGATCGGCGCCACGTCGTTCCATGCTTCCGCGGTGAAGAGCGACGCCAGGACGCGGGACTGGAGGCGCCCCGGACCGACCTCGAACATCCCCCCGACATAGGCGTGGAGGCCCCGGTGACGGCACTCCTCCAGACAGCGGAGCGCCTCCATCCACCCGCCGACGCGGGGCGCCTTGACGTTGAGGGCCGCGGGCGGGATCTCGGGGTCGTCGAGGTCGACCGCCGCGAAGACGTAGCCATCCAACGCCACCAGGTCATGCCACGCGCCTTTCGGATCCAGCGTGACGGCTCCGACCGGCGGGTCCTCGAGCCACGCCTCCGGGATCGCGGCGTGCGCCAGCCGGACCTGGTCGAGATCGGAGCCGCGCTTGAAATCGAGGACGACGATCCGCTCCGTGCCGGCCAGGGCCTCCCACGTGGGCGGCGGCCAGCCCCCCGCCGGCACGTCGATCTTGATCCGCGCATGCGGGTCGCGTTCGAGCATCGCGGCGACCGCCGCTGCAGGATCGTCCAGGGCGCCGATCGACCGGCAGAAGGCGACCGGCCGGGCCGGGTTCCCGGAAAGCTCGAACGGGTTCGTGCCCGCCTGCCTGAGCGCGAGATCGATCGCCGCGCCCTCGACCGCCGCTCTGTGGTAGGGATCGTCCAGCTCCTGCGCGAGGAAAGCGGAGAGCTCGCCCACAGAGAGGTCCGAAGGAAGGGTGAGCCGATTGCACGCCGCGGCGAACTCCGCCTGCTCCGCCGGAGTCCACGCCACGCACTCGCCGTAGCCGGCGAGGCCGCCTCCGCGAAGCACCGCGATGCCGCTCGGTCGCGTCTCCTCGTAGTAGTCGGCGACCGCGACCGCGCCGCGCTCGACGCGGAGGTCGTCGATCGCCACGGGCAGCGCCGAGAGCCGCTCGACGAGCTCGCCCGGCGTCACGCGTCGCGCGCGCAGCGAAGCCCTGCGAAGATCTGCCGGCGCTCGGGGAGGTCCCAGTTCCGGAACGAGTTTCGCGCGACGGTCGGCGCCGTGGCCCACGAGCCGCCCCGCAGCACGCGGTAGCCCTTGCCGAAGTGCGCCGCCGAGTACTCCGGATACGGGAAGGCCTCGAAGCCCGGGTAAGGGAGGAACTCGCTCGCAGTCCACTCCCACACGTCGCCGATCATCTGATGGCAGCCGTAGAATGACCGCCCGCGGGGATAGGCGCCGACGGGGGCCGGCGCGTACGTGCGCGCGCCGAGGTTGGCGAGGTCCGTGGCGGGTGGCGCGTCGCCCCACGGCCAGGCCCTGGCGATCCGGAGCTCCGGATCCCACGCGGCCGCTTTCTCCCATTCGAGTTCGGGCGGCAAGCGCTTGCCGGCCCAGCGGGCGAACGCGTCCGCCTCGTGCCACGAGACGTGCTGGACCGGACGGGTGAGGACGAGCGGTTCGACGTGTCCGAACTGGATGTCGAGCCACCCCTCCTCGCCGCGTTTCCACCCCAGCGGATGCTCGCACCCCTCGGCCCTTCGCCACTCCCATCCCGCTTCCGACCACGCCTCGCGCCGGCTGTAGCCGCCGTCCTCGATGAACGCGAGCCATTCGCCCACCGTGACCGGCGCGGTGTCGATCCAGAAGGCGGGCAGATCGACCCAGTGGGCCGGCCGCTCGTTGTCGTAGGCGCCGGGCGCGGTCGTCGCGCCGGCCTGGAAGCGGCCAGCGGGCACGATGACCATGGACGTGTCCGGTGGAAGCTTGGTGCGCGGCGCGGCGAGGCGGTGCGCGGGCTCGAATGGCGCGTCGTTCATGAGCGCGATCGCCTGGAGCATCGTCTCCTGGTGCTGGGCTTCGTGCTGGGACAGCATGCGGTACACGAAGCCGTCCTCCAGGAGCCTATCGCCGCCGTCGAGATCGACCATGCGAAGCCGCTCGAGCGAGGCGCGGCGCACCTGCCGCAGCCGGCGAAGGAGCTCGATCCGATCGGGCAGCTCGAGCGCCCCGCGCTCGGAGCGCGGAGTCAGGATGGCGTCGTAGGCCGGCGCGAGCCCCTCCGAGGCGACTGCATGCTGCTGGGGACCACCGCCCGCCCCGCCGTCCCGGACCCGGTCGACCGTGCGGACGAGCCACAGCTCCTCGAACTCGGCCATGTGCCCGAGGTCCCAGGCGATCGGGGAGAGGATCGGCGTCACCTGTCTCTCGAGCTCCTCGTCCGACAGGGCCTCGACGATGTCGAGGGTCTGTAGCCGCGTGGTCTGGAGCTCGCCGGACAGGCGGCTCGCCAGGTCGGGGCCAGGCGAGGAGCGTATCCGCCGGCAGAGGAGGAGCGCGAACCGGCCGCCGTCGTCGGTGAACTCACGCTCCAGGGCGAAGCCGAACCGGGCCAGATCCGCGGCGATCCCGTCGAGGCGGAATTTGCGGCTGATCTCGGTCAGGACCATTTCGCCCGGAGCGACGCGGAAGGCGCGGGAGATCGACGGCAGCTCGACGATCGTCTCGGCTCCGAAGCGGGCATAGATCTCGATCCGCTCGAGCCGATCGTTCCAGTACGCGACGTGGTCGATCCCGCCGACGTCGATCCGCGTGCCTAGCTCCCGGTTCATACGTGTGAAGAGGTTGCGCGTGAAGCGCCGGCTCCAGCCGGCGGCGTCGTCGTACGCGGCCTCCAGCAGATGGACATCCTTGACGAGATCCAGGCCGAGGAGAAAGGAGTCGTCGGGCGCGAGCGCCCGCCTGAGGCGCGCGAGGAACGCGTCGGTCTCTTCGGGATTGAGGTTGCCGATCGTGGAGCCGAGGAAGACCAGGCACATGGGCGACAGGCCGCGCACCGCGTCGAGCCCGCGCTCGTATGAAGTGGCGAGGCCCGTCACGCGCAGCTGCCCATACCCTTCCGCCAGCTGCCGCGCCGCGCGCGTGAGGACCGAAGGATCGATGTCGATGGGGACGTACCGGACGTCGTCGCCCGGCGAGGCCCGGCACCAGGCGTCGAGCAGGTGTCGCGTCTTGGTGGCCGAGCCCGCACCCAACTCGACGATCGGTACCGGGCCGGCGAGGGCCCGGATCTCGTCCGAGCGCGCAGCCAGAATCTCGTTCTCGGCGCCCGTCAGGTAGTATTCGGGCTGCCGGGTGATGTTCGCGAAGATCCGGCTGCCCTCGTCGTCGTAGAGATAGCGGCAGTGGAGCCAGCGGGGATGGTCGGACAGCCCGCGCGCCACCGAGTGCGCGAAGGCGTCATCGGACGTCGTCGTCCCGTCGAGATGGACGCTCCAGCGCTCGCCGATGTCGAGCGCCGGGATCTGGACGGCGATTCTTTCGAGACGTTCGTCGATGGTGCGCGTGTCGGCCTCCATGGGGGCCTATATTAGCGGAAGGACTCGACAGCCGCCGTTCGGCCATGGAGAGCTGAAATGACCGGGTACAAGCGTCTCGCAGTGGTATTCTTCGGGGGGATCGTAGCCTGTTCCCCGAGACCAGCACGAGACTCGTCGCCGGCTTCGGAGGTGCTGCAGGCCGACAGCATCGTGCTCGAGCGGACGCTCTGCTACGGCAATTGCCCGGCCTACCGGCTACGACTGAGCTCCGGTGGAGACGTGGTGTTTCGTTCGCAGAATCCGGGAGACGAAGCGAGGGTTCACTCGGATACTCTCCCCGCCGATGGTTTCTCCTTCCTGATGGCGATGGCGGATCGAATTGGATTCTTCGACCTGCCGGATCGCATCGACGAGCCCGATCCGGTCTGGTGTCCGGATCACGCGACCGATCACCCGACGTATATAGGGACGATCTTCAGCCCGACGGGGCGGAAGCGAGTGGTGTACTACACGGGCTGCTACAGCGGTGTCGGCGAACATACCGTGCTTGAATCACTCGGCCGGTTGCGGCAGTTCTATGCTGCAATCGACAGCGTAGCCGGGTCGTCGCGCTGGGTTCGAGCGGCGCCGTTTCGGTGACCAGGAGCAGCCCGAAAAACGGAATGGCCGCGGATTCCGCGGTTGGGTTCCACGACGTGGGATACGCGCTGCCTGGCGAGCGATGGCTGGTCCGCGGCCTGTCCTTCTCGGTGGGTGCCCGAGAAACCGTCGTGCTGGTGGGTCGCTCGGGTGCGGGGAAGACGACGGCGCTCAAGCTCGTCAATCGGCTCCTCGATCCCACCGTCGGCACGGTGGAGGTGGAAGGCCGGCCCACCGTCCGCTGGAATGCGGTCGAGCTCCGGCGCCGCACGGGCTGGGTCATCCAGGAGGTGGGCCTCTTCCCGCACCTGACCGTGCGCCGGAACGTGGGTCTCGTGCCCGAGCTCCTCGGCTGGGCGCCCGAGCGGATCGACGCCCGCGTCGACGAGCTCCTCGGCATGGTCGACCTGCCGGCCTCCGAATACGCGGACCGGCGGCCGCACCAGCTTTCGGGGGGTCAGCGGCAGCGTGTCGGGGTCGCGCGGGCGCTCGCCGCCGATCCGCCGCTCCTGCTCCTCGACGAGCCGTTCGGCGCGCTCGACCCCATCACCCGAGTCGAGCTCCAGCAGGAGTTCCGCGACCTCGTCCGGCGGCTCGGCAAGGCCGCCCTCTTCGTGACGCACGATCTGCGGGAGGCGATCGCCATCGGGGACCGGGTGGGGGTCATGGACGGCGGCCGGCTGGTCGCGCTCGAGCCCTCGGAGAGCCTTATCTCCTCGGATCATCCGGCGGCGCAGGCGCTCGTCGCGACGCTCGACCCCACGATCACGGCTGAGGGAGCCGGGAAGAGGCGCAGGGATGGGTGATCTCCTGCGCTATCTGTCCGCGCACCGCGGACAGGTCGTGGGGCTGCTCGGCGAGCACGTCGTGCTGGTCGCGATCGCGGTTGGCGCGGCGGTCGCGATCGGCGTCCCGCTCGGGATCCTCGCGACGCGTGACCGGCGGGTCGAGCGCGGCGTTCTGGGAACGGCCAACGTGCTTCAGACCGTGCCCAGCCTCGCGCTGTTCGGGTTCCTGATTCCCGTCCCCCTCGTAGGTGGCATCGGCGCATCGACGGCGATCGTCGCGCTCACGCTGTACGCCTTTCTGCCGATCGTCCGCAACACGCACGCCGGGATACGGGGCGTGGATCCGGCGCTCGCCGAGGCCGGCCGCGGGATGGGGATGACGGACCGGCAGCTTCTCACCAAGGTCGAGCTGCCGCTCGCGGCAGGCGTGATCGTCGCCGGTGTGCGCGTGGCGACCGTGATCTCGATCGGCATCGCGACGATCGCTGCCGCGATTGGCGCCGGCGGGCTCGGGGTCTACATCTTCCAGGGACTCGCCATGGTAGACGACACCGTGATCCTCGCCGGCGCCGTTCCAGCCGCGCTCCTCGCGCTGGCGGCCGACGGCGCCCTTGGCTGGCTCGCCCGGCGCCTCACGCCGCCGGGTGCTCCTGGCGCTCCCATCTCCGTACGCCCCACGTGATGAGCACGCTCCGGTTAGCATCGCCGAACGCCTTTGCGGCGCTGCTCTACGCGCTGTCGGCGGGCTGCTCCGATGGATCGTCGATGGTGGCCCCTGCCCTGGCCATCGACGGGACGTGGCGTATTCTGCGAACGGCAGGGCTCGATCCGGGATGCGATCTCCTGTTTGATCCGGCGCCGACCCCGCTCGAGATCACCTTTCGCGTCCACGACGGCGAGCTCGAGACCGTTCCGACTCACCCATGGAACTCTAGTTCTCTGGAATCCGATGGAACGTTCGAGCTGCGCGACGTTATCGAGTCTCCGGGGGCTTTTCGTGACACGATCACCATCCAGGGCAGGTTCGAGGGCGCCTTGCTTACCGCGAGCGAATCGCACGCGACCATTTACTTCGATCCTATTATCGTCGAGCTGTACGGGAGCGATCCATGCGTCAGCACGTACCACTGGGTTGGTGAGCGTGAGTGATGGCACCGCCAGGGTGTCCGAGCGCGTGTCGGCGGCGCTCGTGATCGCCACGCTGATCTGCGCCTGCGGGGGCGAAGCCCCGGTCGTCGTGGCGTCGAAGAACTTCACGGAGCAGGACATCCTGGGAGAGATCGTCGCCCAGGAGCTTGAGGCGCGCGGGGTAGCCGTCGAGCGGCGGTTCCACCTGGGCGGCACGTTCGTCTGCCACAACGCTCTGGTCGGCGGCGAGGCCGACGTATACGTCGAGTACACGGGTACTGCGTACACGGCGATCCTCGAGCGCCCGCCGATCGCGGATCCCGACTCCGTTCTGCTGGCGGTCGAGAGCGAGTACGCGGAGCGATGGGACCTGGCGTGGGGGCCGCCGCTGGGGTTCGAGAACACGTTCGCGCTCGTCGTGCGCGCCGCGGACGCCGACTCGCTCGGCCTGGCGACGATCTCCGACCTCGCCCGCGTGGCGGGAGCCGTCACGGCCGGGTTCGGCCCGGAGTTCATGGCCCGGCAGGACGGTTATGCGGGTCTCGCAGAGGAGTACGGGTTCGAGTTCGGCGAGGTCCGGCAGATGGAGCTGGGGCTCATGTACCGCGCCCTCGAAGAGGGGGAGATCGACCTGGCGGTCGCCAACTCGACGGACGGGCAGATCGCGGGACTCGATCTGGTCGTCCTGCGGGACGACCGGCGCTACTTCCCCCCGTACCAGGCCGCCCCCGTCATCCGGCGCGAGACCCTGGAGCGCGTGCCTGCCGCCTGGGAGGCGATTCTGAGCCTCGAAGGCACTCTCGACGACGCCGCGATGCGGGAGCTCAACTACCGCGTGGCGGTGGCGGGCGAGGACGCGGCGGCGGTCGTCCGGGAGTGGCGCGAGACGCGGCCGCCCGCGAGAGACATCGCGGTGGTCCGTACTGTGATAAGCCATTGGGCCGTAAATCGATAGACTCAATGATGCGAGGTACAGCATGAAGCCACGGCTCCTCCACACGATGGTGCGGGTGAAGGACCTGGACCGAAGCGTGCGCTTCTACACCGAGGTGCTGGGGCTCCGCGAGCAGCGCCGCCGGGTGCTGGAGAAGGCCGACGCCACGCTCGTGTTCCTTACCGACGAGGCCGGCCATCACGCGATCGAGCTCACCTACAATCATGACGGGCGAGACTACGAGCTGGGCAGCCAATTCGGGCACTTCGCCATCGGCGTGCCGGACCTGGAGGCGGCGCGCCGAGAGCTGGCGGAGGAGGGCGTCGAGTTCAGCCGGGGGCCCTACCGCGTATCGGCGGGGGGCTCCATGATCGCCTTCATCCGGGATCCCGACGGGATGGAGATCGAGCTGATCGAGATGCGTTGACCCACGCCTCGGGAGGCGGTAGTTTGATAGTCCTCCGCGCAGATGTTCGCGCGAAGGCACAGATAAGCAGAGGCCCCCGGCTTCTCGCCTGACGGACGCCGCGCTTTTCGACGCCACGGCTGTCCGCGGGTACCGACACGCGACGCCGACCCGCGGTTTCGATGCAGGGCGGCGCGGCGCGCATTCGGCGGCGGGCTCCTGCGTTCAGCGGGCGGCCCGCTTCGTTTTGGGGATGCCCCAACGGGGGCCGCGCGGCGGCCCGAACACTCGACCAGGAGGTCGTACATAGCCAGCAACGAGCCGCGGGTCAACGAGCAGATCCGCCTTTCACCGGTCCGACTCATCGATACAGACGGCGCCCAGCTTGGGGTCGTTCCCGTAGACCAGGCCATGTCCGCGGCACGCGAGAAGGGCATGGATCTCGTAGAGGTCGCGCCCAACGCGCGGCCACCCGTCTGCCGGATCATGGACTACGGCCGGTACAAGTACGAGCAGGCCAAGGCCGAGCGTGAGGCCAAGCGCAAGCAGCACGTCACGCAGATGAAAGAGATCAAGATGCGGCCGAACATCGAGGAGCACGATTTCGAGTTCAAGACGCGCCACATCAAGCGCTTCCTTTCGGAGCGGGACAAGGTCAAGGTCACGATCATGTTTCGCGGCCGGGAGATGGCACACACCGAGAACGGCAAGGAAGTGCTCGACGACGTCGTCGAGGAGATCGGCGATCTGGCTGTGGTCGAGCAGCAGGCTCGGCTGGAAGGCCGCAACATGTTTCTGATCCTGGCACCGAACACGCGGAAGTAAGCGCGCTAGCCAGCATCACGGAGGACGACATGCCGAAGATGAAGTCGAACCGTGGCGCCGCGAAGCGATTCAAGAAGACGGCGAACGGCAAGATCAAGCGCAAGAAAGCGTTCCTGCGCCACATCCTGACGAAGAAGGCGGGCAAGCGGAAGCGCGCGCTTCGCAAGGCCACATACGTGCACAAAGCCGACGAGGGCCGCGTGAACCGGCTCCTGTCCTCGTAGGGCGACCGGCAGAACAGGAGGAATCCCCATGCCCCGCGCATCGAACAACGTTCAGCGCACCAAGCGCCGGAAGAAGATTCTAAAGGCGGCTCGCGGCTACCGTGGCTCGCGCTCGAAGCTGTACATGCCCGCCAAGGAAACGCTGGAGCGCGCTCTCCAATACGCCTATCGCGACCGTCGCGACAAGAAGCGGCAGTTCCGCAAGCTCTGGATCACGCGCATCAACGCCGCTGCCCGCGAGCACGGTCTCTCGTACTCGCGTTTCATGCACGGACTGAAGGCGGCCGAGATCGACATCGACCGAAAGCTCCTGGCCGAGCTCGCGATCAACGATCCCGACGGGTTCGCGGAGCTGGCCGCGACGGCCAAGGCCCGACTCTAGCAATCCGCTCCTGTACGCCGCAGGAAGACACGAGGAGTGGAACGCGGAAATCGGCCATTTTCAGCATCCGAGGACCCATTGATCGAAGCGCTCCGCGAGCGGCTGGAGGAGCTCCGCCGGGAGGTGGAACGGCAGCTGAATGCCGCAGCGGGGCCGGCGGACGTCGAGGAGATCCGCGTCCGCACGCTTGGCAAGAAAGGCGCCCTCACCGCGGAGGCGAAGGCGATCGGCCGGCTCGAGCCCGGCGCGCGGCCCAAGGCGGGCGAGCTCGTCAATGAAGTGAAAAGCGCCCTCGAGCGCGCGATCGCGGCGCGCGAGGAGGAGCTCGCCGGCGGCGAGCTGACCCGGCGCCTGGCGGAGGAAGCGCTGGACGTCACGTTACCAGGTCGCCGGCGCGGCCAGGGAACCCGCCATCCGCTCTCGATCGTCACCGACGAGCTGCTCGATGTCTTCCGGAGGATGGGGTTCTCCGTCGCCACCGGCCCTGAGGTCGAGACCCCCTGGCACAACTTCGAGGCGCTCAACATCCCCCCTGGGCATCCCGCACGCGAAGAGATGGACACGATCTATGTCGCGGGAATGGAGAGGCTCCTCCGCACGCACACCTCGCCCGTCCAGATACGCGTGATGGAATCACAGGGGCCGCCGGTGCGGGTCGTCTGTCCGGGCCGCGTGTTCCGCAGTGACACGCCCGACGCTTCGCACTCGCCGTTCTTCCATCAGATCGAGGGCCTCTGGGTGGACGAGGGGATCTCGCTGGGACATCTCAAGTGGGCGTTGATCGAGTTCGTGCATCAGTACTACGGACCTGATGTCGACACCCGGTTCCGGCCGTCGTACTTCCCGTTCACCGAGCCTTCGGGTGAGCTCGACATGGAGTGCCTTCTTTGCCACGGCGAGGGCTGCCGCGCGTGCAAAGGCAGTGGCTGGCTCGAGCTCCTGGGGTGCGGCATGGTCCATCCGGCGGTGCTCGAGGCGGTCGGCTACGACAGCGAGCGCTATACGGGCTTTGCCTGGGGCATGGGTGTCGAGCGCATCGCGATGCTCCGCTACGGCGTGCCCGACATCCGTCTCTTCTACGAGAACGACACCAACTTCCTGCATCAGTTCGCGGCGCGATGAGGGTCTCGTACCGCTGGCTGGCGAGCTTCTTCCCGCCGGGGTCGCTGGACGCGCTGCCCCCAGAGGAGCTCGCGCGGAGGTTGACGCGGCAGGGCCTCGCGGTCGACGATGTGCGTCCCGCCTTCGCCGCCTTCACGGGCGTCGTCCTCGGCAAGGTCGTCCAGGCGGGACCGCATCCGAACGCCGACCGGCTCACGCTCTGCGAGGTCGAAGCGGGCGACGGCGCGCGACAGGTGGTGTGCGGCGCGCCCAATGTCGAGGTGGGAGCGTTGTACGGGTACGCGACCGTCGGCTCGCGGCTACCCGGCGACCGGCAGATCCGGCGCGCGAAGATCCGCGGCGTGGAATCGCAGGGCATGCTCTGCTCGGCGCCCGAGCTGGGACTGGACGCCCTCGGTGGGCCAGAGGGGATCTGGCCGATCGGAGGGGCGAGCGAGGCGGACCTCGGTAGGGACCTTCGGGACGTACTCGCGCTCGACGACACGATCCTCGACATCGACGTCACGTCGAACCGGGGTGACGCGCTATCCCATCTGGGGGTCGCGCGCGAGGTACAGTGGCTGGTCGGCGAGGAGCTCGTGCTGCCGGCGATCCGGCTCGTCGAGAGCGGCGAGGCCGCCGCATCGCGCAGCGGTGTCGAGATCGAGGACGTGGAGGGCTGCCCGCGCTACTTCGGGCGGCTGATCGACGGGATCCGGGTGGGAACGTCTCCGGCGTGGCTTCAGACACGTCTCGTATCGGTGGGGCAGCGCCCGGTCAGCGACGTGGTCGACGTGACGAACTTCGTCATGCTGGAGCTCGGACAGCCCCTTCATCCGTTCGACTTCGATCGTCTGGCCGGAGGCCGGATCGTCGTCCGGCGGGCGCGTGACGGGGAGCGATTCGTGACGCTGGACGGCCGCGAGCGGACCCTCGACGCGGAGATCACGATGATCTGCGACGCCGAGCGTCCCGTCGCAGTCGGCGGCGTCATGGGCGGTCTCGAGTCGGAGATCTCGGCGGGGACGCGCACCGTGTTCCTGGAGAGCGCGCACTTCGATCCCGCTCGCGTTTCGCGCACGGTCCGGAAGCTCGGCCTCCCCAGTGAGGCCTCGACGCGGTTCGCACGGGGCGTGGATCCCGAGCTGCCGAAGATCGCGCTCGATCGCGCCGCGGCCCTGATCGCCGAGGTCGCCGGAGGCAGCGTCGCCTCAGGCAGGGTCGGTGCGGAGGCGGGGGAACGAGTCGAACGGCGGCGGATCGAGCTCCGGCTCTCGCGGCACGAGGTTCTCGTCGGAAAGGCGACCACCGCCGACGCCGCGCGCACGGCCCTGGAGTCCCTCGGGTTCGGAGTGACGTCGGGCAGGGGGGACGTGCTCACGGTGGAGGTGCCGAGCTGGCGATTCGACGTGTCGCGCGAGGCCGACCTGATCGAGGAGGTGGCGCGCCTCGAGGGCTACGAGGCGGTTCCGGCATCCCCACTCCCGGCACCGCCTGTCGCCCCCGCTCGCGAGCCTCGGCAGCGGGCCATCGCCCGACTCTCGGAGGCCAGCCGCGCGGCCGGCTTCGACGAGGCGTGCACGCCCTCGTTCGTCCCCGAGGACGTGCTCGGGGCGGGGACGGCTATTGACAATATGGTTGAGATACGAAATCCTATCTCTAAAGCCGATCGGTTCTTGAGACCGTTCCTGATACCGAACCTCGCAAGGGCCGTGGCGTACAACCTCAAGCGGGGAGCGCCGCGCGCGAAGCTGTTCGAGATCGGCCATGCGTTCCGGCGCCTGGCGGGCGAGGTCGAGGAGACGGAGAGGTTGGCGCTGGCGGCCGGGGGTGCGCGTTCCCCGCTCGACTGGTCAGAGCCCCATCCGCCCGAGTACGACTTCTGGGATCTCAAGGGGGACCTCGAGGACGTGCTGGCCGCCGCGGCGGCGAACTCGCCGAGGTTCTCGAAGGGCTCGCGGGCGTGGCTCCACCCGGGCCGGCAGGCCGAGATCGAGAGTGGGGACGGGACCGCGCTCGGGTTCTGCGGAGAGGTCCACCCGATCGTCGCCGAGGCCTGGGGGTCGGAGCGAAAGCTCTACGTGGCGGAGCTCGAGCTGGCGGCGCTGGCCGGCCCGGACCCGGAGATGAGAATCATGGAGTGGAGTCGCGAGCCGGCCGTGGAGCGCGATCTCGCGCTCGTGGTTCCGAGCGGGGACCTGGCGGCGGACATCGTGGCCGAGCTCTGGAGGTCGGGGATCGATCATCTGAAGGGCGTGCGGGTATTCGATCGGTATGCGGGACCGCAGCTGCCCGAGGGCCATTACAGTCTCGGTCTCCGGTTGACCTTCGAGGCAGATCGCACGCTGACGGACGAGGAGGTGGACGGCGAGATGAACCGGCTGCTCGAGCGTCTCCGGAGGGAGCGCGGATATGAGATCCGGTGAAGCGCGGCCGGCCCGCGGCAGGAGCGAACAGCGCGACCTGGTGCAGGGTTCGCTGGAGGGCATTCTGCCGCTGGAAGAGCCCGAGGCCGCCGAGAAAGAGCCGACGGATGCTTCGAGAACGCCCATGAAGAAACGACCGAGCCGTCCGCGCAGCGGTGACGATGAAAAGGGTGCGGATGCCCTTCGCGCATCGCTGGACGCGCTAGAGGAAAACATTACTTTGCTCCTCGCGCGGCACGAGAGCGTGGCGGCCGCGCGTGCAGCAGACGAAGAAAGCCGCCGCTCGCAGGGCGCGCTCGACCCGATCGAGCTCGGCAAGCGGGTTCGGGACCTGGAGACGGAAAAGGAGCGGTTGGAGCGGCACTCCGCCTTTCTCGAGGATCGCATCCGGGGACTCCTTTCGAGGGTGCGCTACGTGATCGAGTCATGAGCGACGGCCCGGGCACGACGCGCGTCACGATCCTCGACGAGCCGTTCGCGATCCGCTCCGAGGCCGACCCGGAGTACACGCGGCGGGTGGCGGGGCACGTCGACGGCTCGCTGCGCGAGATTCGCGACAAGGCGCCCTCGATGGAACCGTTCCAGGCCGCGGTTCTGGGCGCGATGGAGATCACCGACGAGCTGTTCCGCGCCCGCGTCCGGCAGGCCGAGCTGGAAGGCGAAATCGCCGAGCGGATCGCGAAGCTGGCCGCTGCGGTCGGCGAAGCGCTGAAGAAGACCGCGGCCTCGAGCCCGTCGAAGAAGGGGAAGGAGACGAGAGCGCGCTGAAAGACCCCGTCCGGGGCGCTGGGAAGACCAATTTTTTGAGCCAACACGTCCCGATAGGGATCCTCGCTTCGTCCGTCGATCGCATGCCTCTTCGGAGGAAACGAGACGCGGGCGAGGAGGGTACCCACTGTTTCACGAGGGCGTCAAAAAATCCTTTCTGGTGTTCCCGGCGGGGTCTTTCCGTTCGCGCGCGTCATCCGGGCGCCGCTTGATCCGAATCCACCGCATTCGACTTGCACGAACACTGGGCGTCGCGGCCGTTGCGATGGCGGCACTCGCGTGCGCGGGGAGTGAGCGCGATGAGATACCCGTGCTCGTCGCCGACCCGGACACCCTGGCGTTCGATTCCCTGGCCGTCGGCCGGGTGAGCCCCGCTCGTGTCGTCATCTGGTCGAACGAGACCGCGGATACCGTGCGGCTCGGCGACCTCGTCGTGTCCGGGCCCGCGGCCGCGGACTTCGTGCTCGCGGAGGACGACTGCGGCGCGGCGGCGCTCGCTCCGGGGGCCACATGCAGCGTGGCGGTGCTGTTCGGCCCGCGCGAGCTGGGGATTCGCGAGGCGACGCTCGCGGCGGGTGGCGGATCGGAGGCCATGGTGATCCTGAGGGGTACGGGAAGCGATGGCGGCACGGCCGTACCGGGAGTGACCGGGCTCGTCCGCGCCGTCCCCGAGACGCTCGACTTCGGCGAGCAGCCGACAGGCACCTCCAGCGGTCCGCTCGGCGTGCGGCTCGTCAACCAGGGCCAGGGCCCGGTGCAATTCGCCGTGCGCGTGCGCGACGGCGGAGCCTCCGGTTTTCGGATCGCGCTCGACCGCTGCTCGAACGAGATCCTCCGACCCGGACGGGCATGCACGGTGCAGGTGCTGCTGGATCCCGTGAGCGAGGGCCTGCTCACCGGCGAGCTCGTCCTGCGGGACCTGAACGGCCAGCGGGATCAGTCGGTTCCACTCTCGGGCGCCGGCATCGTGCCCGGGCCGGAGATCGTGGTCGCTGGGGGGGCGAGCGCGCCGCTCGCCTCGCTCTCCGTGTCCGTCGCTCCCCGGGCCCTGGAGTTCGGAGTCCAGGCCGTGGGGGGGACGAGTCCGGCGCGCGTCGTGAGCATCAGGAACGATGGGGCCGCGAACGTCTCGTTCCGATCGCTCGAAGTGGCGGGCGACGACGCCAGCGACTTCCGCATCGCGGGGAGCGACTGCGGCGGCGGACTCGTCCCGACCCGAACGTGCTCGCTCGAGATCGTGTTCGAGCCCTCCGGCGCTGGTCCGCGGACCGGCCGCGTGGAAGCCAGGACGGATGCCGGCGTCGAGCCCGCGCTCGTCCTCCTCGGCGGCACCGGCGAAGTGCGGTGACGGAAATCGCGGCGCGGGCCGCAGCGGACGGTTCGTGAGGGTGCTGTTCGTCGCCGACGTGTTCGGGCGGCCGGGGCGGCGCGCGCTGGAGTGGGGAATCGAGCTCCGGCGTGCGATCGCCACGCCGGAGCTGATCGTCGTCAATGGCGAGAACGCCGCGGGCGGCTTCGGCATCACGCCGGACATCGCGCGCGAGTTCCTGGGGCTCGGCGCAAACGTGATCACGACCGGGAACCACGTCTGGGACAAGCGCGAGATCTACCCCACGCTTGACGGGGAGCCGCGACTCCTGCGACCGGACAACTACCCGCGCGGCAATCCGGGCCGCGGCGTCTGGA
>JAICQP010000177.1 GCA_025937815.1 Gemmatimonadota bacterium
CGAGATCGTCCCGGTGGAGCTGGTGACCAAGAAGGGCCACCAGGAGTTCGCGGCCGACGAGCACCCGCGGCCGACGACGACGCCCGAGATCCTCGCGAAGCTCCCGCCCTACTTCAAGAAGGACGGCGTCGTGACGGCCGGAAACGCCTCGGGAATCGTGGACGGCGCGGCGGCCGTGATCGTGACGACGCGCGCGCGGGCCGAGAAGGCGGGGGCGCCGGTATTGGGGCGTGTGGTCGGTTGGGGGATTGCCGGCTGCGACCCGAAGATCATGGGCATCGGTCCGGCGCCCTCCACCCGGAAGGCCCTCGCCGACACCGGCCTCACGCTCGACGACATGGAGCTCTACGAGGTCAACGAGGCCTTCGCGCCCCAGACCGTGGCGGTCATGAAGGAGCTGGGGCTGGACCACGCGAAGCTGAACGTCAACGGCGGCGCGATCGCGATCGGGCACCCGCTGGCCGCCACCGGCACGCGCTGCACGATCACGCTCCTCTACGAGATGAAGCGCCGCGGAGCGCGGCTCGGCTTCGCCTCGGCCTGCATCGGCGGCGGGCAGGGATCGACTGTCGTGGTGGAGGCGGGCTGAGCAGGACGATCGACCCGATCCCGTACCTGGATAGCCACGAAGTGGCTGCGTCCGCGACGCCGGAAGAGGTCTGGACCGCCCTGCCTCTGGCGCTCCAGGACGCGTTCGACCACTCGCGGGCGCGCCACGTGGCCGCGGTCCTCCGCTGCGATGATCGGGGCTGCGGCTCCGGCCTCGGCGACGCCAGCGACGAGACGCTGGTCGGTTTCCACGTCGCGCGGACCGACCCGCCGCGCGAGCTCGCGCTCGAGGGCCGGCACCGCTTCAGCCGCTATCGGCTCACGTTCGAGATCGAGCCTCGGGGCGCGGGCTCGCGGATCCGCGCCGTGACGCACGCGGAGTTTCCCGGCTTGCGTGGCAGGCTCTATCGCGCGCTGGTCGTCGGAAGCGGGGGACACCGCATCATGACCCGGAAAGTCCTGAGATCCATCGCCCGGCGCGCGGAGCGCGCCCATGCGCATCGCACCGTGGAGGAGGAGAAGTGAGCGAGAAGAAGATCGAGAAGGTGGGGGTCCTCGGGACGGGCCTCATGGGGAGCGGGATCGTCCACGTCTGCGCGCAGGCCGGCTACCAGGTGGTCGCGCGCGAGGTGGAGGAGGCGTACTGGAAAAAGGCGTTCGACAAGATCGGCGGGTTCATGCAGAAGTCGGTCGAGAAGGAGAAGATGACCGCCGCCGATCGGGAGGCGGCGCTCTCGCGCATGAGCGGTACGACCGAGCTCGGCGACCTGGCCGACTGCGACCTCGTGATCGAGGCCGTGGTAGAGGACATAGAAGTCAAGAACGAGATGTTCGCCGAGCTCGACGAGCTGTGTCCGGAGCACACGATCTTCGCCTCCAACACCTCGTCGCTGACGATCGTCGAGATGGCCGCCGCCACGTCGCGACCCGATCGCATGGTTGGGCTCCACTTCTTCAATCCCGTGCCGATCATGAAGCTGGTCGAGGTCGTCAGGGCGGTGACCACCAGCCAGAAGACGTTCGAGCGCACGTGGTCGTTCGCCGAGTCGCTGGGGAAGATCCCGATCGCCGCCAAGGACAACTCGGGGTTCGTCGTGAATCTGCTCCTGGTTCCCTATCTGCTGGGCGCGGTCCGCGCGCTGGAGTCGGGGCTGGCGACCACCGAAGACATCGACAAGGGCATGATCCATGGTTGCGGACATCCCATGGGACCCCTGACGCTACTCGACTTCGTGGGGATCGACACGACGTACCGGATCGCGGAGATCATGTTCGACGAGTACAAGCGGCCCGAGTACGCGGCGCCGCCGCTCCTCCGGAAGATGCACCTGGCCGGATACCACGGGCGGAAGAGCGGGAAGGGGTTCTACGACTACTCGGGCGCCGAGCCCGTCCCGACGGACCTCAATATCTAGGCACCGCTCCAGAAGCTCCGGGCGTCGTAGGAGTCGGCGGGGAAGTCCGCGTTTCCCTCGGCCTGGACCCAAAAGTCATCGAGGCCGAGGGGAGTTCGCACGACACACTCCTCGAAGTCCTCGTACTCGCGCTCCCACAGAAGGTCGTGCGAGAGGAAGGCCATCCCTCCTGTGCCGAGCTCGACCGCGACCGGATCTCCATTCAACCCACTCCCCACGATGAGAAAGCCGTGCTCGATGCAGGGGCGGTTCTCCTCTTCGGAGTTCTCGAGCTCGAGATCCGCGAGGGGGGATAGCCACAGTGGCCCGATCCGGATCGGCCCCCCATAGGCGCACTCGTCGAACATGGCGATCAGGTGGGGTGGTACTCCGTGGTCGCGGAGGTAGCTCGCGCAGCGTTCGCCGAGGGACTCTTTGACCGGCTTGACCGGGAGAGCAGACAGAACGTCCGAAAGCGTCATCGAGAGTCCAGCGTGCTCTGCCGCATGTAGAGGAATAGCGGGAGGCCCAGGGACACTCCGACCGCGATCGCAGCGATTGCCGGCAGCCACAATTTCGTCATTCCCAGACGCCGTCCCTCGGCCGCCATGAACACGAACAGAAGGCAGAGGCCGATGTAGACATGTCGAAGACTCACGGCATTCGGCTCCTCCTCTTCGAATCCAGTCGCGTGAGTGTAAAATACAGCGGGGTTGTCGACCCGTTGCCCCCGTTATCCGGCACTCGCTACAATCTGCCGGCCACTCAAAGAGGCTCACCGTCTCCTCACCTCTGGCTGGAGCTCTCCGTGGAGTACGAATACGACAACCTGATCGTCGACGTGTCCGACCGGATCGCCACCGTCACGGTCAACCGGCCCGACAAGCTGAACGCGCTGAACTCGGACACCGAGCAGGAGCTCCAGGACGTCTTCCTGAAGCTGCGCGACAACGAGGCGGTGGGCGGCGTCGTCGTGACGGGCGCGGGTACCAAGGCGTTCGTGGCGGGCGCCGACATCGCGGAGCTGTCGGGGTTGGGCGCGACCCAGGGCAAGGAGTTCGCGTTCCAGGGGCAGACCACGTTCACGCGGATAGCAGGCTGCCCCAAGCCCGTCGTGGCCGCGGTCAACGGCTACGCGCTGGGCGGAGGCTGCGAGCTGGCGATCGCCTGCCACCTGCGGGTGGCGAGCGAGCGCGCGCGCTTCGGGCTGCCCGAGGTCCAGCTGGGCTTGATTCCGGGCCACGGCGGCACGCAGCGGCTCGCGAGAATCGTCGGCATGGGACGCGCGCTCGAGATGGTTCTGACGGGACGCATGGTGGATGCCGAGGAGGCGCACCGCTGGGGTCTCGTCAACGCGGTCGCGGCCCCCGACAAGCTGCTGGAGACTGCGCGTGAGCTGCTCGGCCAGATCCTCACCAAGGGACCGCTCGCAGTCCAATACGCGCTCGAGGCGACGCTCCGCGGTTCCGACATGGCGCTCGACGACGGGCTCTACATGGAGGCGACCCTCTTCGGCATGGCGTGCGGCACCGACGACATGAAGGAAGGGACGAAGGCGTTCCTCGAGAAGCGGAAGCCGGAGTTCCACGGCCGGTGAGCCGGCTGTGGCGGTGGCGCAGCGCCGCGGTGAGCAGAGCGGGGACGAGCCGGGCATGATCCGCGTTGCGGTTCTCGGCTACGTGGTCCTGACGATGGCCTGGATCGCTGCCGGGATCGCGCTCACCCCGGGCATGGCGTACGGCTACACGGTCGCGCGGCTCTCGATCTGGTGGGGGCTCCTCGTCATGCTGATGGCGACCGCCTACTACGCGATCCAGGAGTTGCCAGCCGCGCGCGTCACCGGTTGGCTGAAGCGCGACCTCGCGATCAACTTGCTCCTCTTTCTCGTCGTCGCCTTCACGCTCCTGGACGGCATCCAGGGATCGATCGTGCTCGGCCTGCGCGCGTCGGGGGCGATCGCCTTCCTGGTCGCGTTCGTCCACCCCGTCCTCGTCGATCAGCCGCACGCCAATCATCATCGCCAGGATCCCGCCGGAAGCCCCGTGCCCCAGTATCTGCCGCCAGCGTGCCTGTGGATCGACTGGCTGACGGCCGCGCTGCTGCTGGTTGCGCTGTTGCTGCTCTAGGATTCCGCTGCCGAGCCCGCGCCTATCCCGGAACGCGCCGCGAGGCAGGAACCTGCGCACCGGATTCGCGGACGCGCGCGATGTACACCAGCAAGAGACCGCCCAGGATCGTTACGCCGCCGAGCAGCAGCCGAGCCGTCACGGATTCGTCGAGGAACGCCCAGCCCAGCAGCACCGCCACGACGGGATTCACGTAGGCGTACGTGCCGACCTTGGAGCTCGACATGTGCGCGGTGAGAAACGCGAAGGCGGTGAACCCGACGAGCGACCCCATCAGCGCGAGGTACCCGACGGCGAGCCACGCCTGACCCCCCCACTCCACCGGCTGGCCTCGCTCGAACAGGAAATGGATGCCGAGCATCAGGGGCCCGGCCACGGCGGTCTCGATCGCGCTGGCGGCGACCGGGTCGACACCGCGCAGCTTTCTCCGCGCGTACACGGTACCGAATGACCACGACAGCGACGCGAGCAGCACCGCGCCGACGCCGATCCACGAGGACTCCACACCGGATTCGAACGGCTTGACGAGAATCGCGACGCCAGCGAGAGCGACGATCGTCCCGATCCAACCCGCGGGAGCCAGGCGCTCGCCGCGCTCGCCCGTCATCCCGATCAGCGTGTTCCAGATCGGGAACGTGGTCACCAGGAGCGCGGCAAGGCCGGAGGAGAGATGGATCTCGCTGAAGTTGAGGAGCCCGTTGCCGATCACGAGGAGCAGGACGCCCACGAACGCGACGCGCAGGAGCGTGGCGCGGTCTCTCGGCATGCGGCGCCCGGTCGCCAGACAGGCGGCGACCAG
>JAICQP010000125.1 GCA_025937815.1 Gemmatimonadota bacterium
CGGGTGCGCGTGGGCGAGGCGACGTACACGCTGGGCGTCCTCGTCCAGTCGAACTTCGGCGGCGCGCTCGAGATCCGCGGCCTCCAGGTCGGCCGGCTCCTCGGCCGCACGGGATTCCTCGATCGCTGGACGCCGGCGGCGGCGGATGCGGAGGCGGGTTCGGGAGCGGGAGCGTGGCGCCCCGAGCTCGAACCCGACGCGGCCGGCGGCTCGATCATGATCGTGGTGGCGACCGACGCACCGGTCGACGCGCACGGGCTCGGCCGGATCGCCTACCGGGCCCCCTACGGGATCGCGCGCACGGGCGGCTTCTCCTCGCACGGGTCGGGCGACTACGTGATCGCGTTCTCGACCGCCGAGGGACTCCGCGTCCCCTACGATAGCGAGAGCCCGACCGCGACCGCCGAGACGCTGCGCGGCGACGCGCTCAACCCGCTCTTCCTCGCGGTCGTCGAGGCCACCGAGGAGGCGATCCTCAACTCGCTCTTCCGCGCGACGACCGTCACGGGCGTCGATGGCCACACGGTCGAAGCGCTTCCCGTCGATCAGGTGCGGGACCGACTCTCGGCCGCGGGGATTCTGGGGTACGGAGAGTGACGAGTATTCGATGGACGATACGGCGGGAAACCCGATGAGCGGCAAGTCAGGAGAGCTTCGAATCCGCGCCGCGCGGCCGTCCGACGCGGAGGTGATCGCGGGGTTCAACCGGCGCCTCGCGTCCGAGAGCGAGGGGCGCGAGCTCGATCCCGTCACGCTCCTCAGCGGGGTCCGGATGCTCCTCTCCGATCCGGCGCACGGTCAGTACTGGATCGCCGAAGCGCCGCGCGAGGGTGGCGGCGGCGACGCCGGCGACGGCGCCGAGCCCGTCGGGCAGTGCCTCGTCACTACCGAGTGGAGCGACTGGACGAACGGCCGCTACTGGTGGTTCCAGTCGGTGTACGTCGTGCCGGAGTGGCGGGGGCGGAAGGTCTTCCGCGCCCTGTGGGACCACGTCGAGTCGTCGGCGCGCAAGGAAGGCGACGTCGCGTCGCTGCGGCTCTACGTCGAGAAGGGCAACGCGTCGGCGCGCGCGATCTACGAGAAGCTGGGAATGGAGGAGACCGGCTACCTGGTCTACGAGAAGTGGCTGACGAGAAGTGGCTGACCCGGCAGTGAACGCTACCATAGGATCATCGTGACACCGACTCGCAATTCCGCGCGCATCCTCGTCGTCGACGACGAGCCGGGGATCCGCCAGGCGCTCCGCCAGATGCTGGAGTACGAGGGGTACCAGGTGCGGGACGCCAAGGACGGGCCCGCCGCGCTGGCGGCCTACTCCGAGGAGCCCGCCGATCTCGTCCTCCTCGACATCAAGATGGCGCCCATGGACGGCCTCGACGTCCTCGACCGCTTGCGCGCCAAAGACCCGGATGTCGTCGTCGTCATGATCAGCGGCCACGGCAGCGTCGAGACCGCGGTCGAGGCGCTGAAGCGGGGCGCGTTCGATTTCCTGGAGAAGCCGCCCGACCGCGGAGTCGTCCTCAAGCGGATATCGAACGCGCTCGCCGAGCGCGAGCTCGAGCGCGAGAACGCCGAGCTCAGGAAGGCGCAGATGGCGGCGGGCGCCGGGCCGATCGTCGGGAACAGCCCCGTGCTGATGGAGGTCCTCGAGAAGGTCCGGCGGATCGCGCCGACCCGCGCCTACGTGCTGATCACGGGGGACAACGGCACCGGCAAGGAGCTGGTCGCCCGCGAGATCCACCGGCTCTCCGAGCGCGCGAAAGGCCCGTTCGTCGAGGTCAACTGCGCGGCGATCCCGCACGAGCTGATCGAGTCGGAGCTATTCGGGCACGAGAAGGGCGCGTTCACGGGCGCGCACGCGCGGCGGACGGGCAAGTTCGAGCTCGCCGACAAGGGGACGCTGTTCCTCGACGAGGTGGGGGACATGAGCCTGGCGGCGCAGGCCAAGGTGCTGCGCGCGCTCCAGGACGGCGTCGTCCAGCGGGTCGGCGGGGCGACGTCGATCGAGGTCGACGTGCGCGTGCTGGCGGCGACGAACAAGGACATCGAGAGCGAGATCCGCGAGGGGAACTTCCGCGAGGACCTGTACTACCGGCTGAACGTCGTACCGCTGCACGTGCCGCCGCTCTCGCGGCGCCGCGAGGACATTCCGCTCCTGGTCGAGCACTTCGGGCGCGTGTACTGCGAGGAGAACGGGATGCCGCCGAAGAAGTTCGAGCCCGAGGCGATCGAATCGCTGACCGAGCGCCCGTGGCCGGGAAACGTGCGCGAGCTCAAGAACACGGTCGAGCGGCTCGTGATCCTGGCGCCGGGCGAGACGATCTCGGCAGCGGACGTCGAGGCGCTGTCGGGGCCGCGCGCCGGCGTGTCGGGAGGGACGGCGGACCTCATCGAGACCCACTCGTCGTTCACCGACTACCGCGACGCGGCCGAGAAGGCGTTTCTCGCGGCGAAGCTCGACGAGAACGACTGGAACGTCTCCGAGACCGCCAGGAAGCTCGGCATGCAGCGCTCTCACCTGTACAAGAAGATCGAGAAGCACGGGCTGTCGCGGGACTGAGGCGGGCAACTCCGTGAGGGAATCGGGCGGTTCCTGTCGTATTAGGGATGGCGAGGTGAGCCAGCCCTCGCGAACCCAGAGGAGGGACCCTCATGAATGCCCCACTCGCACGGAACTTCCTGATCGCATCTCTGGCCCTGGCGGCATGCACTTCGGCGGAAAGCGATGTGACCGGAGTGGATGTGGATACGGTCACAGGGACCATCAGCGTGGGAGTCACGAGCCCGGGCTCGGGCGATTTCGCGATTACGGTCGTACTGACCGGCCCTGTGGGATTCGAGCGCAGGACAACGGGGACGCGCCTGGGAGGCACCGCGACGTTCACCCGCCTGGAGCCCGGATCCTACACCGTCTCCACGACGATCTTCGGATTCGACTGCCAGTCGGTGACCGCCGACGTCCAGGCGAGCCGGACGACGACGGCGAGCATCGCCTGCAACCAGAGGACGACGACGAGCACGAACACGGGGATCGTGACGGGGGTCGTCACGAGCGGCGACTCGCCTATCAGCGGGGCGTCGGTCGAGCTGCGAGCTCCCGGGGTGTCCTATACCCGGACCAGCGGCGCGAATGGCAACCTCTCGTTCGTCGGCGTCCAGGCCGGGGATTACACGCTGAGCGCCTCCCACCAGCACTTCACCTGCCCCGTCCAGACGATTCACGTGGATCCGGCGCAGAGGGCAATCGCCAACATCTCGTGTACTCCGAAGCCAACCGGCGATATCACCGGGATCGTCTTCTCCAACGAAACCACCATCGTCCACCTGACCGGTCCGGCCAGCAGAACTGCGACCGCCGAGGGGTCCCCGAATGGTGTGCACTTTACGTTCGACGATCTGCCACCGGGGACGTACAGGATTACCGCGACGGCGTCCGGTATGGCTTGTAGTGAGGTAAGCGCCGCTGTTCAGGCAGGCCGCACCACGGCGGTGGAAATCCGCTGCTCGGACATTCCTCCGGTCGAAATCGGAGATGAGCTATTAGGCAACTGGGGATACATTCGATTCAACCCCAGGCAGACTGGGATCTGTCCGAGCCCTCTGCCCGATTCGGGTTCGGGATCCATAGTACGCGGCTCAACGAACAGCACGATCAGAATCATCGGTCTGGACCCCGCGATCGAGATCGTTGGACGCTACGACGGGGGATCGGGTGGGTTCACCGGATCCGGGACGACGGTGCGGGGAGACGGCTCCACTCTCCAGTCTGACGTGACCGGCAGCTTTTACTGGGACGTCTGGTACGATGGTGGCTTCTGGTTCTCCACGCACAACACGTGGACACGACGGCATCGGGATCCGAGTGGGAACCTGGTCTGCACCGAGGTCTACGAAGCGCACGGCTACCGAGTGTTCTGACGACTCGGAACCGTCAGGCGCGCAGGATTTCCCGCGCCCGCGCGAAGACCGCGTCCAGCATCGCTTCGGTGAGGACGCCCGTGAAGGTATTCTGCTGGGAGGGGTGGTAGCTGGCGAGAAGGATCGGCGCGGCCGCCGTGGCCGAGCGGTCGCCCTCCAGCCCCAACTGCACCTCGCGGCCGTGGCCGAAGGCGGGTTTGGGCTTGGGCGCGGCGAACCCGCGGCCGCGCCAGACGCGGAGCGCGTTGTCGAAGGCGAAGCCACCGAGCGCCACGACGACGGCGATCCGCGGAAGCCGGTCGAGCTCGGCCTCGAGCCAGAGGCGGCAGTTGTCCCGCTCATCGGTGGTCGGACGGTTGGCGGGCGGGGCACAGCGGACGGCCGCGGTGATGAAACAGTCGCGGAGCTCGAGCCCGTCCCCCTTGCGCTCGCAGTCCGGCTGGTTGGCGAAGCCCGAACGCCAGAGCGCCCGGTAGAGCCAGCGCCCGGACTCGTCGCCCGTGAACGCGCGGCCCGTCCGGTTCCCACCGTGCGCGGCGGGTGCGAGCCCCAGCACCAGGAGCCGGGCCTGCGGATCGCCCCACCCCGGCACCGGCCGCCCCCAGTACTCCTCGTCGGCGAACGCCCTCCGCTTCTCGCGCGCGACCTGCTCGCGCCAGGCGACCAGCCGCGGGCACCTGCGGCAGCGGACGACCTCGCGCTCGAGAACGCGTAGCGCCGGGCTCAGCGCCGCCTCCATGGGGAGGGTCTCGTCGGGGGATCGGGGAGACATCCCGCGCAAGGTACGCGGACACCTATCCCCGCGTAGCGTGTAAGCCATGCCACAGACCCGGAGCGCCGCGACCATTAGCATGGTATCGTTGCGATCTTGGGGGGAGCTGCGGGGAATCGATGGGGATCGAGAACGAGGGCCGGTGAGGGCGAAGCTTCTGCGGGATGGTCACGCGCGCGTCCACGCGCTCGTCTTCGACGTCGAGGACGAGGCGGTCGCCACGCTCACCTCCTTCGCGAACGAGCACGGGATCGAAGCCGCCCACTTCACGGCGATCGGCGCCTTCCGCGAGGCCGTGATCGCCTTCTTCGACTGGGAAACGAGATCCTACGAAGAGATTCCCGTCGACGAGCCGGTCGAGGTCGCGGCCATGACGGGGAACGTGGCGCGGAAGGACGGCGCGGTCAGGATCCACGCCCACGTCGTGCTCGGCCGCCGGGACGGCAGCGCGCTGGCGGGACACCTCGTCTCGGGCCGCGTCCGGCCGACCCTCGAGATGATGTTCGTCGAGGAGCAAGCGAACCTCGTCCGGACGATCGACGAAGCCTCGACCCTTCCGCTCCTGGACGCTGGCGCGTGAGCGCCGTCTCTAGCGATCCCCGCGCGCTTGGGCGAGGCCGAGCCCGGCCACGGCCGCGTCGACTAGCTCCTCGACGGGCCGGGTCGCATCCAGCGTCAGCGCCCTTCGAGGCGGCTCGAGGGCCTCGAACTGGCTCGCGACGAGCGACGCGTCGAAGAAGTGACCCCGCCGGCCTGAGACCCGCTCCGCGGCCGTCTCCGGGTCGATCGCCAGGTACACGAATCGCACGTCGGGAGCCGGCCGCGGCCCCCCCCGAGCCGGCCCTCGCACCACGTCCCGGTACGCCACCTTCAGGCACGAGCACGCCACGACCGCGTCGGCCCCCCGGGACGCCTCCCGGGCGGCCAGATCGCGGACCCGTTCCAGCCACGGCCGGCGGTCCTCGTCGGTCAGCGGTTCATCCCTCTGCATCTTTCGGACGTTTAGTTCGGGGTGAAGGTCGTCGCCCTCGTGGAACGGCCATCCCAGTCGCCGCGCGAGCGCGCGCCCGACCGTCGTTTTCCCGGCACCGGAGACTCCCATGACCACGATGACCACGCGCTTCACCTCTCGTCTGCCGCGGATCCGGCGGCCCATTCTACTTGCGGCGCTCCTGGTTGCGCTCCCCGTGGCGCTCCCGAGCGAGGCCGCGGCGCAGTACTTCGGACGCAACAAGATCCAGTACGAGGACTTCGACTGGTACGTCGTCGAGACCGAGCGCTTCGACATCCACGCCAACACCGTGCAGGACGAAGACCTGGTCCTCGACGCGGGGCGGATGGCGGAGCGCTGGTACAGCCGCTTCGGCTCGGTGTTCGATCACGAGTTCGACGATCGGAAGCCGCTGATCTTCTACGCCGACCAGCCGGACTTCCACCAGACGAACACGACCCCGTCGACCCTGTCGCAGGCGACCGGCGGGTTCACGGAGAGCCTCAAGGATCGGGTGGTCATGCCCTTCGCGGAGACGATGGGGGACACGGACCACGTGCTCGGCCACGAGCTCGTGCACGCGTTCCAGTACGACATCGCCAAGGAGGCCGCGGTGTCGGGCGGGCAGCAGGGGCTCCAGCGCCTGCCCCTGTGGGTCGTCGAGGGGCTGGCCGAGTACCTGTCGATCGGGCGCGTGGACCCGCACACGGCGATGTGGCTCAGGGACGCGGTGCTCGACGACGAGCTCCCCGAGATCAAGGACCTGGGGCGCGACCCGCGCTTCTTCCCGTATCGCTGGGGTCACGCGTTCTGGGCCTTCGTGGGCGGGCGCTGGGGCGACTCGCGGGTCGCGCAGCTCTACCAGGCGATGGCGCGCGAGGGCGTCGACATCGGCGCGCGCCAGGTGCTCGTCACCGACGCGGACACGCTCTCCCTCATCTGGATGGCCACGACGAAGGACTACTACCAGCCCCTCCTGGAGGGCCGCGACGGGCCCGCCGCGGCGGGCCAGCGCGTGCTCGCGCCCGACATCGACTCGGGCGAGATGAACCTGTCGCCGGTCTTGTCGCCGGACGGCACGCGCGTCGCGTTCCTCTCCGAGCGCGACCTCTTCACGATCGACCTCTTCGTCGCCGACGCGCGCACCGGGCAGGTGCTCGGCAAGCTCGCGGAGAGCGAGCGCGACCCGCACTTCGACGCGATCGCGTTCATCAGCTCGGCGGGCGCGTGGTCGCCCGACGGACGCCGGTTCGCCTTCGCCACGTTCTCCGAGGGCGACGGCGGGATCGCGGTCTCCGACGCTGACCGGCGCCAGGTCGACCGCTTCTACGATCTCGGCGAGGTGGGCGAGGTCCACTCACTGGCGTGGTCGCCCGACGGCGAGTCGATCGCGTTCAGCGGGTCGTCGGGGGGATTGACGGACCTGTGGCTCCTGAACGTCGCGAGCGGCGCGGTCGAGAAGCTGACGAGCGATCCCTGGGCGGAGCTCC
>JAICQP010000245.1 GCA_025937815.1 Gemmatimonadota bacterium
ATCGGCATGCCCGGATCTTCGGTGGACTGGACCCGGCCGTACATCCGTGCCAGACCGGCCCACGCGGCGGCATACGTCGAGTCGATGGCGATCGCCTGACGGAAGTACTCCAGGGCTCTGTGCGGGCCGCTGTCACTGCGGAGATGGGCGGGATCGTTGCCCCGAAGGTAGAGCTCGTACGCCGCCACGTTCCGGTGCCGGTTGCGGGAGAGTAGGGCCGTAGCGCCACCGCCCAGACGGCTCCCTAGCTCGCGGGCCACGCTGCGGGCGATCTCCTCCTGCACCACGAACAGGTCCTCGATCTCCCGATCGTACGTCTCCGACCACCGCGTCGATCCGTCGCGCGCGTCCACCAGCCGGACCTGCACGCGCACGCGCGGACCGATTTTCTGCACGCCGCCTTCGAGAACGTTGGAGACGCGGAGGCTGTCCGCGATGTCACGAACGTCCGCCTGCCGGTCCCTAAAGGCGAACGCCGACGTGCTCGCGATCACCCGCAGGTCGCCGGTCTTCGCCAGCATCGCGATCAGCGCTTCGGTCATTCCGTCGGCCAGAATCGCGTCCGACGGGTCCGCGCTGAGATTCGCGAGCGGAAGCACGGCGATCGAAGCATCGGACGCATCGGCGAGCAGCGGATCCGCCGGCTCGTTCCTTAGCCAGGCTGCGGCCAGGACCGCTATCACCAGCACCAGTCCGGCTACGGCGGCGTACCAGAGCTTGGTCCGTCGCCTGCGCTTGGCCTGCGGCTGCCCCGCGCCATCCGCGCGGACGCTCTTCAGGGAGCCAGCCTGCGGATCCGAGTCGGGCTCGACCGGCGCGACCCCGTGGCGGTCGCCCGGCCCCGGGGGCGGCCGAACTGCCGATTTCTTCGCATGGGCACGGATCTCCTCGGCCAGCGCCGCGATCTCGGGACCGGGGCCGGTGCCGAGCTCCTGCTGGACGAGCCGCTCGTACCGCCCGGCATGACGCAGCGCGGCGGCATGGTCGCCGAAGCTCGCGAGGCTCCGCATCAAACCGACCGCATAGCGGCCACTCAGCGGGTCTGCGTCGGCGAGCTTTCGCCACCACGCGACTGCCGCCGCGTGATCCCGGGCACCTTCCGCGGCTTCGGCCAGGCGCTCCAGCGCCTTCAGGTACAGAGCTTCCAGGCGCGCGCGTTCGCCTTCCATCCACTGTTCGAACTCGGGGGCGTCGGAGAGATAGAACCCTTCGAGGAACGGGCCCATGTACAACTCGGCGGCCGCATCCAGATCGCCCGCTCCGATCGCCGCCTCGAACTCTTCCACGTCGCTCGATATGACGTCGGGATTGAGCCGCAGCGGGTTGACGCCGAGGAAGACCTCGGGGTCCACCGACCTGCGAAGCAGGTAGAGCGTTTGCTCGAGCGAATGGCGGGCCCGCTGCTGGGACGCGTCCGGCCAGAAGAAGAGGAGGAGCTGGTCCCGGCTGCGGCCGCGCTCTCCCGCCGCGGCCACTGCTGCCAGAAGCGCCAGCCGCCGATTCTGCTGCGCGAAGTCCCCCGCCGGAGCATCCCCCGCCGGCCCCCGCAGTGCAAGTCCCCCCAGCGTCTGGAGGCGGAAGGTGGGAAGCGCGTTCCCAGGGTCGGCGCTCACGCGTCGAACCTAGGGCGTGAGTTCGACGTGAGGCAATGTGGCCTCCGGAGGCCCGGGAATGAGCCCGCCGTGAGCCGAGCGTGACGACCGCCGCGGATACTCGGCGAAACCCAACGCGGAGGATCCGGTGGAGAGACGTTCAGAGGAGACGAGACGCGGATGGTCGACCCGCACTGCGGTCGGCCTGTTCCTCGTAGTGGGGAGTTGCCTGCCACAGCTCGGGTGCTCGGGACCCATCTCGACGATGCGGAGCCCCTACCATCTGCGGACCGTCGACGTCCGGAACGCCACCGATCGGCAGCGCATCCTCAAGATCGAGCCGACCGCGTCCCAGCATCTCGGTGCGGCCACGACGTTCACGGGACTTCTGCGGCCGGGCGAGACGAAGTCTCTCTACCTGTATCACGGGTTCGAATACGACTTCCGCATCCTGGAGGCGCCCGGCTACGACCAGCTGACGCACCGGGCAGTTCAGGTGGACCGCGACGGCGGGCTCGTCTATACCGGAGACTCCCTCCTCCCGGAGACGATTCTGGCCGCCAGTTCGGCCCCGCCCGAGACCAGCTTCTCTGACAGCCTGCAGGCGGCGGACCCCTTCGGGCTTCGCTCCGGCGACCGGATCCAGCCGGACACCACCCGCGGCCAGGCCATGCCCACCAGCGCGCGCCAGGCGATCGATCGCGAGCGCCGGGAACGACAGGGCAAGCTCCAGACAGGCGTCATCCCGTGACGCGAGCCAGCCGTCACC
>JAICQP010000083.1 GCA_025937815.1 Gemmatimonadota bacterium
ATCCGCACGATCCAGTGATCGGGGCGGATGCTCAGAGCGCCTCGTTCATGCTTCCGCTGCGGTACCCCTCCAGGTCGCATGCCACCCACACGTAGCCGAGATCCTTGAGCCCCGCCGCGATCTGGTCCGCGGCGGCGACGAGGCGCGCGCGGTCCTCGGGCGGCACCTCGATTCGGGCCACGTCCCCGTGGTGACGCACCCGCACCACCGGAAACCCGGCTTCTCGAAGCACGCGCTCCGCGCGGCCGACACGGCTCAGCTTCTCGGTCGTGATCGCCTCCCCGTACGGGAAGCGGGACGCGAGGCAGGCGTTCGCGGGCTTGTCGGCGGTGGGGAGTCCCAGCCTTCGCGAGAGCTCGCGGATGTCCGCTTTGGTGAACCCCGCCTCCTTGAGCGGCGACAGGACGCCGCGCTCGTCGAGAGCCCTGAGGCCGGGACGGAAGTCGAGCGCGTCCTCGGCATGCGAGCCGTCGATCACCGCCCGATATCCGCGCGCCGACGCGATCGCCACCAGGTCGCCGTACAGATCGGCCTTGCAGTAGTAGCAGCGCTCGGGCGGGTTCAGCAGGAATCCCTCGTCCTCCAGCTCGGTGGACCGGAGCCGCTCGTGCGGGGCGCCCAGCCATTCGGCCAGCCGGACGGCCTCGTCGACCTCTTCGTCGGCATAGGTGGCGCTCGCGGCGGTGATCGCGAGCACGTTCGCGGGCCCCAGTACGTCCAACGATTTCCTGAGCAGCAGGGTTGAATCGACCCCACCCGAATACCCCAGCACGACCGAGCCGGCGGCTGTCAGGATCGACTCGAGCCGCCGCTCCTTCTCCGCGAGCGTGTCGGTGGCCGAAGGGCTGGCGACGGGAGGATGCATGGGACCGGCAAGGTACCGGGGCCTCACCCCGAGCGCACGCCGTTGACGGCCAGGATGCGGCCCGCCGGATCGACCGCCAGAAGGTGGTTGCGATCGAGGCGGTGCTGGACCTCGAAGCGCTCGAGCGTGCGCACCAGATCCGGCAGCCGCGAGGCCGCGACGACGAACGCCGCACCGTAGATTCCGGCCGGCTCGCGCCGCTCGATCCGGAACTGATGATCGCCCGCGAGGAGCGGGGCATCCGCGTCGCTCGAATCCCCCATGATCCGGATCTCCAGCGCATCGAGGTAGGCGACGAGCACGGCCGGATCCCCCACCCCGATCGTCACGCCCAGGATCCCGGGGTTCTCGAGCCCCCGCCAGTCCTTCGTCCGTCGATAGAACGGACCGTGCCTCCCCCGGGCGATGACCTCCGCCGGGGGCAGGGGCACGTGGAGGTCCAGGCGGACCTCGGCGGGCGACTCGAGGGAGACGACGTAGCGATTGGAATCGGCGGGATCCGGGTCGCCAGTGACCTCGGCGTCCGGCCAGATTTCGCGCATCTGTGCGACGTCTCCTTCGAAGGCCACGATCCGCCGCGGAGCGAGGCCCCGGTCCGCGAGCCACACGGCAATCGCCGGCGGATCGAGCGCCTCCATGCGGAGCGAGATCGCCTCGCGCGCCCCCGGGTTCGCGCTCGCGTCGACGAGACGGACGCGGTCCTCCTTGCCCCACCCCAGCGCGGCTTCGCGGGAGTCGGACTCTTCGGCGGCCGCCTTCATCGCCAGGACCCAGCGGTAGAACTTCTCGGCCGCCGCGAGATCCGGAACGGGGAGCGTGATTCCCTGTAGTCGGAGCGCGGCCGGCATGGGCGCGAACCTAGCCGGAGAACCCGGCCTCCGCGAGAAACCGGCTGGGGCGCGCCTCGCCCCGCGGAACGGCGACCCACGAGGCCACGAGCTCCTGCGAGGCGCGCGTGAGCGCGACGTAGAAGAGCCGCCGTTCCCCGTCGACGGGCGCGCGCGGATGCGGGATCAGGCCCTCGTTGCATCCGGGCAGGAAGACCACCGGCCACTGGAGACCCTTGGCGCGGAAATAGGTCGCCACGGTGATCGCTTCGGAGTCTTCGCGGCCGGTGCGCTCGTCGGATCCGGAATTCCGGCTCGCGGCGCGATCGGCCTCTACCCGCACCCGACAAGGGAGCCCTACGGACCGCAATCCGTCCGCCACGACCAGGCAGTGGGCGTTCGTGCGACACAGTACCGCGATCTCCCGCGGCGCGCGGCCGCGGGCGATCGCCTTGCGAGCCCGGTGCGCGAGCCCGGCGGTCTCCGCCTCCGCGCTTCCCGCGGGGGCCGCCAGGACAGCCGCCGCGTCCGTGCGCGCCGCCACCGGCGACTTGGGGATCCGGCCGCGGTTGTGCTGGACCAGCCGCACCGCGTGCGCCAGCAGGTTCGGCGGATTCCGGTAGTTGATCGCCAGCTCGTGCGAGTCGACCTCGCGGCCGAGGAGACGCGCCAGCCCGACGATGAACTCCGATGAGCACCCGCGAAAGCCGTAGATCGCCTGATCGTCGTCGCCCGTCACCACGAGATCCGATCTCGCGGCCAGCCTTCGGACGAGCGCGAAGTCGAGTCGGTTGATGTCCTGGAACTCGTCGACGATCACTTCGTCCCAGAGCCCCGGGATCCGCTCCCTCAGTTCGGAGCGCTCGAAGAGCGCGAGCGCGCGGAGCTTCTGGTCGTCGAAGTCGATGACTCTGGCCCGGAACATGGCCCGGCCGGCAGCGGCGAAGAGCCGCGCGATCGCGGGCGGATCGACCCGCGGAACCTCGGACGCGAGCTCGGCCATGCGCTCCCGCGCGACCGGGTCGCTCCCGAGGAAGCGGGCGAACTCCCGCGCGCTACCCGAGCGTGGATCGTGGAGCGCGTTCTTGAGGAGGGCGAACACCTCGCGGACGAGCGCGCCGTGGCCCGCGATCTCCGCCTCCAGTCCGCACTCCGCCGCGGATTCCGCCAGCAGCCGGTCGGCCTGGGCGTCGTCCGCCAGACGGTGCGCCTCTTCGGGAGCGTGCCGGCGAAGGAGCGCGGCGCCGAAGGCGTTGAGCGTCGATACGGTGCACTTCCCGGCATCGACACCGCGCTCCAGCGAGCGCGAGGCGAGGCGCTCCACCAGCGACCGCCTGGCCGCGCGATCGAAGGTCAATACCAGGACGCGATCCGGCCGGACGCCATCCTCGATCCTGCGAAGCACGCGCTCGACGATCGTCTGGGTCTTTCCCGATCCGGCCGGGGCGACCATCCGGATCGTCCGCGAGCGGCACTCGATCACCCGGAGCTGGTGCTCGTCCGACGGCAAGCTTCACCCGGGCTCGGACTCGAACGACCGATCGAGCGCGCGAAACTGGACCGCTTCGGCGATGTCCATCGGCTGGATCGCGTCCCGCTCCGCCAGGTCCGCGATCGTCCGCGCCACCCTCAGCACGCGAACGTGCCCTCGGGCCGACAGGCCGAGGCGGGCGTGGGCCGTCTCGAGGAACCGTCTGCCCTCGCGGCAGAGCCGAAGGCATGCCGCGCTCCGCTGCGGCATGAGACCGGCATTCCACGTGCCGCGCCCCCGCTGCCGAGATCGTGCCGCCTCGACACGAGCGCGGACCGTCGCCGACGACTCGCCGCGCCGCCCGTCGGTGAGCTCCGCGAAGGCGACCGATCGGAACGGGACGTGGAGATCGATGCGATCGAGGAGCGGGCCCGAGACGCGACCCCGGTACGCACGGCGCGCCCCGGGACTGCAGCGGCACGCCCGCTGATCGTCGCCCCACCATCCGCAGGGACACGGGTTCATCGCGGCGACGAGCAGGAACCGGGTCGGGAACCGCTGTCGCTCGCGCGCCCGGCCGATCACGACCTCGCCGTCCTCGATCGGTTGCCGCAGCCCCTCGAGCGCGTCGCGGCGGAACTCGGGCAGCTCGTCGAGGAACAGGACCCCGCGATGGGCCAGGCAGACCTCGCCAGCACGCGCCGGATGGCCGCCACCGAGGAGCGCGGCCGCGGAGAGCGTGTGATGGGGGGCGCGAAAGGGCGGGAGCGTCACGAGGGGTCGATCCGGTGACAGCCTTCCCCACGCGGAGTGGATGGACGTGACCTCGAGCGCCTCCTCTTCGGTCAAGGCCGGAAGGATCGTGGGGAGCCGGCGCGCGAGGAACGTCTTGCCCGCGCCCGGCGGGCCGACGAGGAGCGCATTGTGGAAGCCGGCGGCGGCGATCTCGAGCGCGCGCCGGGCGGGCTCCTGGCCGCGGATCTCCGTCCAGTCGGTATCCCCCCCGACAGCGGGCGAATCGCCGGCGACTGGAGACTCCGGCGGAATTCGGCGCCGGCCGGACAGGTGATCCGCGGCCGCGCGGAGCGTTTCCACGGGAATAGCCTCCACGCTTCGGACGAGCGCCGCCTCGCGCGCGTTCTCCGCCGCCACCAGGACCTGCGATGCGCCGGATGCGGCGAGCGCGGCGGCGGCGGGGAGCACTCCCCGGACGGGCCGGACCCGCCCATCCAGCGCCAGCTCGCCGAGCGCCGCGATAGGCTCAGCGCTTCGAGACGAGCCGAGCGACCCGTCGGCCTGGAGGATCGCCAGCGCGATCGGCAGGTCGAATCCCGAGCCCCGCTTGGGCTCGTCGGCCGGCGCGAGATTGACGGTGATTCGACGGACCGGGAGCGCGAAGCCGCTGTTGCCGAGCGCCGCCGTCACCCGCTCGCGGCTTTCCCGCACCGCCCCGTCCGGAAGGCCGACCAGGTGGAACGTCGGCAGCCCGCGGGCGAGGTCGACCTCGACTGTGATCGGTCGCGCCGTCAGCCCGAGGAGCGACGCCGTGTGAACGCGCGCGAGCACGGCCGATCACCGTGCAAGAGGCGGACCCCCCGACCGCTCGGGCTACGGGCTTCCGTGCCGCGCGAGCGCTCAGTCCACGAGCTCGATTGTCTCCTCGCGCTGCTGCACGATCGGGATCACGAGGTTCTGGGCGCCCGCGACCACGAATGCGTCCATCTTCATCTCTCCGGTCTCCGTGCCGCCCAGATAGACGCCTGGATCGGGGAGGAAGTAGAACGACCCGGTTCCCGTCCCCGTGCCGCTCAGCGAGATGTCCGCCCCCTGCTGACTTCCGCTGCCCTCGATGGCGACCTCGCTGGTGTAGTCGATCTGCAGCGCGGTCTGCCCGGCGTACTCGGCGTTCCCGCGAGCCGTGTAGTGGTTGACGCGCTGGATCGTCATGTCGAGGCCGTTCTGGTTGGTCCTCAGGTTCATGGTGTCGGTCCAACCGCCGCCTTCGGAAACGGGCTCGGCCGGAAGGACGGGAAAGAATCCCCGGTAGGTGGCCGCCAGGTCCAGGCGCGTCGCCGAATCGGGAATCGAATCGGGGAGGATCACCTCCATCACTTCGCCGCGTTCGTCCATCCTGACCGTGACCGGCTTCCCATACAGCGCGCTGAAGTCGGCGTTCGCCTGCGGGCCGCTCTCGATCGACAGGCTGTCGTGGACGATCTCCACCGTCCGGCCGCCGTCGGAATCGCTCACCGTCGCGTCGAACCGCCAGTAGCTGTTCACGTCCGCCGTCTGCTCCGCGCCGTTCACCGTCTGGGTCACGTGGTCCCGCTGCGTGCGCACGTAGGTGTGCGCCGTCCCGGGGTTCGCGCCGTACCGCAATGTCTGAGCTGCCACTCGATCGGCACCGATCGCCATCCAGGCCAGCGCGGCGAGAGAAATGACTATGCAAGTCTTCAACGAGGGATCCTCCGTGAACGGGCTTGTGTGCGGGACGGACAGGCAATAATGTTGGTTCTCAGGTACCCGTTGCGGCAAGCCGGGGTTCCGACACTCCTCGACTCGACAACCGATCCTTGGCGCGAAGTGCGTCGAGGCCCTTCCGCGCTGGTGGGCCAATGGTGGCATTGAAGGCGTGGTCGAAGAAGCGCACTCTGGTCGCCCTGCGCGTATGCGCGACGGCGGCGACCGGCGTCCTGCTATGGCTCTATGCCCCGACGGATGGGCTCTCCGCTCCCCTGGTCGCCGTCTGGGTCCTCTACCTCGCCACCACCATCGGTTACGCGTTCCTGCCGCGCCACTTCTACGCTCGCCGGGGCTTCGACCTCGCCTTCGTGCTGATCGAGCTCTCGCTGCTGGGCACCCTGTTCCTGGTCTATCCCCTGCCGGGATCCTGGATCTTCTACGCCTTCTTCCTGCTGGCGGTTCTGCTGGCCGCGCTCGCGCGCCGGCTCGTCTGGTCGGTCTCGCTAGGAGCGGCCGTCGCGGCCGCCCACGTCCTCGCCAACGCCGGCACGCTGACCGAGGACCCGGGAGTCCTGATCCTCCAGGTCTCTCTCCTGCTCACCACCAGCGGTATCGTCGGATTCCTCACCGAAGGTCTGGACCGCGAGGAGCAGACGAGCGCGCTCCTCGACAACGCGCTCGAAGTCAGCACGCTACTGGCCGGCACGCTCGAAGCGGGGACCGTGTACGATCGGCTCACCGAATTCGTGGCGCGCGTACTTCGGGCGGACCGGGTGTCGGTGATCCTGGCGGATGTGGACCGCCGCTCGGCCCGCGTGGTGTCGGCGGTGGATCGCGGCACTCCGCGACACGACGTGACGATCGACCTGGCGGACTACCCGGAGATCCAGACTGCGCTCGACGATCGGGAGCCGGTCGTCATCTCCCGCCCGGGAACGAATCCGCGCATGTCGGGCGTGCGGCGGGCGCTTCCCGCGCGTGCGCTCAGCTCCTCGATCTTGGTCGTCCCGATCATCGAGGAGGATGCCCCGCGAGGCGTGCTGTTCGTCCGGCTCGAGGAGACACGCAGGGACTTCAGCGAGCAGGAGATCAAGCTGTGCCGGATCCTCGCCGCCGTCGCCGGCCAGGCCCTGCAACGCGCCGAGGAGTACGCCGAAGTCGCCGAGGCCGCGCGGAGAGATCCGCTGACCGGGCTGTTCAACGTGCGCGCTTTCCACCGGGCCCTCGGCGAGGAGATCGAGCGCACCGAGCGGACCGGATCGGCGTTCAGTCTGCTGATGATCGACATCGACTACCTGAAGCGCGTCAACGACCGCTTCGGTCACCTGGCGGGCGATCGCGTGCTCCAGCAGGTCGCGCGCGTCCTCGCCGATCAGGTGCGCGGGATCGACACCGTGGCCCGCTACGGCGGCGAGGAGTTCGCCGTGCTCCTGCCGGAGACGGCGAACGAGCGCGCCCTCGTCGTGGCCGAGCGCCTGCGCTCGCGCGTGGCGGCCTCGGGTCACGAGGAGTTGCTCGATCCGGTGACGATCTCGATCGGTGTGGCCACGTGCCCCGACGACGCCGTCACGCCCAGCGACCTCCTTCACAAGGCGGACGTGGCCCTCTACGCTTCGAAGTTCAACGGTCGCAATCGCTCGACGCGGTTCGGGTCACCCGGAGACGAGGGTTGGGCCGCGCCGCCCGTCGACGAAGCGCCTGCCATGGGCGACGACTCGGCCGTCCGCTCCGTGCGGGAGGCGCTCTCGGGAGTGGCGGAGAACCGCAACCTCATGCGCCACCTCGACGTGATCGCCGCCCTGGCCAACGTCATGCGCGCGCGCGACCCGGGCGCGATCGAGGCGCTGCGCGACGTCTCCACCATCACCGAGCTCTTCCTGGCGCACCTGCCGCTGCCCGAACGGGGCCGCTGGACGATCCACATCGCGTGCCTCTTGCGGGACGTCGGCAAGCTCTCGATCAGCGACGAAGTCCTCAACAAGAAGGATTATCTCACCCGCGAGGAGTACGAGATCGTTCGCCGCCACCCCCTCGTCGGCGCGCGGATCGTAGAGCCGCTCAAGGGCCTCGACGAGGCGGTGCCGCTCATCCGGCACCACCACGAGCGGTGGGACGGCAAGGGCTATCCCGACGGGCTCGCCGGCAACGCGATCCCGTACGGGGCGCGGATCGTGTCCCTGGTGGACGCGTTCTACGCGATGATCCGCGGCCGGCCCTATGCGGACCGCGCCCGCGGCCTGCGCTACGCCTGCGAGGAGATCCGTCGCAACTCGGGCACGCAGTTCGATCCGGATCTCGCCCAGCGGTTCCTGGACGTGGTCGACGCCAATCGCGACATCATCGCGACGCTGGTCGACGACGCGGACGCCGATCAGGAGGGGCCGGTGGAGGCGCCGGAGCCCCGGGCGCTGAGGAGCGCTCCGCCGGTCGAACCCGTCAGGTGACGTTCGCGCGCGATCCCGCGCGCCGCCGCGACCCCGCCCGCCACAGCCACGCCGCCAACCCCAGCCAGGCGATCGCGGTCGGCAGCGCGGCCTCCAGCCCGAAGGATCCGCCCGTCAGCCAGTCCGGTCCCTGGAGCACGCCCGTGTGGCAGGGAGATGGAATGGCCAGGCCGCTGACCGGGATCGCCGCGCCGAGCACGATGGCGGCGTTCCAGCCCGCATGGGCGCCCACCGCCACCCAGACGTCGCGCTCCGCCAGGATCCACGCCGCCAGGACCCCGCCCACCAGCGCCACGTTCGCGGCCGCCGTCCAGCCGTACCCCGGGTTGGCCTGGTGGGCGACGGAGAATAGAAGCGCGGTCACGGCCACGGCCGCGCCCCCTCCCGCCAGGTCGCGCAGCGCGAAGAGCGCGTAACCCCGAAAGAGCGCTTCCTCGAATAGCGCCGCCAGCGCGACGAATCCCGCCGTTCCCGCTACGAATCGCAGGAGCGGCTCGGGCCTGCAGGCGCGCGGCGCGAGGTCGTAGACCCCCGCCAGCGCGAGCCCCGCGATGACGCACGCCACCAGGAACGCTCCGACCATGGCTCCCTTGAGCGTCCGCACCGCGGCGCCGCGGTTCACGGCGAGCGGTGTCGCCGCCGGCGTTCGCCGATCCAGAAAGCGCCAGCATGCGAAGGAGATCAGAAGGAGGATCGCGTCGAAGACCGCGTAGCCCGTCAGGTTTCCGGCCCCGGCCGGGCCGATCGCGGCGCCCGTCACCGCCAGGGCGACGAAGGTGGCCAGAAACCACGCGGCGAGCCGCAAACCGGCGCGGACGCGGACGTTCACGGGCGGAAGGCATCCTCGAGGTGCTCGATCGCGGGCCCGCCGGCGCCCCAGGTGACCCCGATCACGTCGAACCTGAGCTCCCGCGCTCCGCTCCAGCGCGTGGCGGCCACTCTGCCGGCGGCCGCCAGCTGCCGCCGCTTCCGCCAGTCGACAGCGGCGGCCGGCGGCGCGAGGCTTCCCGCGCGACGCGTCTTCACCTCGACCAGCGCCACTACCCCTTCGCGCTCTGCGACGAGATCGATCTCGCGGCCGGCGGCGCGCCATCCCCTCGCGAGGACGCGCCAACCGTGGGCGAGGAGGTGGCCGGCGGCGGCTTCCTCTCCCGCCCTGCCGAGCTCGAGCCGCTCCTCCGTCACAGGTCGATGCAGAGGCCGTCGACTCCCAGGTCCACAGGCCCCTCGACAAACGCCTCCCGGATCCGGCGCTCGATCTCCTCCGAGCCGAGCGCGAGCGCGCTGGGATAGAAATGGGTCGTGACGAGCCGCCCGACGGACGCCGCGGCCGCCACCCGCCCGACGCCGCGCGGGGTCAGGTGTCCGGGTACGCGGTCCTCGTCGGCGACCGAGCATTCGGATACGAGGAGGTCCGCGTCGCGCGCGAGGTCGACCGCCGCGTCGCTCTCCTCGGTGTCCCCCGTGTAGGCGAGGAGCACCTCCTTTCCCGACGAGGACAGGGTCAGCCGGTAGCCGACGGCTTCGGGGGAATGGACGACCCGTCGCGCCTCGATCTCCAGCCAGGCGTCGCCCCGCTCGATCTCGATCGGCGTGTCCGGGCTCTCGCGGATCTCGAGGGGGAATCCGGGAGCGAGAACCCAGGCCCCGTAGACCTCCGACAGGAGCGTCAGGTCGCGGGCGAAGCCTTCGTACCCGAGGAGCGTGAGCGGACGCACGCGCTCGACCCCGGGCGTGTGCCGGAGCGCGAACAGGAGCGGCAGTAGGTCGGCGATGTGGTCCTGATGGCGGTGGGTGACGGCCACCATGTCGATCTCGGGCCAGGCGAGGCCGAGCCCGTCCAGGCGGCGCAGGGTGCCGGAGCCGAGGTCGCAGAGCACCTGGATGTCGCCGCACGCGAAGTGATGGGCGGCGGGGCCGCGCCGGGCGTCGGGGACGACGGTCCCGCTGCCGACCAGGGTATACCTCATAGGCCGGTGAGGTCGATCGACACGAGCCGCTCGTCGGCGGTCGAACCGCGGTCGAGAGCGTCGCGCTGCCCGGCGCCGGCTTCGTGGAGGAGGTGCGCGGCCCACAGGTACCCGGCGGGATGGCCGGCATCCACGATCGTACCCTGCCAGGGGATGGCGCGCAGGAGTCCGCGCTCGACGAGCCGCCGGTGGACGACAACGTCGTCGGACTCGACTCCGGCGATCGCTGCCTCCCCCGCTACACGCCGGCCCTCCTCGACCCATGGAGCCGTGACGGCGTAGCGCGGCAAGAGCCGCCAGCTTCCCTCCGGCGCGGCGCGGAATGATCCGAAGTCGCCCCGCTCCTGGAGGCCGCGAACGCGCGAGCTGGCCCCCGCCGGCGCCAGCTCGTCCAGCTCCACCCTGCCCACGTCGGAGAAGTAATGGCGGGTCTCGGGCCCCACACGGTGGCAGGCCGCCAGGGTGACTCCGCGCCGGCCGGCCTCGGCCACCATCTCTGCCGTCATGGGCGGCGGACCGGCGATCCGCACGTTGTCCGGCAGGAACACCGCGAAGGGTCCCTCCTCCGTCCAGGCCTCCGCCGCCAGCACCGCGCCCACCACTCCCGTGGGCGGCTCCTGCCGGAACACGAGGATCCGGGCGACTCGCGCGGCGTCCGCGAGGGCCGGAAGCAGGCCGTCCTTCCAGCGCTGCTCCCGCACGTACGCCTCGAGCGCGGGCTTGGCGTCCGAGATCACGATCCCGATCTCGTCGAAGCCTCCCTCCAGCGCCTCGGTCAGGCACCACTGGAGCATGGGGCGCGTCCCGACTGGAAGGAGCTCCTTCGGAACCGAGCGGGTAGCGGGACGGAGCCGGGTGCCGAGCCCGGCCGCGGGGATCAGGCAGCGCGCGCTCATCCGTGATCCGAAACGCGCGCCATCTCCGCCGCGCTCACCGCAGGAACCCCAAGTAC
>JAICQP010000205.1 GCA_025937815.1 Gemmatimonadota bacterium
GACGTCTACCGCGCGGACGAGATGTTCTGCAGCGGGACGATGGGCGAGCTGGCCGCCGTCACGACGGTCGACGGCCGCCGGATCGGCGCGGGCGAGCCGGGCTCCGTCACGGGCCGGCTCTCGGAGCTCTATCGCCGGGAGACCGCGCGCTCGGGATATCCGGTACTCGAGGTCGTCTCGGGTGGGTAGGTGACCCGAACCGCGAAGCATCGGCGCTGTCCCTGGGCGGCCACCGACCTGTCGATCCTATACCACGACGAGGAGTGGGGCGTACCGGCACGCGACGAGCGGACGCTCTTCGAGTTCCTCGTCCTCGAGGGCGCGCAGGCGGGCCTGTCGTGGGAGACGATCCTCAGGAAGCGCGAGGGCTACCGCCGCGCGTTCGCGGGCTTCGATCCCGAACGCGTGGCGCGATTCGGCGCGCGGGATGTCCGGCGCCTGCTCGGGGATGCGGGAATCGTGCGCAACCGCCTCAAGATCGAGTCCACCATCGCGAACGCGCGCGCGGTGCTCGCCGTGCGCGAGGAGCACGGCTCGTTCCAGGACTGGATGTGGGGCCTTGTCGGCGGAGCGCCACGCACGAATCGCCGGCGCTCGCTGTCACAGGTCCCCGCCGAGACGGCCGAATCGCGCGCGCTCTCGAAGGCGCTCAAGGCCGCGGGCTTCCGCTTCGTGGGGCCGACGACCTGCTACGCGTTCATGCAGGCCGTGGGCATGGTCAACGACCATCTGGTCGGCTGCTACCGGCACGCCGAGATCGCGGGCGCGAGCCGACGGGCGAAGGTCGCGCGTACGGGAAAGGCCGACCCGCGGCGGTGGAAATGATCCGCGCGGCGGTCATGGTCGCTCCCGGCGCGCCGATCGAGCTACGGGAGCTCCCCGAGCCCCGGATCGAGCCCGGGGCCGTTCTCCTCGAGACGATCCTCTCCGAGGTGTGCGGCACCGACGTCCACCTGCGCCACGGCCGGCTCGCCGGCGTGCCGTACCCGATCGTCCCCGGCCACGTGTCGGTCGGGCGCGTGGTCGAGACGGGGGGCGAGGTGACCGACGTCGAAGGTCGCGCGATACGGCCGGGCGACGAGATCACGTTCCTCGACGTCCACGAGACCTGCCACGCGTGCTGGTACTGCCTGGTGGCGAAGCAGTCGACCCGCTGCCCGAAGCGGCGCGTGTACGGGATCACGTACTCGGCGGCCGAGGGCCCGCTGGGCGGCTGGGCAGAGCGGATCTGGTTGAAGCCCGGCGTCCACGTGGTCCCGCTCGCGGAGGGCGTGACGCCCGAGCGCTGGATGGGGGCGGGCTGCGGGCTTCCGACCGCGCTCCACGCGGTCGACCGGGCGCATATCCGCCTCGGCGACCGGGTCGCCGTCCAGGGGAGCGGGCCGGTCGGCCTGTCGACGGCGATCCTGGCGCGGCTCGCGGGAGCCGTATCGGTGATTGTCCTGGGAGATCCCGCCGGGAGGCTGGCTGCGGCGCGCGCGTTCGGCGCCGACGCCACGATCGCCGTTGGCGGGACGACGGCCGACGAGCGGATCGAGCGCGTGCGTGAGATGACCGGCGGCCGCGGCGCCGACGTAACGATCGAGGCCACCGGCGTGCCGGACGCGGTCCGCGAGGGGATGCGGATGACGCGCGACGGCGGGCGTCTGGTGGTAGTCGGCCAGTACACGAACGCCGGGGACGCGACGTACAACCCGCACGAGGACATCAACCGCCGGCACCTCGACGTGCGCGGCACGTGGGGCTTCGACTATTCCCACGTCCATCGCGCGATGGAGATCGTCGCGCGGCACGGCGACCTGATTCGCTGGGAGCGCGCGATCACGCGCGCCTATGGACTCGGCGAGATGGACCGGGCGCTGGACGACGTCGAGGCCGGGCGCGTGGTCAAGGCGGTCGTGCGTCCCGGAGCCGTGTGACCGGCGCCGGGAGCGAGCGGCCACGCTGGGTGGCGGAGCCGGGCCTCAGGATCCCGTTCGAGGGAGGAGCGCTCCGCACCTGGCGGCGCGACGACGCCGACGCGCTCGTCCGCCAGGCCGACGACTACGAAGTGTGGAAGAACCTGGGCGACCTGTTCCCGCATCCCTACACCGGGCGCGACGCGAAGACGTGGGTAGCGGGAGGATTCGAGACCCGAAGCGAGCTCTCGCTCGCGATCGAAGTGGGTGGGGAGCTCGCGGGTGGCCTCGGACTCAAGTTCCCGCGCGACCCGATCTACCGCGTCACCGCCGAGGTCGGCTACTGGCTGGGGCGCCGATTCTGGGGACGCGGGACGATGACCCGCGTCCTCGAGGCGTTCGTCCCCTGGGCGTTCGAGCGCTTCGACCTGGTCCGGATCGAGGCCGGAGTCTTCGAGACGAACCCCGCGTCCGCGCGCGTTCTCGAGAAGGCGGGGTTCGCGCTGGAGTCGCGGCAGAAGCGGTACGTGATCAAGGAGGGTCGCGTCATGGACCGCCTGCTGTATGTTAGGTTCCGGGAATGAGACGAATGATCGCGACCCTGACGGCTTCGCTCGTCGGCGTCGCCGCCTGCCGGGACGGGCCGCCCACGGACACGTCCGCGGACCTCTCCGCGTCATTCGCGCTTGTCACCGTCAGCGGCGACAGCCAGGTCGGCGCCCCCGGCCGACTCCTCCAACGGTTCCTCGTCTTCCGCGTCACCGACGGCGGGGGGGTTCCAGTACCCGGATTGCGCGTGGAATGGGAGGTCGTCTCCGGCGGCGGGAAGGTGAGCGGAAAGCGTCACGAAACGGACGCCGCGGGCCTGGCCGCCGGCAACTTCACGCTGGGACCCGAGCCCGGCGAGCACGTGGCTCGCGCGGTCGTCCAGGACTCGATCGCGATCGCGTTCAGGGCCTTTGCGATACCGCCGCCGCCGGGCGAACCCTCCGCTACACGATCGCTCTCCCGATAGCGAGGATCCCCACCACGATCAGCGCGAGCGCGCCCGCCACGCCGAGGAGGGGCCGCCCGTAGCCCGCCTGTGTGCGGCTCGATTTCTTCATCGCGTGGGCGAGTATCAACGCCAGGATCATGCACGCCACATGCCCCCAGATTGCCGCCGGCCTGTGCCTGCCCACCAGGAGCACGATCCCCATGAGGGCCTGCAGATCGAGCAGACCGACGAAGACCGCGAAGATCGCCGGCGCGGGACGGGCGAACGGGCGGTTCGTGGACAGTCCCCAGACGAACCAGACGAGCGCGATCAGCCCGACCAGCAGGACCAGGTACCGCGTTCCGGAGTGGGCGGCGAAGAGAGCGTCCATGGGGCTCGTTCCTCCAGGCCGGGGTTGAGCAGGCGGCGACTAAACGGCCGTGTAGCCGCCGCAGTTTCCCCCTGTGAGATCCGGCGCGCAACACGGGATCACCGTGCGGGGTGCGCCATCGACGAAAATCCCGAGCCGGGTGCCGCAATCGGATGTGGCTGGCGCCGACCGGCGCTGCGGCGAGGGAGGCCCGGGCGGACTCCGGTCCGCCCGGCATTTCTTTCCCCGCCGACTTCCTCCACGCTC
>JAICQP010000207.1 GCA_025937815.1 Gemmatimonadota bacterium
CATCCTCGCCCGGGACATCCCCGGCACGACCGCGGCGGTCGCGCATCTCCTCGCCGACGAGGGCGTCAACATCGCCTTCCTCGAAGTCAGCCGCGAAAAGCGCGGTCGCGAGGCGACGATGCTGATCGAGGCCGACCATGCGATCCCCGACCACGTCGTCGATGCGATCCAGGCCTTCGAATGGGTGCGGTACGTGCGCCGGTTGCGAAAGGTGACGGACTGATGTTCTCGAGCATGCGCGAAATCATCGAGCGGGTGGAATCGACGGGCGTGCCGCTCTGGCAGGTCGTCCTCGAGGAGGAGATCGAGGAAGCCGAGACGACGGCCGAGCGCGTCCTCGAGCGCATGGCCGAGCGGCTGGCGACGATGCGGGAGGCGGTCGACCGCGGGCTCGCGTCCGACGCGCCGTCGGTCAGCGGGCTCCTGGGCGGCGGCGCGCGCCGGTTCGAGGAATGGCGCCGCGGAGACAGGAGCCTCCTGGGGAGTTTCGTAGGCAAGGTGGTTTCCCGCGCGCAGGCGACGATGGAGGTCAACGCGCGGATGGGGACGATCGTCGCGACGCCGACCGCTGGCTCGTCCGGGATCCTGCCGGCGATCCTCTTCTCCGCCGAGGAGGAGCTGGGCCTCACCGAAGAGGAGCTCGTGCGCGGGCTCCTGGTGGCGGCCGGCGTGGGACAGGTGATCGTGTCGCGGGCCAGCGTCTCGGGGGCGGCCGGCGGCTGCCAGGCGGAGACCGGGAGCGCGGCGGCGATGGCGGCCGCGGCCCTGACCGCGATGCGCGGCGGGACGCCCCGGGAGGTGGGCGAGAGCGTGGCGTTCACCTTGCAGGGCATGCTGGGGCTCATCTGCGATCCGGTGGCGGGCCTGGTCGAGGTCCCCTGCCTGACGCGGAACGTGTCGGCCGCCGTCCAGGCGGCCGCCGCGAGCGAGCTCGCGCTGGCCGGGCTTCATTTCCCCATTCCCGCCGACGAGGTCATCGACGTCATGGGACAGATCGGCGCCGAGATGGACGAGAAGTACCGGGAGACCGCGAAGGGCGGACTGGCGGCGACGGCCTCGGGCCGGCGTCTCGCGGCCTCCGTCCGTTGGGAGGGGCCGGAGTTCGAGAACACCAACGCGGCGCGGGCGCGCGACCTGGCGGATGGCGGTCAGGCCCCCGCGCCGGAGCGAGGCGATCCGGATGGCTGACCGCAAGATCCTGATCCTGGCCGAGGGGCGCTTCGGCGTGCTCGACTCGAAGACCGCCACGTGCGTGATCCGCTACGCGCCCGACGAGGTCGTGGCCGTGCTCGACTCGAGGACCGCCGGCGGGACGACCGACCAGGTGCTGGGCTTCGGGCCCGCCCTTCCGATCGTGGCCACGCTCGAGGAGGGGCTCGCGCGCGGCCCCGACACGTTCCTGATCGGGGTCGCCCCGCGGGGCGGCCGGCTGCCGGAGGCGTGGCGCGCGATGGTCGTGGCCGCGCTCGAGGCCGGCCTCGAGGTCGTCAGCGGGCTCCACACGTTCCTCGGCGACGACCCGGAGCTGGCGGCGATCGCCGCCCGGACGGGAGCGCGGATCACCGACCTCCGCCGCGTGCCCGACGATCTGCCGGTCGCCTCGCGCAAGGCCGCCGGGGTCGACGCCACCGTGGTCCTGACAGTGGGTACCGACTGCAACGTGGGAAAGATGACGGCCTCGGTGGAGCTCGCCGCGGCGGCGCGGCGGATGGGGTTCGCGGCCGCGTTCGCTCCCACCGGACAGACCGGCCTGTTCCTGGGCGGGAAGGGCCTCGTCGTCGACCGCGTGATCGCCGACTTCATCGCCGGCGCGGCCGAGACGATCGTCCTCGACAACGCGCCTGGGCAGGACTTCGTCTTCGTCGAGGGGCAGGGGTCGCTCCTCCACCCGGGCTACAGCGGAGTGACGCTGGGTCTGATCCACGGCAGCCAGCCGGACGCCATGATCCTCGTCCACCAGCCGACCCGCCTGAGGACCATGAACGACGAGATCGAGATCATGCCGCTCCCCGACTGGGTCGAGCTCCACGAGCGGATGGCGGGCTACTTGAAGCCCGCTCCCGTCGTGGGCGTGGCGATCAACGGGTACGACCTGAGCGAAACCGCGGCCCGCGAGTGGGCCGCGCGAATCACCAGCGAGACCGGCCTGGCCGCGGTCGACCCCGTCAAGTTCGGCGCCGAGCCGCTGGTCGAGGCGATCCTCGAGGCGGAGCACGCCGGAGCGCGGCCGTGATCGCCTTCGAGAAGCGCCCGGTCACACTGACGCCGACCCATCCGTTCCGGATCGCGCGCTCCGAGCACGCGGCGTATCACCACTGGCTCGTGCGGGTCGAGCAGGGCGGCGAGGAGGGGTGGGGCGAGGCGGCGCCGTCGCGTCGTTACGGCGAGACCGCGGAGACGGTCGCCGCGGCCCTGGACGAGCTCCTCCCGCTGATCGGCGACGACCCCTACGCGATCGCCCGCGTCGAGCGGCGGCTGGACGGCCACCTGTGGGAGAACGCGAGCGCGAAGACCGCGATCTCCGCGGCGCTACACGATCTCATCGGCAGGCGGCACGGCCTTCCCCTCTACCGCTGGCTCGGGCTGGACCTGGCGCGCGTCCCGCCGACCTCGTTCACGATCGGGATCGCCGAGCCCGAGGAGATGCGGCGGAAGGTCGAGGAGGCAGCCCCGTACCCGATCCTCAAGATCAAGATGGGCTTCGCCGGCGACGTGGAGGTGCTGGAGCGGATCCGCGCCATGACCGACAAGCCGATCCGCGTCGACGCCAACGAGGGCTGGACGCGGGCCGAGGCGCTGGCGCGGCTGCCCGTGCTCGAGGAGCTCGGCGTCGAGCTCCTCGAGCAGCCGGTGCCGGCCGCCGACCGCGAGGGGCTCGCCCTCGTCAGCGGCGCGACCGCGATCCCGGTCGTGGCCGACGAGTCGTGCCGCACCACGGCGGATCTGGCCGGCCTCCTCGGGGTCGTCGACGCCGTCAACGTCAAGCTCGCCAAGACGGGGTCGATCGGCGAAGCGGTGCGCCTCATGACGGCGGCGCGCGCGCTCCACTTCGGGGTGTTCCTCGGCTGCATGGTGGAGTCGTCCCTGGGGATCGCCGCGGCCGCGCACCTGGCACCCCTCGCCGACTGGGTGGACCTGGACGGCCACCTCCTCCTCTCCGACGACCCGTTCGAAGGGCTCCGGCTCGAAGACGGCCGCGTCCTCCCGGACCCCGACGCGCCCGGTCTGGGAGTCCGGCTGAAGGCATAGAGCCCCCGGCACGGCCTTTGCGCTTACCTATGCCCGGTTACGAGGCGCGCTCCGCTCGCGGACGCGCCAAACGATTGCACGGCAGTCTCTTCGCTCCCCCGGCCGAAGTGGATGGGGAGCTGGGGACGCCGGCGCAGGTTTCAGATATCTGAGATTCGCTCAGAAATC
>JAICQP010000232.1 GCA_025937815.1 Gemmatimonadota bacterium
CCTAGCCGGGGGTGTCCCCGTCTGTCCGTTTCGGATAGAATGGCCGTACCCCAACCGCGGTGCAGCCGGCCGCACCCAGTTCCCCCCTTCAGCGTGGAGGTTCGTTCGTGAGCAGCTCGAGAGTCCTGATGGTTCTGCTCGTCCTGGCCGGCTGCGGATCCGGCGGGTTCCGCGGGGAGTTCGTCCAGGCGTGCAACGAGTCCGGCGAGGGATCCGAGGAATTCTGCGAGTGCATGGCCGACGCCGCCGACGAGAACCTGAACGACGAACAGAAGGAATACGTGCTCGCCGGCATGCGGGGCGACGAGGCCCGCGCGGCGGAGCTCCAGGAGGAGATGGGAATGGAGGGCGCGGAAGAGGTGGGCGCCTTCATGGCCAGCGCGTTCGAGTGCGGCGCCGCGGAGGCCGAAGCGCAGGGGATGTGAAGCGCTAGGACGACCCGACCAGCGCCTCGTCGGGCAGGTGCATGCGTCGCTGGAGATCGATGAAGCGGGGGTCGTCGAAGAGGGGTCGGAGAAGGACGTCCGACCCGATCCACGGGACGTAGGGATGATGAGGGCGCGCGTAGGCCTCCTCGAGCCAGCCGAACGCGCGCTCCTCGTCGCCCAGCTGGGCATAGATCTCGGCCAGGAAGAGGGTATCCCAGGGCGTGAGGCCGGCCTCGAGGTCGCGCGCCACGGCCAGCGCCTCGGCTTCTCGGCCCGCCATCGCGTGCGTTACGCCGCGGGCGAAGCGCCACTCTCGGCTGACCTCGGCGGCCCGCTCGTGCGCGGCCATCGCCTCGTCGTCCAGCCCCTGGGTGGCGAGCGCCGAGCCCAGCACGAACAGCCCCACCGGATAGTCCGGGCTCACCTCGAGCGACGCACGAGCCGCTTCGATCGCCGCTTCCTGGTTGCCGACCCACCAGTGCTGCCAGCCGAGCCAGGCCGACCATAGCGGGTTCAGCGGATCGGCGGCGCGCGCGCGCCGCATTTCGGCGAGCGCCTCGTCCCTGCGCCCCAAGAGCTCCAGGTACCACGACCAGTGCGCGCGCGTCTCCGCCAGGCTCGGGTTCAGCTCGAGCGCGCGCCGGAAGGACGCCTCCGCGCCCTCCCAGTCCCAGTCCTGGTACTGCCGGATCTGGGCCAGAGCGGCGTGCGCCTCGGCCAGCGTCTCGTCCAACTCGATCGCCCGCCGCGCGGCGGCCTTCGCCTGCTGGTATGCGTCCGGCGGCGGCGAGGGGCCGTGGGCGGCGAGACTGTAGCCGAGGGCGAGGCCCGCGTGGGTGAGCGCGGCGCCGGGGTCGATCCGGGCCGCCTCCTGGAGGTACGCGAGCCCACGCTCGACGCCTTCGGGGGTCTGCTGCGCGAGGTGGAAACGACCCTTGAGATACGCCTCGTACGCAGCGGGATCCATGGTCCGCCCGGTCGCGAGCCGGGCTTCCTCCTCGGGCGTCACCGCGAGCTCGATCCGGCGCGCGATCTCGCGCGCGATCTCCCCCTGAAGGGACGGCAGGTCGGCGAGCTCGCGCTCGTACGACTCCGCCCATACGTGCGTGTCGGTGCCGGCATGGATCAGCTGGACCGTGATCCGCACGCGATCCTCGATTCGCGCGACCGAGCCCTCGACGAGCCCGGCGACATCCAGCTCGGCGGCGATCTCCGGCAGGGTGAGGTCCGTGTCCGCGTAGCGGCTCGTCGAGGTGCGGGAGATCACGTTGAGGTCGACGAGCTTGGAGAGCTCGGCGATCAGCGCCTCGGTCATCCCGTCGACCAGATACTGCTGCTCGGAGTCGCCGGTCAGGTTCTCGAGGGGGAGGACGCCGACCGAGCGGATCTCGCTGGCGACCGCCACGTCCGAGCCACGGGTCCGGACGAGCGCGACGGCCGCGATCACGAGGAGGGCGAGGGCCGCCATGGCGATCGGCCGGGAGGTGGCGCGGCGCCGCAGCGTCTCCCAGGCGCCGGCCGGCTCGACGTCGTCCGGCAGCGCGGTCACGCGGAAGAGCCGCCACTCGCGGTCGACGCCCTTGAGCGCCTGACGCCCGAGGTCTTCGAAGGCAAACCCGCTGCCGGTCTCGGCGTCGCGGATCGCGCTCGTGACGATTATCTCGCCTGGACCGGCGCGGCCCGCCGTCCGCGCTCCGACGTGGACCGCGATCCCCCCCGCCGAGCCGTCCGCCGCGCGCTCGACCTGCCCCATGTGGACGCCGCTCCGGATCTCGATGCCGATCTCCCGCACGCGGTCCCGGATGGCGGCGGCGCAGGCGATCGCGCGCGACGAGGTCGGGAAGAGCGCGAGAAAGCCGTCGCCCGCCTCGGTGATCTCCTCGCCGCCCCAGCGGCGGATCTCCTCGCGGACGATCCGGTGGTGGCGGGCGAGGAGCTCGCGCCACGCGCGGTCGCCCATGGCGGACGCCCGCTCGGTCGAGCCGACGATGTCGGTGAACAGCACAGTGGCGAGGGCGCGGCGGGATTTCATGACTCGTTCCATTGTTTCCGATCGGCCCGTCTCGGTCAAGCGAGTCGCGGGATTCCCACGCGACCACGCGGCCGGATCGCCTTGCAACGGGCGTAAAGAGCGCTACTCTGACAAGCGCACGCCCACCATCGATCGCCTCGAGGGACGCCATGACCGCCAGGAAGCGAACGCCCAAGGGCCCTTCTCGGAAAGCCGCGCGCCGGAAGGCCGCTTCCCCGAAGTCCGGACGCCGCATCCGCTATCACGTGGCGTGCAGCCTGGACGGCTACATCGCCGACGAGAAGGGCGGCGCGGACTGGATCGTCGACGAGCCGACGATCGACTTCCCCGCGCTCTTCGCAGAGTTC
>JAICQP010000082.1 GCA_025937815.1 Gemmatimonadota bacterium
GCGTGGGAGCGGGGGTTCCGCCCGCTCAAGCTCAACTGCGTCGTGCTGCGGGGATTGAACGACGACGAGGCGCCCGCGTTCGTCGAGCTGACGCGCGACCGCGCGATCGACGTGCGGTTTCTCGAGTACATGCCCTACGGCGCGCTCAACGAGCTCCAGCCCGAATACGTCTCGGGCGACGAGACGCGGGAGCGGATCGAGGCCGCGGGCTACCGGCTCGAGCCGGTCGACTGGGACGGCGGCCCCGCGCGGAGCTGGCGAGTGCCGGGATTCCAGGGCACGGTCGGGTTCATCACCGCGGTGAGCCACCACTTCTGCGGCTCCTGCGACCGGCTGCGGCTGACCGCGGACGGGTTCTTCGTCAACTGCCTCTACGGCGAGAAGCGGTGCGACCTGAAGCCGCTCCTGCGAGGCGGCGGATCGGACGAGGAGATCGCGGAAACGATCCAGGATGAGCTCGACCAGAAATGGGAAGCCCACCCCGATCTGACCGCCGGCGCCGTTCCGGTCCTCGGATCGATGAGTCAGATCGGCGGTTAGCGCAGCCGGTTCCAGCCGCCCGAGCCGGACCGTCAGACGGGAGACGGACTCGTTCGTCCGGATCGGCTATTCTTCCTGCATGGCGCCCACTGCGATCACCGTGACGGAAGCCAAGGCGATCTACGATCGTGGCGACGCGATCTTCGTGGACGCCCGCAACCCGACCGCGTGGGGCGCCTCGGACGTCAAGCTCCCCGGCGCAGTGCGGATCCCCGCGAACGAGGCGGAGGAGCGGGCGGGCGCCGTCCCCCGCGAACGCGCCGCGATCGCGTACTGCACCTGACCCGGCGAGGCTTCGAGCGCCCGGGTGGCGCAGACGCTGACGGACCTGGGTTGGGACGACGTCCACTACATGGAGGGCGGATTCGACGCCTGGGTGGACGCCGGATACCCGCTGCAGCCGAAGTGACTCCACCGCGACACACGCCCCGCTCCGAGCGCGAGCGGAGAATCCGCGAAGCCGCGCTCGACAGGACGATCGCCGACACCTTCCCGGCGAGCGATCCACCTTCGACGATCCCCAATCCCGCCGACGAGAGCCTGTTCGAGGGCGAGCCGGGCGAGCCGGAAAGTCCCGCACCGACCCGCTGACCCGACGGCGGATTACACCCGGTAGCGGAGCAGCGCGCCTACACCATCCAGGGCCTCGAGCCCCGGATGGCTCTCGACGATCTCGACCTTCCGGCCCGTCCGCTCCGCGCGCCGCACCATCGCCTCCCGCAACTCGATCCGCTCGGGCAGGGGCTCGTCGCAGAACGGGCACGCTGCAGGCGCCGGGTCGACGCCCAGGACACGGCACTGCGGGCATTGCCAGCCCGCGTGGTCGCCGTTGAAGCTTTCCGCGAGCAGGAGCTGATCGACCTGCTCGAGGTTCAGCGCCTCGATCGTCGGCTCGAGGCCGGCCACAGCCAGCCCGCCCGCGCGGAACCGGTCGATTACGAGATCGGCGAGCCGCCGGCTGTCGCGCGCCTCGGTGTCGCGCACCGTCTGTAGCGTGCGCTTCAGGATCTCGTGTGCCGCCGCGTCAATGGCGATGTGCTCCTCGTCGATCAGCTTCTCCCGGATCGCCGGTGTGAGGTGCCTCCGCAGCTCGCCGAGGATCAGCTCGTCGCCGCCCAGGATCACGTAATCGACCTCTCCCTTCTCGACGATCTTCGCCAGCCGCTCGACGATCTCGCGCGCGTTCTTCGCTATGTGGTCCTCGATCCGGGACTGGTAGCGGACCTCCGCCCAGCCGGCGACCCGCGTCCGGTCGATCGGCTCGGAGCCCGCGAAGTCCTCCTCGGTCAGGACCTCTCCCAATCCGCACACCACGAGACGCGCCTGCTTGCTGTCCGCCACGCACACAGCGTAGAGCGGGGACTGGTCTGCGAGCTTGACGAGCGGATAGAGGTGAGGCACCGGGCCGACGACGAGCCGCTCCTCGTCGAACTCTGTGCGGAACGTCTGCGCCTCCCACAGGCCGTCCCCGTTGCTGGCGTGGATGGATACCGCCTTGACGGAAGGGTCCAGCTCGTCGGTAAGGAATGAGAGAATCCGATCGCGGTCGGCCTCGATGTGGCGCACCGCCTCGGTACGCTCGGGAAAGCTCCGCAGCCGCTCGCCGAACGCCTTCTTGAGGAAGGTCATGAAGGTCGGCCGCCCGCGGCCATCCGGCCCGGTGTTCACGAAGCACGAGATCACAGGGTTGGCCGAGGGAGGCAGATGGGCGAGGCGGTTGATCGTCTGGCTGATTTCCGTCATGACCATTCCTTTCGAGAAATGCACCCCGCGGTACGAGGCCGTTCAAGATGGTCCATGGAGCGCAACGCGGAGATGGGCCATCTTCAACGGCCTACCGGTAAAGGAGGATGGGGTGGTTGAAGGATTCCAGCACCGTCTCCGTCGTCGACCCCAGCAGGAACTGCTTGAGGCGGCTCTTGCCGAACGAGCCCATGACGAGGAGGTCCGCCTCGACGTCGCCTGCGGCCTCCAGGATACGATCGGCGACCGCGTCGCCCTCCTTCGCCAGCGGGGTCGGATCGACGGCGTGCCCGCGCGCGTAATCACACGCCTCGCCCAGCGTCCGCCGAGCTTCTTCGATCTCCTCGCGTACGCAGACGACATGCAGCGGGCAGCCGCGGGTCTCGGCGTACTCGACGGCGATCTCGAGCGCCCGCGTCGCGTGGTCGGACCCGTCGTAGGCCACGAGCGGGCGCATGAGGGCGTCGCTCCCCCGCGGACACACGAGGACAGGCCGCGGCGATCGCCTGGCCACGGCCGCCACGGTGGCCCCCACCGCATGGGTGCCGAAGTCAGCGTACTCCCCGCGTCTCCCCATCACGACGAGGTCGACTCCGCGGGCGCGGTCGACGATCACCTCCGAGGCGATCCCCGTCTCGAGCGAGGTCTCGATCGGGAGGTCGGCCTCCTGGGCGCGGCCGACCAGAGACTCCAGCAAGGCCGTGCCGCGCTCCCGCAGAGTCCGTGTCACTCCCTCCTGGCGCACGGGAAGCGGGATGTCCCCCCACATGGAGCCGATCGTCTGTAGCACGGGGCCCTCGATCAGACGCACGTCGACGACGTGGAGGGCTACGATGGTGGAGTCGAACGCGGTGGCCAGCTGGATGGCGTACCCGGCGGCGGCCGAAGCCGACTCCGAGCCGTCGGTAGGAACCAGGATGCGGTTGAACAAGCGCCCTCTTTCTCGGAAGCGACCGCTGGTTCGAAGCGCGAAAGTAGGAGCCGCCCCGGGCCCGTGCAACCGCCCGGGCAGCGATCCGGCAGGCGCTTTTGACAACCCCCGCCCGCGCTCCTAGCTTGCCCCATCCGCACGCCGCAGATGACCCGTTTTCACCGGCCGTTATGAAACCGATCAGAGAAGGACTGACGTTCGACGACGTCCTCCTGGCGCCGCGCTACTCCGCCGTGCATCCGAAGGACACCGACGTTCGCACGCGCTTCGCGCGCGGCGTCCACCTGAACATCCCGCTCGTCTCCGCCGCCATGGACACGGTGACCGGCGCCCAGATGGCGATCGCCATGGCGCGCGAGGGCGGCCTGGGCGTGATCCACAAGAACCTCTCCATCGCCGAGCAGGCGGCCAAGGTCGACCGGGTCAAGCGCTCGGAGAGCGGCATGATCGAGAATCCCTACACTCTCGGGCCCGATCGCCCGATCCGCGACGCGCGGCGCCTGATGGAGAGCCGCGGGGTGTCGGGCGTACCGGTGGTCGACGACGCGGGGCGCGTGCTCGGCATCATCACGAACCGGGACCTCCTGTTCGAGACCGACGGCTCGCGCCCGATCGCCGACGTCATGACCGCCGAGGAACTGGTCACCGCGCCGGCGGGCACGACGCTCGAGGACGCCGAGGCGATCATGGGTCGCCACAAGATCGAGAAGCTGCCGATCGTGGACGCCGAAGGACGGCTCCAGGGGCTCGTCACCGTCAAGGACATCTTGAAGCGCCGGCGCTACCCGCGGGCATCGAAGGACGAGCGCGGCCGGTTGATCGCCGCGGCTGCGATCGGAATCGGGCGGGAGACGATGGACCGCGCGCGAGCCCTCGTCGAGGCGGGCGTCGACGTGCTGGTCGTCGACACCGCGCACGGGCATTCCGAGAGCGTGCTGAAGACGGTGGAGAAGGTCCGCGCGGCCTTCCCCGACGCGCGCGTCGTGGCCGGCAACGTCGCGACCGCGGACGGCGCGCGCGCGCTGGTCGAGCGGGAAGTGGACGCGGTAAAGGTCGGGATCGGCCCCGGATCCATCTGCACCACGCGCATCATCGCGGGGATCGGGGTGCCGCAGCTCACCGCGATCATGGACTGCGCGTCGGTCTGCCGCGAGGCCGACGTGCCGGTCATCGCCGACGGCGGGATCCGCTACACCGGAGACATCGTCAAGGCGCTGGCCGCCGGCGCGGACTGCGTGATGATGGGCTCGCTCTTCGCCGGCACCGAGGAGTCGCCCGGCGAGACCATGCTCCTCGAGGGCCGCACGTTCAAGGTCTACCGCGGCATGGGCTCGGTGGGCGCCATGGCCGAGGGTTCGGGCGACCGCTACTTCCAGGAGCAGCCGGTGGAGGGCCGCAAGTACGTGCCCGAGGGGATCGAGGGCCGCGTTCCCTACAAGGGTCCTGTCGGCGAGACAGTCTTCCAGATGATCGGCGGCCTGCGCCAGGGAATGGGCTACTGCGGTGTCGCGGACCTGGCGGCGCTGCGGTCCGATACGGAATTCATCCGGGTGACGATGGCCGGATTGATCGAAAGCCACCCCCACGACGTCACGATCACGAAGGAGGCGCCCAATTACACCCGCTGATCCCACCATCGTCACCTCCGACGAGGCCATGCGCGCGGAGATCGACACGTTCCTGGAGGCTCTGGAGCGCGCCGAATGGCTGGCGCTCTCCGGAAGGTCCGACGCGGCGGGGGTCGAGGCGATCTACGACCGCCACGCCGCGCTGTTCGAGCCCGAGGCGTTCCATGCCGTGGAGCCGCCCGAGGGCGACTCGCGGGACGATCTCCAGCGCGCGCACCTGCGCGAGTTCCTGGCCGAGGGGATCGAGGGTCACCGGACCCGCGACCTGCGGGACGCCTACCTGGCCGCCGAGGCAACCGCGGTCGTGGAGGTCGATGGCGAGCGGATCCCGTATCGCCGAATGCCCGTCCGGATCCGCCAGGAGCCTGAACGGGCCGTCCGAGTGACGCTCGACAAGGCGCGCTTGAAGGTGGTCGAAAAGGAGCTCAATCCTATCAGCCTGGAAACGACGCTGCGCAAGCACGCGGTCGCGCAGGAGCTCCTGGACACCGACTACGACGACTACTGCGCGCGGCTGTCCGGGGTCGACTTCGACGCGCTCGAATCAAGGACCGCCGCGCTGCTGGCGGAAACCGCCGATCCGTACGACGACCTGCTCGCCCATTTCGGCCGCCGCGCCCTCCCCGGCCTCGACCTGCGAGAGATGTGGACGCACGACCTGGCCCGCATGTTTCACGGCGAGGAGTTCGCGCTGCTCTTCCCGGGCGAGGCGATGGTCCCCGGCATCGAGCGGATGGTGTCGGCGATGGGTCTCGACCTTACGGCGGGCGGTCGCATCGAGCTGGACATCGAGGAGCGCCAATCGAAGACGCCCCGGGCCTTCTGTGCCACCGTGCGGGTTCCCGAGGAGATAAAGCTCGTGCTCCAGCCCTACGGCGGGCACGACGACTGGAGCACGTTCCTGCACGAGCTCGGCCACGCGCTCCATTTCGCCAATGTCGACCCGGCCCAGCCGCTGGAGTTCCGCCGCATGGGGGACAACGGAGTGACCGAGGGGTGGGCGATGACGTTCGACCACCTGATGATGCTGCCTTCGTTCCTGCGCCGGGTGGTGGGGATCTCCGATCCCGAGACCTACCTGCGCTTTGCGGCGTTCCGCGAGCTGGCGGCCCTGCGTCGCTACTCGGCCAAACTCTCCTACGAGCGCTCGCTCCATCGCGAGGGGCCGGGCCCCGCCCGCGCCGACGAATATGCGACGCGGCTGTCGGACGCGACTCGGGCTCGCACGCCGCGCCAGCTCTGGATCGAGGACGTCGATCCGCACTTCTATTGCGTCCGATATCTGCGGGCCTGGATGTTCGCCGGCACGGTCCACGCCGCGCTTCGCGACCGGTACGACGAGGACTGGTTCCTGAACCCGCGCAGCGGGCCGTTCCTCGCGGAGCTCTGGGCGCTGGGGCAGGAGGGGAGGGTGGAGGACCTCGCGCGCGACCGGCTCGGCGTGGAGTCCCTCGGCTTCGAACCCCTGATGGACATGATCGATGAGCGGATCTGAAGGGACCGGCACGTTCTCGAGCCGCTGGGGCATGCTGCTCGTCATGCTGGGGATGGCTGTCGGCACGGGGAACATCTGGCGATTCCCGCGGATCGCGGCCACCAACGGCGGCGGAACGTTCCTCATCCCGTGGGCGATCTTCCTGCTCGCCTGGAGCGTGCCGCTTCTCCTCGTCGAGTTCGCCATGGGGAAAGCCGCCCGGCGCGGGCCCATTGGCGCCTTCGCCACCATGATCGGCCAGAGCTGGGCCTGGATGGGGGCCTGGGTCGTCCTCTGCGCGACGTTCATCATGTTCTACTACTCGGTGGTGACCGGCTGGACCCTGCGCTACCTCGGGGCGGCGATCGCCGGTGAGCTCCCGGGGGCGGAGCCGGGCGCGCTCTGGGAGAGCTACGCGGGCTCCGGTTGGGCGGTGCTGACGATGGCGATCTCGCTCGGGATCGCCGTGTGGGTGGTTGCCCGCGGCGTGCGGGGGATCGAGCAGGCGGCGAGAATCCTGATGCCGGCGCTGCTCGTCCTCGTCGTCGTGCTCGCCGTCCGCGCCGTCACGCTCCCCGGGGCTGAGCGCGGGCTGGCGTTCCTCTTTACTCCCGACCTTGCCGGGCTCGGGAACAGCCGCGTCTGGCTCGAGGCACTCACCCAGAACGCCTGGGACACGGGCGCCGGCTGGGGCCTCGCGCTCACGTATGCGATCTACATGCGTGCCCGTGAGGACACGACCGTGAACGCGTTCGTGCTGGGGTTCGGCAACAACTCGGTCTCGCTGCTGGCCGGGATCATGGTGCTCTGCACGGTGTTCTCGGTCCGGCCCGACGCCTCGGCCGAGATCGTCGGCGCGGGGAACACGGGGCTCACGTTCATCTGGGTGCCGCAGCTCTTCGCCGCGATGCCGGCGGGCAGGTTCTTCATGGCGGCCTTCTTCCTGGCCCTCTTCTTCGCGGCGCTGACCAGCCTGATCTCGATGGTCGAGCTGGCCACTCGTGCGCTGGTCGATCGGGGGATGGCCCGCGGGAAGGCGATCCTGTGGGTGGCGGTCGCCGGGTTCGTGCTGGGACTGCCGAGCGCGTTGTCGATGGCGGTGTTCGAGAACCAGGACAACGTGTGGGGCGTGGGCCTGTTGGTGAGCGGGTTGTTCTTCGGCATCGCCGTCCTGCGTTACGGCGTCGACGAGTTCCGCGAGCGGTTCGTCAACAGCGCGGGGAGCGACGTGAGGATCGGCCGCTTGTGGAACGTCGCCATCTGGGTCGTTACGCTCGAGGCGCTAGTCCTGCTCGTGTGGTGGCTCTCGCAGACGATCTCCGAGCAGGGCTGGGCCGCGAGCCTCGACCCCTTCGCCCGCTGGAGCCTCGGCACCGTCCTGATTCAGTTCGCCGTCGTGCTGGCTCTCTGCATAGCCTTCAACCGCCGGCTGGCTCGCCTGGCGGGTTCCGCAGCGCAGATCGGACAGCGATCATGACCACCGCGGGCTGGATCACGATGGCGCTCGTCTGCGGCTACGTGTGGGGCGGCGTGATCCTGCTCGTCTCGATCGCCATGCGGAGCGAGGGGTTCAAGGACGACGAGGCGCCGAGCCGCCCCTGGGAGCCCTGACCCGTCGCGCCACGCCGGTGCCGCCTTACCCCCGCTCGGTCGCCGCGTGGGCCGCTGCCCTCCTGATCGCCGTCGCGTCGCCCGCGCCCGCCCAGCCGGGCGAGCCCGGAGAACGTCCGGGCGCGGACGCCGGGCCGGCGCTCGAGGTCGCGGCCTTCGCCGGCGCCCTTCGGATAGACGATGATTTCGCCCTCGACGCGGAGGGGCGTTGGGTCACCGTCGCCGGAGGGCGCGTCGGCCTTCGCCCCACGCCGCAGGTCACGCTTTCCGGCGAGGGCTGGTACGGATCCTCCCAGCGTGGGATCGGCGCCTTCGCCACGTTGCGTCCCTGGATCGGTCGTGGCTGGGTCGCCGACCCCGCCTTCGACTTCGGGCTCGAGTCCATCGACGCCGAGGACGACGAGGACCGGGGGCCGGCATTCGTGTTCGGCTTGGGCGTCGAGCGCGCGTTAGGCCGCCGCGGGCGCGTCCATGCGGGCGTGCGCCAGCACTTCCTGACCGTCGACGAGGAGGAAGTGGATGGGGTCGCCACCGGCCGCGATACCGAGCTCTGGGAGGTGCGGGCCGGCGTCTCGCTCCTCGTGGGGGGAGTCTGAGCGCGGCGCCCCCGGTTCCGCGGGACGAGGCGCGGATCGTCCTCGTCCGCCACGGGCAGACCGAGTACAACCGCGAGGGGCGCTGGCAGGGCGTGGGGAGCGACGTGCCGCTGAACGACGCCGGGCGGTCGGAGGCGGGACGCGTCGCCGAGGCGCTCGTGGGACGATTCGACGGCGCCGTGGCCGCTCTGTACACCTCCGATCTCGCGCGCGCCCGTGAGACGGCGACGATCATCGGGGAACGGCTGGGACTCCCCGTGATCGACGAGCCCGCCCTCCGCGAGCTCTCCCACGGCCGCTGGGAGGGGCTCACGCATGCCGAGGTCGAAGCGCGCTGGCCGGAAGAGCATGCCGAGTACCAGGCGGACCCCTATGACGTCCGGCGGGGCGGCGGGGACAGCTACCGGGATCTCGAAGCGCGGCTCTGGCCGGGGCTCGAGCGACTGGCGGCCGGGCACCGCGGCGAGCGCGTCGTCGGCGTCAGCCACGGCGGGCCGATCCGCCTCGCGCTCTCCAGGATCCTCGATCGCCCGCTCACCGACCGCGACGCGTTCGGCGTCGTCAACGGCGCATGGTTCGAGATCGCGCGCTCGCGGGAGGGCTGGTCGCTTAAAGCATCCGGCAGAGCGGGCTGAAGCAGACACGCGCCGTCGGGACGTCTCCGCGGAGACGTCGCGCGCTCGCCATTCACGACTTGAGCTTGTACCCCACGCGGAACAGGTGCACGGTCCAGGCGAACAGCGCCGCCGCGAGCACGCCCGACAGGGCAAGCGACCAGGCGGGGCTGGCATCCGCCACCCCGAGGACTCCGTAGCGCAGGCCGTTGATCATGTAGAAGATCGGATTGAACATCGACACGCCGCGCCAGAACGGCGGCAGCATGTGGATGGAGTAGAACACCCCGCCGAGGAACACGAGCGGAGTGATGATGAAATTGAGGAGCAGCATGACGTGGTCCCACGACTCCGCCCACAGCGCCATGATCATTCCCGCGCACGACAGGAGCGCCGATACCACTACGAGGAACGCGATCGCCGTCCACGGGTGGAGGACCGGCAGGTCGATGACCGCCATGCCGACGCCCAGGATCAGCACCCCCACGATCAGCCCGCGCACCATCGCGCCCAGCGTGTACGCGAGCACGACCTCCCAGTACGACAGCGGCGCGATCAGGACGTCGTTGATGTACTGCTCGTGCTTGGCCACGAACAGCGAAGACGACGAGTTGGAGTAGGCGCTCGTCAGCACGCCCATCATCGCCAGTCCCGGCAGGATGTACTCGGTGTACGGCCAGCCGTCGATCAGCTGGATCCGCGAGCCCAGCGCCTCGCCGAAGATGAGGATGTAGAGGAGCGCCGAGAGGATCGGCGGGAAGACGGTCTGGCGCCAGAGAACGAGGAAGCGCCCAACCTCGCGTCGGGTCAGCGTCCAGAACCCGATGGCCCACTCGCGGCTATACCTCATGCAGCTCCTCCTCGGGTTCCTCCGCGTCCGCCGCCCCGTTCGCCGGCTCCCCGAGGCCCGAGTCGATCGTGCGCCCGGTGAGCTGCACGAACACCTCCTCGAGGCTCGACTCCTTGATCCGCACCTCGGTGATCTTGAGATCCTGCGCGTACAGGCCGTTCAGGACCTCGGCGACGATCCGCCGGGGATGCGGGACGCGGATCACGACGCGGTCGTCCTCGACGAAATAGTCGCGCGACGTGACCGCCTCGGGGAGCGACTCCGGCGGCGCCGTGAGCCGGATCTCGAGGTGCCGCTCGCCACCGGCCTGGACCAGCTCGTCGGGCGATCCCCGGGCGACGATCCGCCCCCGGTCGATGATCGCCACCTCCTCGCACAGCTCTTCGGCTTCCTCGATGTAGTGGGTCGTCAGGAGGATCGTCTTGCCCTCGGCGTTGAGCTTGCGCAGGTACACCCAGAGCGCGCGCCGGAGCTCCACGTCGACGCCGGCGGTCGGCTCGTCGAGGATCAGGATGTCGGGGTCGTGGATCATCGCCTTGGCGATCAGCAGCCGACGCTTCATCCCGCCGGAGAGCTTCCAGATCTTGTCGCCGGCCTTGGACGAGAGCCCGAAGCGCTCGAGCAGCTCGTCGGCCCGGCGGCCCGCCTCCCGGCGCGGGATGCCGTAATAGCCGGCCTGCAGGACGAGGATCTCGCGCACGGGGAAGAACCGGTCGAAGTTGAACTCCTGGGGCGCGAGGCCGATCTGGCGGCGCGTCAGCCGGTACTCACGGACCACGTCGTGCCCGAGGACCCGCACGTCGCCGTCCGCGAACGTGACCAGCCCGGTGAGGATGTGGATCGTCGTCGACTTGCCGGCACCGTTGGGTCCCAGCAGCCCGAAGAACTGCCCGCGGCGGATATCGAGATCGATGCCGCACAGCGCCGGAACGTCGCCGTAGGATTTGGCCAGGCCTCGGATCCGGATCGCTGGGTGGTCGACTTCGGAGGAGAAGGACATTCGCGGGCGAACCTAGGAGC
>JAICQP010000169.1 GCA_025937815.1 Gemmatimonadota bacterium
CGACCGCTCAATCTGCCCGAGCCACCGACGTCCGGGCGAGGTCGTTCAGGCCCCAGTCGTAGGGAAGCTTGCCGAGATCGTGGAGGCGCACGCCCTCCAGCCGCCCTGTCACGCTCGGCTGCGCGTGGGAGCGCAGGAACGCGAGGACCCCGCCGAGCGGCTCGAACTCCCGATGGTTCCAGAGCAGCAACTGGGAGACATCGACGCCCTCCGCCGTGGCCCGCGCTCCGCGGCGCTCGTTCGCCAGGAACGACCGCGCCGCCGCTTCCAACTGCACGTCGAGGTCGGCGGGCTCGTACACGCGTAGGTCCGGGCACGAGACGGCGGCCGCGACCAGCGCGAAGTGAATCCGGGGATCGCCGAAGTCGCGCAGCGTGTCGTCGATCCAGCCCAGCGATACAGCGCGCCCGCCGGCGGTGCCCGCCTCGATGTCCCATGCGTCCAGGTCACCCTCCCGCACGTCCCGGATGCTGCCGATCGGATAGCGGTCGACCACGAGGCGGATGGCGAGCAGGTTGTAGGCGTTGATCCAGAACGCCATTCGCTCCTCTCTACGCATCGCCTCGGGCCGCGCCGCGGCGAGCTCGGAGAGCGCGATGCGGTAGTCCGGATCTCCCGGGATCGCCGCGTAATCGACCACCCGCACGCTCACGCCCTCGATCGTGCCCTCCCGCACGTGACGTTCGAGGAGTCGCGCGTAGGCCGGGGTGGGGGCCGCCATGGAGCCGCCGCCGGGAACCTCGAGGGGAGGCGGGATTCGCGGCGGTGCGAGCAGCGCGAGGAGTGCCGCGGGGACGAGGATCGCCGGCACGGCGAGCGCCAGAACGGCGCGGCGGTTCATGGCGCTCCTCCGGGGACCATCTCCCACAGAACGTTGACGATGACCCAGCGGCCGTTCACGCGAGCCAGGTGCAGGTAGTCGATCCAGGCACCGGCGTCGATCTTCGCGCTGGCCGTGTTTCCGAAGACGTCCAGGATCGTCACGAGCGTCTTCCGCTCCGCGGCGGGGACCTCCTGGCCGAACCCGGCGCGACTGCCCGCGATCAGCTGCGATGCGCCCATCGACGAGATCCAGTCGCCCCCGGTGGAGTCCGCGCGCACGATCCGCTTGGCGAGCTCGGGGTGGAGCGCGCGCTCCATGCGCGCGGCATCGCCCCCGTACCAGCCCTCGATATAGTCGAGCGCGGCCTGCCGGATGGCCGCGGAGGTCGAGGCGGAGTCCACCGCGGTCTGTGCGCGGGCCGCGCCGGCCCCCGGGACCAGGAGCCCGAGGACCACGGCGATCGCTATGCGCTGCACGGATGTGTCCTTTCGTCGGGGTGGAACGCAGGTGCAGGGAACGCGCGGAAGGCTATCCGCGCTCTGCGGGGGGTCAACGACCGGGGGACGAGGCGCGGGAGGACGGGGACGGGGCCCGCCGCCGCGGGGAGCGCGCCCCGCGGGCGGGCCGCTGCCGTCTACAGGCCGGGCTTGAGTCGCTCGCGCAGCCGGCGGCCGTGGTCCCCGGTCGTGGGCAGCTGGGTTCCGTCGCGCAGGACGACGACCAGCTCGCCGCGGGTCCAGGGGTGCACGGAGCGAATGCGATCGAGGTTCACGATCGTCGAGCGGCTGATCCGCAGGAAGCTCTCCGGGTCGAGCCGCTCGGCGCACCCCTTGATCGTGCCGCGGACCAGGTGCGTTTCCGGGCCGGCGTGGAGCCGGAGGTAGTTCCCGGCGCTCTCGACCCAGTCGATCTCGTCGACTTGCAGGAACGACACGCGGCCGCCGTCGCGCACGACCAGACGGCGGGGCCGGCTGCCGGCTTCGCGCAGCTCCCGGACGAGCGCGGCGAGCGCAGCGCGCTCGTGCGGACCGTCCTCGCGGCGGCGCCGCACCTCATCGCGCGCGCGGGAGAGCGCGGCCTCGAACCGGTCGCGCGAGAACGGCTTCAGGAGGTAGTCGAGGGCGTGCACCTCGAAGGCCCGCAGCGCGTAGCCGTCGTATGCGGTGACGAAGATGACGACGGGCATCGTCCGGGTGCCGACGGCGTCGAGCACGTCGAAGCCGTCGGCCTCGGGCATCTGCACGTCGAGGAAGACGAGATCCGGCTCCAGGGCCTCGATTTCCTGCACCGCCGATCCGCCGTCTCCGCACTCGCCGACGATCTCGATGTCGGGCTCGTCCCTGAGCAGGGATCGCAGCCGCCGGCGCGCCAGCGCCTCGTCGTCGACGAGCAGGGCGCGGATCGGCGCGCTCACGCGGCGGTGGCGGCCTCGCCGACCCGCCACGGAAACACCACGGTCACGAGCGCGCCGCCCTGGTCGTGGTTCGCGATCTCCAGGGTCTGGTGCCCGCCGTAGAGCTGCTCCAGGCGCGCGCGCGTGTTCGACAGGCCCACTCCGGAGACCATCTGCGCTCCGTCTCGGAGGCCAGGGCCGTCGTCCCGCACGGTCAGGCGCAGGGTCTCCCCGTGCCGACTAGCGGAGACCTCCACGCGGCCGCCCGCCGCCCGCGGCTCGACGGCGTGCCGGATCGCGTTCTCGACCAGCGGCTGCAGCACCAGGTTGGGGACCATCGCGCCCAGCGTTTCCGGGTCCACGTCGATGGCCACGCGCAAGCGGTCCTGGAAGCGCACCTGCTGTATCTCGAGGTAGCGATTCAGAAACTCGAGCTCCTGGACCAGCGCGACCTCCTGCTCGCCGGCGTGCTCGATGACGAGGCGCAGGAAGTCGCTGAGCCTCGCGATCATCAGATCCGCGGCCTCGTCGTCTTCGTGGATCAACGCGGACACGGAGTGGAGGGTGTTGAAGAGGAAGTGCGGCTGGAGCTGCATCTTCAGGGAATCGAGCTGCGCCTTGGCGAGGCGCGTCTCGAGCTGCGAGGACTGGAGTGCGAGCCGGGCCGCCTCGCGCTCCCGCTCGCGCAGCCGGCGGCGCGAGTCGCGCCACTGAACCAGCCCGAGGAGGATCCAGTACGTCGCGATGTCCAGATGGATCTCGCCGAGGAGCAGGTCCAGGTAGCCGATCGGCTGGAGCCAGGGCAGCACGAAGCCGAGCCACCAGCAGAGCGTGATCTTGATCAGCGCGAACGCGATCGATGCTGGCACATGGACGGAGGCCGCGCGCAGACGGGCGCCGCTGCGGAAAGGCGCACGTCGTGCGACGAGGAGGAACGGCGCCGCCACCAAGCCGCGCACGTACCAGTCTGTGAAGAGGACGGCGAGGAAGCGCCCCGGCTCGGGCGCATCGTCGTAAAGGTTGTAGAGGAGCCACTGGCTGGCGAAGAACACCGCCACCGCCGTCCAGGCCGCGAAGTAGAGGCCGGCGGCCCGCAGGCGGCGCGGCCCGGAGGTCCCGGGGTCGTTCACGAGGTCAGGCGTTCTCCCAGCGATCGCCGTTCAAGCAACACGCCGCGACGGCGAATGGCAACGCGCGCGGGATGGAAGCGGGCGATCCGGGGACCAAACCGCTCAGCGGGCCGCTCTGGGCCCCGCCCTGGCGACCTCGCTCGCCACGTTCCCGAATTTCTCGAAGTTCTTCCGGAACAGCTCCGCGAGCTGGGTCGCCTTCGCGTCGTAGGCGGCGGGGTCCTCCCACGTGGAGCGCGGATCGAGCACCCGGTCGGGAACGCCCGGCACCCGTTCGGGGACCTCCACGCGGAACACGGGGTGCGGCGAGAACGCGACCCTGTCGAGCTCGCCGGCGATCGCGGCCGACACCATGGACCGGGTGTGCCTGAGGTCCATCCGGCGCCCCTCCCCGTACGGCCCGCCGGTCCAGCCGGTGTTGACGAGCCATACAGAAGTGTCGTGCTGATCGAGCCGCTTCCCGAGCTTCTCGGCGTAGCGCGACGGATGGAGGGGCAGAAACGGCGCGCCGAAGCACGCCGAGAACGTGGCCTTCGGCTCGGTGACCCCCGCCTCCGTACCGGCGACCTTCGCGGTGTAGCCGGAGATGAAGTGGTACATCGCCTGGTCGCGAGTGAGCCGCGCGATGGGAGGGAGCACGCCGAACGCGTCGGCGGTCAGGAACACGATCGTGCGCGGATGGCCCCCTATCCCGGGGATCAACGCGTTGGGGATGAAGTCCACCGGATACGCGACGCGGGTGTTCTCGGTGATCGAGTCGTCGTCGTAGTCCACCGTCCGGGTGTCCGGATCGACGACCACGTTCTCGACCACCGAACCGAACCGGATCGCGGCCCAGATCTCGGGCTCCTTCTCCTGGGAGAGCCGGATGCACTTTGCGTAGCAACCGCCCTCGAAGTTGAACACGCCGTTCGTGGACCAGCCATGCTCGTCGTCCCCGATGAGGCGCCGCTCCGGATCGGCGGAGAGCGTCGTCTTGCCGGTTCCCGACAGGCCGAAGAAGAGCGCCGTGTGGCCGTCCCTGCCGACATTCGCCGAGCAGTGCATGGGCAGCACCCCGCGGTGCGGCATGAGCCAGTTCATCACGCTGAAGATCGACTTCTTGATCTCCCCGGCGTACTGGGTGCCGCCGATCAGGATCAGGCCACGGCTCAGGTCGGCGAGCACGAACGCTCCGGAGCCGGTGCCGTCGGCGGGATCGGCTTCGAGATGGGGCGCATGGAGGATCGTGAACTCTGCCTCGTGCCCGGGGAGCTCGGCGCGGCCGGGGCGTAGGAACAGCTGGTGAGCGAACAGGTTGTGCCAGGCGGTCTCGGTGACGACCCGCACCGGCAGGCGGTACTCGGGGTCGGCGCCGGCGAAGCCGTCGAACACGTAGAGCTCCCGATCGGCCAGATAGTCGACTACCCTGCGGTGGAAGCGGTCGAAGGTCTCCACCGGCATGGGCTTGTTGACCTCGCCCCACCAGATCTCGTCGTGGACCTCGCCGTCGTCCACCAGGAACTTCGCGTCCGGGGAGCGGCCGGTGCGGGCCCCCGTGGTGGTGGCGAGCGCGCCGGACCGGACGAGCAGCCCTTCCCCGCGCCCGAGGGCATGCTCGACGAGGGCAGGGACGGGCAGATTGGCGTGAACGTGCTGCCGTGGCGCGATTCCGTGCTTCTCCAGGCCGATCGACTTGGCGGTCAAAGGCTCTCCTTCTGTCGCTTTCCCATGAAAAAAGGGGCTGTCACGATAAAGGAA